>NZ_JBHZOT010000030.1:0-15390 GCF_042787735.1 Priestia sp. YIM B13490
ATTAATTGCTTTATACTCGATTTCGTATTGGATTTTTCAAAAGGTGCTACATTTTTTCTTAATTCAGTCGTTTTTTGTTTGCTCATGTGTTCCTCCTTACATCTTTACCATATTTAATATACAGCTCTTCTTTACATTTATAGTAGAACATAGTAGCTGGTATTAAAAGATATAAACGTCAAGTAGTTAATATGACAATTGTCATACATGTGTGAATGTATTTTCTTAATAAAAGGAAAAGGGTGTGAAAAAATTCAGTTTCATTAAAGCATTAGCATTATTTCAGTCCTAGCTATGTAATGGTGCTCATAAACCTGTACCTTTTCAACAGGTTTTGAGCCACTATTTTTTAAATATATTGCGAACAAAAAACTACCTCCTCTAAATGATGACTAGGGCCGGTAGTTTTTCAGAGCTATGAATGTTCAACTTTTGTTCATTTTGGTATAAAAACTCTTTAACAATTTCATCATATCACGCCCCGATGTTCTAGACAGTTTATCATTATCTTCATGCGTACTCACATACCAGCTGCCCTTGTCATCTTCATTTAATCTATATACCTTACCGTTTCTACTATCTGTATAAAAGTCTCCATCCTTCAGTCTCAAACGATCCCCCCTCTACCACGTATATACCCTGTATTGTACCCAAGATATCCATTTTATAAAAAATTTCATCTACACAAAAACAGCAGGGCTCTTAACACGCTTACTATTTTGTATGTAAGCTACATATGTGGAAAGTCAATTGAATTTATTTACTCCTAGTAGATCTTAAATTAATCTTTTTACAATAGGATTTCACGCTTGAAAGGGTCATTTTTCCTGTATTTGCTATATTCGGTTTTATATGTTACGATTAAGTTAATTATTTTTGTTCGGTGTAGGATTAAGAGAAGAGAAATCTCTTCCATAGAAATTTTCATCTTAAGATAGTATGGTTGGACAAGGGTAGTAATATAAGTGTGGAGTATTCCACACTAGGAGGCAATATTATGGAACAAGGTACAGTGAAATGGTTTAATGCAGACAAAGGCTTCGGTTTTATCGAAATCGAAGGCGGAGACGATGTATTCGTACATTTCAGCTCTATTCAAAGTGAAGGCTTTAAATCGTTAGACGAAGGTCAAAAAGTAACGTTTGATATCGAACAAGGTCAACGTGGAGCACAAGCTGCTAACGTTCATAAAGTAGCATAATCAAAATGAGTAAAAAGACTCCACCTGGGAGTCTTTTTTACTTTTAATTCCACTAGCTAGAAAAACCAGACTTAAAAGTCTGGTTTTTTAGACAAAACGAACGGTACAAGATGTAGACTAGTTAAAACATACACTGGAAATATAAAGCAAATAAGGATATCAATTTGTTAAAGAGTTTAATTGTAGTTAAAAAAATCAGAAGTTTTTGGTGATTTACACAAAAATGTGGGTATGAATTATTTTTAATGGGGATTAGGAGACTCATCTAAAAACCGTTCTCGAGCTCTCATTTTATGACCACATAAAGGACACTTTTGATGATTTTCATAAGAGAAGTTTTTTCTCATCCAACCATTAGACTCTTCTGATTGATATTCCCAAATTTCTGTTCGTTCTTTAGGTAAGGGTTCTTGACCTTTCTTCCTATGGTTATAATACTTAACTACATCATTCCTTCTAAATAGTTTACCTTTTAAAAAAGAGATATCAGGA
Organism: Priestia sp. YIM B13490; assembly: GCF_042787735.1. NCBI lineage: Bacteria > Bacillati > Bacillota > Bacilli > Caryophanales > Bacillaceae > Priestia > Priestia sp. YIM B13490. The sequence goes on from NZ_JBHZOT010000030.1 coordinate 1,694, forward strand.
CCCCTATCTTTCTAAATTAAACCGCATTTTATAGATCCTATAAGAATTTATAAATACACGGAAGCGCGGATAAAATAAGGCATGAATTCGTCTTGTACAGATAAGTTAGAACAAGACTTCCATTGATAATAACACTGATTTACAATACGCAGGAATGAATAAGTAACATCTCTGGTTAAAGAGTACTTTTCTCATTTCTGAATTTGAGTAAAAGAAGGAGCACGAAACAGTTGAAAAATTTTTCTGATTTTCACTTAAGTAAGGACATTGAAAAGGCCATTCATAACTTGGGTTTTGAAGAGGCTACGCCAATTCAGGCTGAAGCTATTCCAATGGCTATGACGGGTAAAGATCTAATTGGACAAGCTCAAACCGGGACTGGAAAGACAACAGCTTTTGGTATACCCCTTATTGAGCGAGTTGAGCTTGATGAAGAAGCGATTCAGGGAATCGTTCTAGCGCCGACGCGTGAACTGGCGATTCAAGTAGCTGAGGAATTAAATCGAATTGGACAGGTAAAAGGAGTTAAAACATTACCCATTTATGGGGGGCAGGACATTAATCGTCAAATCAAGGCCCTCAAGAACAGACCGCATATTATCTCGGCAACCCCTGGACGTCTTATGGACCATATGAAAAGAAGAACGATTCGTTTAAATCATATTCGTACGGCTGTTCTGGATGAAGCAGATGAGATGTTAAACATGGGCTTTATTGAAGATATCCAAACAATCCTTGGTGGGATTTCTTCTCCCCATCAAACCTTACTATTTTCAGCAACCATGTCGAAGCAAGTACAAAGTTTAGCCCAGAAATTTATGAACACTCCTGAACTCGTGAGAGTAAAAGCGAAGGAGTTAACAGTAAAGAATATTGAGCAACGTTATGTGGAAATTCCAGATAATCGAAAGTTTGATGTTCTTTGTAATCTTGTAGATCTTCAAGCACCAGACCTTGCTATTGTGTTTGGACGAACAAAAAAACGTGTGGATGAACTTGCTGAAGGGCTAAAAAAACGTGGGTATGCAGCAGAAGGCATTCACGGAGACCTTACACAATCAAAACGTGCCGATGTGATTCGTCAATTCAAGGATCATACGATTGAGATTATGGTCGCAACCGACGTTGCAGCAAGAGGACTTGATATTACAGGTGTCAGTCATGTCTATAATTTTGATATTCCTCAGGATCCTGAAAGCTATGTTCATCGTATTGGTCGAACAGGACGGGCAGGTAATAAGGGATTGGCGGTTACATTTATAACTTCGAGAGAACGTCATCACTTAAAAGTGATTGAAGATGTTACGAAAACAAAGATGTCTAGACAATCGCCTCCCACTTCTAGTGAAGTAATGGCAGGAAGTCAGGAAGCAATCATACACCGCGTTTTGAACACCATCGACAAGAGAGAGTTCGGGGAATATAAACCTGTGGCGGAAAAGTTATTAGAAGAAGTGGATTCTGTTACTTTATTGTCAGCCACTTTAAAGCTCTTAACAAAAGAATCCAATATGGCTCCTGTCCAATTAACTGAAGTGGCACCACTTCGTAATGAAAAGGCAAAAACGGAGCGTAAGAGAAGTAGAGGCAGAAAAGAAACAGTATGGCGTGAAAAAAAGTATAGAAAATAATCCCTTACTGTTTTATGACTATGTACTTCATTAGTAGGTATTGAGGTTTATCACACCGTAAGGTGTCAACATACAACTATCCCTTCGTGAACTAACTATCGAAGAAAGGTTGCTTACTTTTTTAACACATATATCAGAAAATCTATACGAATTGATGTAAGCCTTTCTCAGCTCCATTATAAGAATCACACGGAAACTTTAATTGTTAATCCTTATGATTGTGGAGAACTAAAAAAATATCAGGCAAAAGAACTGGGTAAAAATAAAGAATCTTAAGAGATTTAAATTATGTCTTAAGATAAATTTTATTATTTCTGATACGAGAGAGGATGAGGGCCATGAGCGTAAAACCATTTACTAATGGAGAAATAGTAAACATAAGAGTATCGAATGAATTAGTGACAATCTTAAAAAGTCATTATGTAAAAAACATGAAAAGATACTCTTATACGGTCAAAAAATATCCAAGTACTTTTTTCTTTGAAGAAGAATTAATGAAACAAGAATAATAAGTAGATAAAGAGGTGCTACACCTATGCTTAAATTTAAAGTTATTTTTGAATTTATAAATGGCAGGTCAAAGGAATTAAAATTTGAAGCCATATCAAAGAAAGAAGTCATTAGTCATATAACAAAATATGAAAGATTCATTTCGAATGAAAAAGAGCTAGTGCATATCAATTTAAATAATGTGGTACAATTTATGGTTACAGAAGAAAAATAAGAATAATAAAGATAGGCATCTATTAATTGAGGTGCTTTTTATTTTGATAGAAATACTGATTTAAGAAATAAGCAATACTATAAGGTTTAGAGCTCTTTGATTCCATGACGTATCATCAGTGGCAAGCACTTACGAAAAACAGGTGATTTTTTTAAAGAATGGTAGCTCTAAACCTGCTATTATTAAGGCTGAGAATGAAGACGTTTTAAAACAATAAATTTCAAGCCATGAAGGTTGGTTTGAATTTAAAGAAATAGTAACCAGTAAAAGAACTATAAAAGTGTCTGGGAGATTAGAGACATTGACTTATTTCTCAATTAGAGAATATCGAAAACCAAGAGTAGAAAGATTTAATTAAATTTCCCTTTAAGGATACTGATTCATCAGTGTTCTTTTTTATTTTGAGAAAACAGGGAATCTTTTAAGACTCGTCGTATTCATATAGATAAAGAGGTGGTTGAATTGAAACTAGAACAATTAATTATCAATAATATTGAATTTAACGTTGAAAATTTTGAAGAAAAAACAATTACACATTCCACTACAGGTGAGCAGCTAAAAAAGATTGGTTTTGCATTTTCGGTTATAGGAAAAAAAGAGTATAACTTATATGACTTATTTTTTGAGAGCCCAAATTTTGAACTTACTATTGTTGATACAAATGAAAAACTTAAAATGAAAAATATTTCACACAGTACTTTCTATCAAGCAGCAGAGATATCAGATGACACAAAAGTCGTATTTAGAATTAAGTTACAACAAGAACCAGCCAAAGAAAAAGAACTTACAGAAGATCAGAAGTTGATGGTTAACGCCGTAAATGAGGTTGTGTTATCTAGGATAAGATTTAAAGTGTTAGTAGAAGTACTAGAAGAAAAAGGATTAATCAAAGGTGATGAATTATTTGGTGAGATTGAAAAAGTAGCTAAAAAAGACTTTGACACGTTAAAGAGAGAATTACTTTATGAAAAAGAGCTACTAAGATGAGGAAAAAAAGCTGCCAGTCCAAACGGGCAGCCTTTCCTTAAACCTTCTCAACAGTTCCCTCTACCACAAAATATAACGAGCCTTTACTTTATTTCTTCTTCCTGTTCTTGTTTGTTGAAGCTCCATTGTTATTTTCCCCTTCAGAAGCAGGAGAATTGGTACCTTTAGCTTGAGTTTCTTGCTTTTGATTGTTTACTGAGACTGCAGCCTCTTGAAGCTCTTCCACAACAGGAGAAGTTGTCACTTTAAGTTGGGATTCCTGCTTCTTGTTAGTTGAAAGTGTAACCTTTTCCTCTTTTGGAATGTCAGAAGCAGGTGCCGCAGCAACTTCTGCATAACTTTGGTCCACGTAATTAGTCCTGTTTTGATAGACTTCGGAGTCAGAAAGTTCTGATTGTTCGATTCGTGCTTCTTCCTTTCGAACAGTGTCTTTCATTTCTTTTGTCTCTTGAATTTTACGCTTGCCAACGACTACTTCTTCCACGACTACAGGTCTTTTCGTCACCTCAATTCGTTCCTCTGTAATAGGAATACGGATGATTTCATTCTCTGTCAATGGGCTGCCATCGTACTGACCATCTATGACCGGACGTCTTTCTACATAGACTTCCTCACGGATAACAGGAACCTGGATAGTTCGTAGTTCTTCCACAATTTCCTTACGAAGTTGTACTTCACCGATCTGGACGCGTTCTTTTCTTACATCGAGTTGTTCTTCACGTAGTTGGACAGATTTTTGTTCTTCACTCTCGTATTGAATCTCTCTAATCGTATCATATGAAGGAATCGTTTGAGTTTCCTCTGTATCAATCATAACAAGAATTTTCCCTTTGTTCACATCCATTTCACACTGCTTCGCAGTAGAACTTTGAACCCCCATTCTAACAAGTTTTGAAGTTAGATCACTGGCTTGTTTAACAGGAGTCATTCCACCTGTCATCATGGTGAGAAAACTGTCCATCATCACACCTGCTAACGAACTTACTGCTGGTGTACCGACTTCTATCATCACGTCGGTTTCAGCTCTCAATCGCAGAGTATCACTTCTATTTTTTGCTACCACCATTATATCTGTTTCACGACATCCCTGACGTTTTAACCCCTCAATTGTGAACAGCGCTTCTTGCTCCGAATAAAAAGTTCCGACAACTCTTTTTGTTATTCCCATTCTCCCATCTCCTTAAAATTGAAGTAAACGCAAACATATCCTTACATTTAATTCCATATTTTTTATATACCCAGTGTTTTTTTATTTGAAACGTAGTACGAGTGACTGTATAAACGCCAAAATTTCGACAATATTTCTATTTATTTTGATATTTTTCGTTAGAAGAATGGTAAACGTAATTTGTTTATTTTTTGATAAAATTAATCGTAAATAACTTGTAAAATGTATATCTACAGAAGAGATTAAAAAAGGAAATAATCGGTTTTGAAGAAAAGTGGAGATTTGACTACATAAGATATAATAAGCAAAACTATTTTTCAAAAAAAGTTGGATTGGAATGTAAAAAGAAACATATCTTTTTGAAGATTTGTTTTTTTTATTTAATCATTTATAAAAATAAATAATAATTAATATCTGAAGTAAACTCATCAAGATACTGTAAGGTACCAAACCTTAGATTCGAATTGCATAACATCCAAACAATTGAAAGCAACTACTGGTGCTCAGACAGTAGTTGCTTTCTGTTGTTTGATGTATACCTTATTCATATTTGGTTTACATAATCACTATATGGGGAAGAGGTAAGCAATTCAGCAATCAATACGTGTTGTTTCTGGGTCCTAATATTCATCTATTAGTGAGTTTTTTATTAAGATGAAAAGAATGAAAAATGTTTTTATTATATAAGCAATATCAAAGGAGTTAAGATTTATGCAAAGTGTTCAAAGTGAGGATTTAAAGGATATTAGAGCTACAATCCTCGAAAAAAAAGAAGGTTTAGCTGAAACAAAAAGACAAGAACTTGCAGATACTCATCATATTTATACAGAGCTAACAAATTTCCGCGTTGATCTTATTACAATTTATGGGGAATCCATTTTGATGGAAAAAGATGTAGCTATCGATACTATAAAAAAGTGGGGAGAAAACATAGCTGATCTATTAGTGAATCATGGTCTTCCATTAAACCTTGCTTTAGAGGAAATTAGTTTTTATCGAAATGAAATTGGAGAAATCATTAAAGAAAAAGGGGAAGATAACCAATTTTCTTTAGATACTTTTCACTCCATAACTTCTCATTTTAATACTGTTGTGGATGACGCTATTCAATGGGTAAGTAAATCATATGTAAAAGGTTATACAGAAAAGATAAATCATGCAAAGTATGCTATTGATGAACTTTCTATTCCAGTTGTCCGCATGACAGAAGAAATAGGAATTCTTCCCTTAGTAGGCGATTTAGATACAAAAAGAGCACAGATTTTAATGGAAAATGCTTTAGATAAAGGAAAGGAGTACAAATTAAAATGGCTAATCTTTGATCTATCTGCCGTCCCCATTATTGATACAATGGTAGCTGATCAACTTTTCAAAGTAATAGCAGCACTAAAACTTTTAGGAATTAACGTCATTATAAGTGGAATGCGTGCAGAAATTGCTCAAATCATGGTCAGATTAGGCATAGAAGTGAAAGGTATCAAAAGTTTTTCTAGTTTACATCAAGCTGTTGATTATGCAAATTCATTCACAGAATCTTTAAGATAATCCGCAAATCATGGATCTATGCTCGGATTTCTTAATAGTACCAGAGAAAACTACCTTCATGCTGGACTGCACTTCAATTGTTAGACAGAAGCTAATAATTGGGGCTTTTATGTACATATAATAGCCACATCTAATTCTAGATGTGGCTATTAATATTCAGTTTTATTACCGAGAAATCAAATTATGGTGCGACAAGAAGTCGCTTTCTTACAGTGTAGCAAACGCTACTCATCTAGACGCAAAGGGAATCTCCGTTCGAAACGGCATGCTTGGTAACGAGCCTGTCGGTTGCATGAGGAAATGCGGAAACAGAGGACAAATGCATGGTCCAGAATACTGCTAGGAGAAAATAGGTATGGTAAACGAAAGTGAAGGGGCTCTCTTTCCGGTTGGCACTCAAACACGATTGTTCGAGTGCCAAGAGGGTCTTCGTATAAAGACATTGTCAATTCCTTAATGCCTCCCCCGGCCCGCCTACCATTGACAACTGTGTAGTCCCTACTTTGAAGATAAGTCTTCTCTATCCGCAGCTTCGGGTGGTGTTTCCATCCATCCGTTTTCTATCATGATATCAGCTGCATCATTAACAAATCCTGATATATCCTTTAAAAAATTTGCATACATTAGCGCTAAATCGCGCCTTCCGTTTACAGCTACTGAATTTCCAAAATTTCTTACTCTCATCGAAAACATATCCATTTTATGAAATACCATTAATTTATCGGAAAAAGGAGAAGATGTTGAAGTGGTCACTAAATGATCAATTAATTCCGGAGAAGGCAAGTTATCATCGTGAAGTTTTTTTATATAGCCTTCAATCGCTTTATAAGTAAGTTCTTCTCCTTTTATAAATAACTCTCGAATCTTTTTCGTTTTTGTCACTTGACTAAATGCCATTACTAAGGCTTTGCTTGCCACGTTAGTCTCTAGATTATCGTATAAATGGGCAATTTCTAATGCATGTAAAGGTCGAACATCTCCAATAAAACCTTTTAAATAATTTTTGTGTGCTATATTTACTTTTTGTGGTGTCGGAATAATAGGCGATTTAATAACCAACCCTTTATTTATTGAAATATCTTTGATCTGTTCCCCCAATTTTATAGTTGATTCCATACAATGAAGGGAAAATTTCCTTATATCCTCTCTATACATTAACGGTATTCCTACACTGTAAAGACTAAGTCCTACTTTAGTTACATATCTTAAATAATGTACATAGAACTCGTCTTCAAATAATTTTGGAGCATCAAGATTAACATCTTCTTTTGTAAAACCATGTGGAATAGGAAAGTTCTCTTTTATGAAAATATCTTTTATGGTTTTCTGAAATTCTTTACTTAAGTTTAGTGCATTTTCCAATAATTTTTTTATGTCTTGGTCTTCAACATGTTGAAGAAAGTAACTTAGAATACATGTAGACATGCTATTGCCCATATATGTAGCCCAAAGTTTACCCATTTCCGCAGAAATTAATTTTTCCATATAAAATCTCCTACATCAATTTTTTCTTAGATTTACCATTAAAAGAATATATATTCTTTTAATTCCCAAACTTTAGTTTTTCCAGAAAAGATTATTTGAATGAGTTTCAATCTGTCCATGGGTAAAGTAAAATACTCCATTACAAATTACGTATATTAGCTCTAATTGGAAGAATAATACTCTTATCTTTTAATTTGGAGGAATCTATAATGAAGAAAGCACATATTTTAATTGTTGGTAGCTGTTTATGTTCAATCATTTTTGGTTCTGTTAATACTTACGCTTATATACCAGAAAAACTTCCTACGTCCCAATCATCAGACCATTGGAAAGTAAAGATAGACAAACCCGACGTTAAGAACTTAAAGGATAATGATGAGTTTAATACCTATAGTATCGATGTGAGAAACTTAGGTGCACAGGTTTACGATGCTACAGTAGAGATCTATAGGGATGAGCCAAATACAAATACTAAAGCTGAATTAATCACATATAAAATACCTGATTCACAGAACTTCTTCCATCATCAAAATCAACCTATTTCGGTTGGTTCAAAAAAGATTGAAGTAGTTGTAACATGGAAAGAAGAACCCTTTAGAGTTATGAAGGACGGAAAGAAATATCCTGCACGAAAGTTTAGACAAGCATTCTTATTCCCACAAAAGTAAAATTAAAAGCCCTCTTTATTTAAAAGGAGGCTTTTCTTTATTTACTCTTCATTTACAGAATCAATTACAAAACAAATGGCAGCTGAATGTGGAGGCCAAATTGAAGTGAAAAAACGCTACATTTGAGAATTATATTGGACAAGATGAAAAATGGAGTCATTATATAGATGGTAAAAAAGAAAAATACATGGAGAATCTACACTGTTAAGTAAATGATAAAACACTTTCCTTATAAATCCTTTGTTCTTTGAATGAAATGTAGAAAAACCCATAATTTCACTTCTTTTAATATATCAATCTACCTTTCACTTACCTTTTAAGAAATTGGGTTCTGGTGCAAAAACTTCAAGATAATTGCAATGAATCTCTAAATCTTGGACATACTGATACTATCAGTCTAAAAAGGGTGTGTGATCGGTATGGAAAAAGAAGTTTTGTTCAAATGGAAGCATTATCAGCCTGATATTATTTTACTAACGGTGAGATGGTACCTACGGTACAACCTAAGTTTTCGTGATTTGGTGGAAATGATGGAGGAGCGAGGCTTATCTATCGCTCACACGACCATTATGCGTTGGGTTCATCAATATGGACCTGAATTAGATGAAAGAGTACGACATCACCTTAAGATAACAAATGACTCCTGGAGAGTTGATGATACGTATATCAAGGTAAAAGGGCAATGGATGTATTTATATCGTGCGGTCGATTCAGAAGGGAATACCATTGATTTTTATCTAAGTAAATCAAGGGACAAAAACCCAGCCTATCCTGTGGCGATTCAAGAGTTAAAAGAAGAGAAACATATGCCTCAAGGCATAAAAATAAGGCAAGTTCGATATCTCAATAATATCGTGGAACAAGATCACCGTTTCATTAAGAAACGTGTGCGTTCTATGTTGGGATTTAAGTCATATGAAACGGCTACTTCTATATTGAGTGGCATTGAAGTGATGCATATGGTGAAAAAAGAACAACTTCACCGACAGGTGAAGTCTGCCCAAAATGAAGTTGAATTCATACATAAGTTGTTTGGAATTTCATCATAATCTGGAATGGAACAGACTATGTAGGTTCTATGTCTCTATCAAATGGTTTTCGCACCAGGACCATAAAAAATAGTATAATCACTTTTTATAATTACAGATATAACTATTTATAATGTAAGCGCTATCTGTTATAATGAAAGCAGGTGGATAGCATGCGTGGCTATCGTTGTATTTGGCGCAGGTGGGGCCCATACAGAAAGAAAGAATGAACTTTTCTTAACTCTGTGTTGTGTTACATACAACTTCGTACATACAAGTTAATACAATCAATACGTACATTATTAATTTGTATGTATAAGAGATTACTAGAGAGGTAATGATAGAAGTAAGAAACATAAATAAAGGAGGAAAAGATGTTGAAAGAATATAAACAGGTGTTCTCTAATTTTATTGATGAAGACCGATTCGAACTACATTCATACCTTACTTATTTATTCAATCAATCTCAGGACAAAGATGTAATTCAGTTAGAAGATGAACATATAACATGATAAATGTACCCATATTGTAAAGTGGAAGGGTAGATATATGAATAAAAAATAGGATAAGCGACCTTACTGTTCGAATTAGGATAGATAAGTCGCTTTTTATTGTTCTCATGTAAAGGCTTCCTGTTAGTGAGTTAATTCTATTACAGAGGGTATTCTATGAGATACTTCGAAGCTGTTTAGTTAATCGTAAGAGGGCTTCTTTATCTTTATTCTTTGAAGCTTGTTCCAGTTGCACCAGAATTTCTGTTTTTTGAACGTCACGTAGATTTTTCATTGATAAAAGTTGATTAAATGTAGAATTCATGTCTTTTATCTCTCCTATCTTTGTGCAAGCATTTTTCTTTGTATTCCACACCCATCATTCTTTTCCCTTTAAAAGCTTTCCATATTTAATAAAAAAACTCAGTCAAAAAAGACTGAGTTTCTGCTTATTATATGCTATTTACACCACTTTCTACCATAGCATGTTCCCAGCTAGGGAAAAAATAAAGTGCATTTTTCATTAGTTTTGGATGTGTTTGCTTTACTTTTTTCTTTTTTAGAGATTGTCCATTTGTTCCTAAGTACTGGATTTGGGCTTTGACTTCTTCGACCGTCATATCGGCTTGCATAAGATCACTCCCTTTATCAAGTTGGCTCTATTATTCCCTTCTTTTAGATAGGCAAAACATATGCTTCTAGAATTAGCTTATATTTGATACAAATTATGAAGAATAACTACAACAAAGACTGCCCTTTATGTATCAGTCTTCTACCAAGGGTTCTTTCTCCGGAGTATGTAGCTTTTTATACATCTGCTTATCCTCAGAAAATAGTCTTTATGAAAAAAATATATGTTATTATTTAACTCCAGTTATAGATTCCTTTAAAAAGTTACCATTCCAATGCTTTTAGAATAAGGTTGTTTTTTCTTATTTAACTACTAGATAAACTTCCACTCATTCTTTTTCTCTTATAATGATGATGTCCATAACTTCCGTGATGATCACGGCCTTTTCTATAATCATCACTACTGCTATAACTCTTAAAAGGTTTTGATTTTCCTCTCTTGTAATCACTACTACTGTAATACTTATGTTTATTATTCATTAGTGAATCAAACAGTTTCTTGAACATAATTTAACCACTCCTCATAATTGATTTAAATCTATAAAAAGCAAAAAGCGCTTTTATCTTTTTAGTAGATAAAAGCGCTTGATGTATAAACACAGACTTCACCTAACTAAAAATGTAGGCAAAGGTCTTGCTAACAATTAAAATTGCCAACAAAGCCGGAAACAAAATGTTTCGTAATGACGACTATTGTTGTACAGCTACTCCCCTTTGGAGTATTAAGTTTGTTCAATGATATCGTAGGTCAAATCTATAAATCAATTGATAACCAATCAATGACTACCTTTCAAAATCTCGTTCCTGCTGTTTATTTTGTTTTTGAATCCCACCTACATTGATAGCAAATAACGGAAAATAGGAGTCTGATGCAAAAATTGAACTCTTTTAAAAAAGACATATAGATACCTAATAGAATTTGGTCTTATAATTTGGATACCTCACTTCAAAAGTTCCTGATTTTAAACCTGGGAAAGAATTAAGAGAAGCTGTTAAATAAGTATAAATCCTTGAAAATATCCAGACACTAACCATTGGATACTTCCCTATTTTAATAAAGGTATCTTTTACAATTCTAAATAAGATATAATAAAATATCATTAAAGATTTAAAATACATAGTGTTAAGAATGAGGTTAGAATGTCAAAAACGTTCGAAGTAAACTATTCTGTACTGAAAAAAAATAAACTAGTTCATGGTTCTGTGATGATACAATCTGTTGAAGATAAAAAGAGAATTGTAAAATTAGCTAAATTAGACGTATCTACAAAGGAAAGAGTATTTATTCAGCGTGTGAAAATCTTAGGTTTTAAACCTAACCTATCGATTTGAGTTAAAAAGGAAAAAGTGGTGGAGTAATATTTTATATCTGACCAGCACATCAGCTAAGTCTACATGGAATTAGTTAAGAATACTAATCATTTGATAGTGCTAAAATAGCTTATAGAAGGAAGGAAATAGCATGGCAAACACCATTGAAACAGTAGAACAGTATATGGAACAAGTAGTACCAGACAATCGAAAGCATGATTTGAGCCAACTTCGCAATTTAATTATTCAAATAGTACCTAATGCTATAGAATCCATTAAATATGGAATGCCTTATTATGAACTAAACGGTTCACTATGTGCATTTGCTTCTCAAAAAAATTATATGAGTCTGTACTTTCTAAACACTCCTATTCTGCAAAAGAATATAGATTCTTTAAGAGACCTAAATGTAGGAAAAGGATGTATTCGATTCAGAAATATTGATCAGCTTTCGATAACTGTCATTCAGAAAATCTTAGAAGAATCAGTGGAAGATAACTTGGCTCGTTATAATGGTCATTGCTAGATGCAATATTATTGGATTAATATCATGATGAGGAAAAAGGTATAGTGATAGTGATAGTATTACTCCTAATCACCTACCGATAATTCGTGTTCGTAACTGAATAGCAGGGTTATATTATGTGAATGCAACAAGACAATCATAAGAGATACAATATACAGTGCTGAAAAGAAACAGCAGGCCTGTTAGAAAGCCTGCTGCAGAAGACAAAATGATTTTAAAGTATTGGTATTAGACTACCTTTAATAGTCTGCTCTAGTTAAGAAGCGCTACTTTATCATACTAATTATACACCCTTTTTAAGTAGTAGTATCAGTATGACAAAGAGAGGAATAACCTTTTTAAAAAAATTCCCGTAACAAAACCAGATAAACCTCAAGTGATATATTCTATTATGAATATTTAATGAATGGTATATCTAAGTGTTGTTTTCTTGTGCACAATACCATTGAATCCCTAATCCCTCTTTGCTCTTAAATTTGTTTTGTTAGAATTTGGTCAATTAAACCATACTCTTTTGCAGAATCGGCATTTAGATAATAATCACGATTTGTATCTCTTTCAATTTCTTTTATTGTTCTTCCTGTATGGTAAGCCAGTAACTTATTTAGTCGATTCCTCATACTTAGGATTCTTTTAGCACTAATATCAATGTCAGATGCTTGCCCCTTAGCCCCCCCTAACGGTTGATGAATCATTATTTCACTATTGGGAAGAGAAAATCGTTTTCCTTTTTTACCACCTGCAAGTAAAAAAGCCCCCATTGATGCAGCTATTCCGATGCATAATGTACTTACATCAGGACGGACTTGTTGCATGGTATCGTAAATTCCCAAGCCATCTGTGATAGACCCTCCTGGCGAGTTAATGTAAATAATGATGTCCTTTTTGTCATCCTCTGCTTGCAGGAACAATAATTGTGCAATGATACTACATGCAGTTTCGCGATTAATTTCTCCACTTATCCAAATAATACGATCTTGTAATAATCGTGAATAAATATCATAAGCTCGTTCACCTGTTCTTGTTTGCTCAATTACATATGGGACAAAGTTCATTTGGTTTCCTCCATCTTCTAGAATTCGGTTGTTTTTATGTGGAATTTGGTTTACGATGATAGCCATTTCATAACCAACCATAATTAATATATGCCTATCTTTTAATTTTAAGGATTTTTAAACTTAGTTCTTCCTAATAAAGCAGTCAAAAAAGGTACACCTTTTTAGACGGTAAAAAAACAAACGATAAAGCGTCTATTTAATCTTAAAAACAATCCTTTTTAGACGTATTAAAAATACTCGGCCTTGTTGTACGCTTGGTTTACGTCTCTTCCCAGCTGATAACTCTCAACATTATTTTTGAAGTTAGAAATAGTTATTTAATTCAGAAAATAATTATAAGAATACTTATTTCGACACACTTCAACATCCATTATGTAGTAATATTTATATAAATTTACACATTCAGATAAAGGCAAACTAGTTGAAAAGCTAGGACGCAAAGCTA
>NZ_JBHZOT010000031.1:0-13157 GCF_042787735.1 Priestia sp. YIM B13490
GAAAGTTAAAACCCTCTTTTCAAAACCTAGTCAATGAAAACAGACATAAAATACTAGAAGATAAAAAGGTCATGGAAAAGATTGAAGAAAAAATTGAAGCTCGCCAGGAGCAGGCTATAAAGATGAAAATGAAATAAGAGTAGAATAAAAACATCCTATCTAAACGGATGTTTTTTTGTATTGTGCTGCTGTTGCATTTCTAGGTAAATGGCTTTTTACAGGATATTTCATCTGCTATGTCGAATCTAGCAAGTCATAAGAAAGGGGCTGTTAATATGAATTCAAAAGAACAAAAGAGGTTGGCAACTACTAGAGAACAAATGGAGAATGCTAAAGAACAAACTGATTTATCTTCTGAATTAGAACAGGACTTAGAGAACTTAGGATTGCAACGACGAATGAAACAATTAGAGTTAGAAAGCAAGTACCTAAAAAACCAGAACGATGAACTACTTTAATTCACAGCACCCGTTCAGGGGTGCTTTTTCAACATTTTAGTACTTTTGCCTCAGAACCACCTATCTATGATTAAGACTTTCTCCCAGAGCAAACAAATAAAAAAGATGGTTTACTCTCTTTTTATCTAATTCAGTTCTATCTATGTATGTATGTTTTATGATGAGATTCCATTAATCGCTATTTACTTTAAATCAACATGTTTCATTTCCAAAATAAATCTTTGATGGTCCAGATTACTTGATCTACAAAAGTTAATTCACGCTTATATCTCTTCCATTCCTTCTCATAATTAACCTCAATATAACATCCAAAGAAAAGAGCTAATCGTCTAGTTGAAATATCTTTATAATGGCTTCTTTATGCATCTTCATAAATTATAGTATTAAGACACAACAAAATTTGACAAAATAAAAAACTTAACCTTATTCTATACTTAAAGATAAACTCAAGGAGTTGAGTTATAGCATAAATGGATAACATGCAGCGCTTTATAGAGTTAGTTTTACAGTTTGAACAATCCTTAAATAGAAAGCTAACTAATCAAGAAAAGGAATTCCTGATGTGGGTTGTAAAAAAGGAAAAACAGATAGAAGCGTAATTCTGAATTAATTACTCCTATCTGTTTTAGTAATGAAGGGTAGAGCCCTTCTTTTCAATTCTTCTTCGAGAATAAGAATGTTTGATCATTTAATTTCTCCTGTACCTGTACAAACCCTCCCGTAACAAGTAGCTTTAAATGTGTTGTATTATTTTCTATCCCAAAAGCTTTACATAATTCATATTGAATTTTCACACATCCCAATTTGTCTAATTCCCTTACAATACCTGTTCTTTTTATTTTATCTGAATTAAAACCTTTGTTCCACTCGGCAATTGATCGACTTGATAAGATATCAAAGAACCTGCGCTCCGATTATCAGCAGGATTACCATACTCAATTTCTGCACCTGTTCCTCCTTCATCACAAAATGTCATTGAAAATTCATCTCTATCATAACCTTACTTAGTAGGAAGCCTCTTTAAAGATTGGCTTCTGTTCTCTTCTGCCCCATAAGGATTAATTGTACAAATAGCTGACTTACCTTTATTAATGGTATGTTCAATATGTGCTGCAGTTTTAGAGTATTTATCAGTCGGAAAATAAATCACTTTATCTATCATAGGATGTGTTACTCTCTTGTGATGAAGAGAATAAATCCTTTAAGTCAATGTTTTCTACGTCAGTCACATAAGCTAAAATCAACAAAATAAAAATAATCCAGTATATGATTTTTTTCAATCTTCTCAACTCCTTCACTAAAAACAGTATTATGAGAAACGCTCAGAATTGCAATGAATGGACAATGACCCGCGAAATAAAGGATATTTTCTTCTGGTAGCTTCTCAGTAACAACACTTCAACACTTATGCACCAGAATCCCCTTAACTATGTATAGTTAATTTATGATTAAGGTTGTCCAATATAGATAGTCCCAAAAAGTACACCTTTTAGACTGTGAAAAAATGACTTGAAAAACAGCTATCCCATTCGAAAAAGTATACTTTTTCGAATGGGATAGCTCATTAATGTCTATAATTTTTGTATTTTATTGTAATTTTTTGATATCTTTTGTAGAAACCGTTTTCATTCTATCTTATATTGCTCATAATATTTTTTATTGGCTCTATCTTTTTATTATAGACCTACTAAATTTCCTAGAAACTGAAAAATTGCGATGAGGTGAGAAAAAGCTATGTCAATGGTAATCAATTCAGTAGGTCAAATAAAGGACTTACGAAAGTGTATTGCAAAAAAAAGGAAAGAATTAATTGATCTAGGTAATAATTATGGACTTTTAGATAAAAAAACAATTAAGTGTAGTCAAGATTTGGACAAGCTTATAAATTTGCATATGAAATCTTATTCTAGTTCAACTAACATGTTTTTAGATTACGGAGGAGATCTACCTAGAACGAGACACTCGTATGGTAATCGTAAAGGTAGTGATTTTAAATATGAGGTAAAAGCCGTTGAGCTTGCAAGAAGTAATATTCGTTTTTGTTCTGCCCAGTTGATTGCTCATTCAAATCTAGCAACATTTGGAGTATGTACTGCTTTAGTTCTAGTTGGTAATGGAACTAAAGCAGGTTTTGTTACCCTTCAAAATTTACGAAAGTTAACAACTCATTCGTGAAAATCTATCTTTTCTAACGCTTTAAACTAAATGTATAAATACTTAAAAAACATCGGATTAGAAAAAACTGATGTTTTTTTAAGCACTTTAAAATTAGAAACTGATACTAATTTAACTTTTCCTAATGAATCTTATTCCTTGATTTCATATGTACCATTGTTATATAACCACAAAACAGTATAATTTTTTTCTTTGAATATGACGTTACAACCAACCTTCATTAATTATCCTACCAAGCGCAAGGTTTTCTAAATAATTCTTTAAGGATACTGATTCATCAGTTTCCTTTTTTATTTTGAGAAAACAGGGAATCTTTTAAGACTCGTCGTATTCATATAGATAAAGAGGTGGTTGAATTGAAACAATTAATTATCAATAATGTTGAATTTAACGTTGAAAATTTCGAAGAAAAAACAATTACACATTCCACTACAGGTGAGCAGCTAAAAAAGATTGGTTTTGCGTTTTCGATTATAGGAAAAAAAGATTATAACTTATATGACTTATTTTTCGAGAGCCCCGATTTTGAACTTACTATTGTTGATACAAATGAGAAACTTAAAATGAAAAATATTTCACACAGTACTTTTTATCAAGCAGCAGAGATAACAGATGACACAAAAATCGTATTTAGAATTAAGTTACAACAAGAACCAGCCAAAGAAAAAGAACTTACAAAAGATCAGAAGTTGATGGTTAATGCCGTAAATGAGGTTGTTTTATCTAGAGTAAGATTTAAAGCTTTAGAAGAAATACTAGAAGAAAAAGGATTAATCAAAGGTGATGAATTATTTGATAAGATTGAAAAAGTAGCTAAAAGAGATTTTGACAAGTTAAAGAAAGAATTACTTTAGGGTAAAGAAGAAATAAATACGTAAAAGTACTCCTATTTTATCAAGGTACTTATTTATTTTTCCATAAAGATCATTTTCGTATATTATTTCCGAGAAATAGATTTTATAGGTAGCTAAAACCTCCAATCTATTAATATAAATTGGAGGTTTTATGAGAGATACATTTACAAAGTTCTTACACCCTCTACAGCTAACATATACATTGTTAAAGATTGAGCCTCTTTAGTCATCCATTCGCGATATTCTTTTTCCGCCGTTATATATTCTATTTCAGTAATATACCCATCCCTTTCCATTTGAATTCCTCTACTTGAAGCAGTATCTGCCCATATCCCAATATTTGTATTAAAATTAGAATCTGTTCGGTTAGATACCTCGTGTTGAGGGGTTATAATGATGTCTTGAATACCAATTTCCCGAAACATATTAGTAAGGTCATCAGCAATTGCATTATTCATACCTGCGTCAGAACGCCATTTCAAATATGTAGAATAGAAAGAAGTCATACTTGAAGGAGGGGCCGGTTCCCATGATATCTTTTCATGATTATAGTCTACGACCAAAATACGACCACCAATTTTGGCAGCAGATTTCATCATTTGCAATGCTTTCAAAGGGTCGGACAGCCATATTAACACCCTAGCACAGGTAACAATATCAAATTCTCCTTCATAGGTAAGATTAAAGATATCACCTGTTTCAAAAGTTAATCCTGGAGTTTTACCATGATTTTGACGAGCTTTTTCGATTAGATTGGGATTGCTATCGATTCCTACGACCCACCCCTTTGGACCTAATGATTCTGCTATTCCACGTGTAATTGCTCCTGTTCCACATCCTAAATCAAGAACCTTCATACCTTCCTTAAGTATACTTGCAAGCCTTTTATGGGAGTATGTTAGTGACCGGGAATCTAATACGTTTGTTAACTTCCCTGCTAATTCAGCCCGATTGCGGGCAATATTCCCTTCCATATGGTAGACCTCCTAATTAATAAATCCCTACTTTTTCTTAAAGGCGACAATTCGAATTCGTTTATATTCAGCTACCCATATACCATCTTTATATAGATTGGTATTTATTTTATTTTTCCACTTAGAAACTCAGGAAAAATCATCTGCAAAACTATCTAACCAATAATTTAATCCCTTTTCTCCTTCTGTTAACGATGTAAGTCGACCGAAGTAATTACCCAAACAAACTAAGCACATTCCCTTAAATATTACCTTTTATCTATTCAATCGGAAGTAAAGTATCAACCACAATACTGTTTACAGCATTGATATACGCAAATGCACTTGCTTTCATAATATCCGTATCTGTTGCTTTGGCAACATACTTTTCTCCTCTGTATTCCACTTGAATCTTCACTTTCCCTAATGCTTCCTTACCTCTTGATACACTGCTAATATTATATTCAATCAATTTAATATCTAAATCACTAATTTCTGTAATAGCAGAATACAAAGCATCAATCGGGCCAGACCCGACTGCACTGTTTTTCAATATTTGATCGCCCTTTTTAATCTTCACACTTGCAGACGGGAAATTTGTATTACTAATCACTTGCAAGTCCATTAGTTCATAAAAGTGATCGCTATAATGCGTCATATCCTGATTATGAATATCATTTTTTGTATAATAGTTCTCAACGATGACATATAAATCATGATTATATACTTCCTTTTTTGCATCTGCCAATTCAAGAAAATCTTCAAATACCCCTTCAAATTGTATATTAGTCATCTCATTAAAACCTAATGACTCAAGCGCGTTTTTTACCGCATGACGTCCAGAACGGGCGGTTAAAACAAGTTCCATATCATCTAAACCAACTTCAATTGGACTAATGATTTCGTAAGCATCTCTTGCTTTTAATAAACCGTCTTGGTGTATACCTGAAGAATGAGCAAAAGCATTATCACCTGTAATGGCTTTATTTACTTGTACTTCAAGTCCCATTAAACTACTTACCAACCTAGATGTATTCATGATTTCTTTTGTATTAATATTTGTGTACGCGTTATAAACTGATGAACGCGTATTAATTGCCATAACAACCTCTTCTAGTGCAGCATTACCTGCACGTTCACCAATGCCATTTATCGTACATTCAACCTTATCTGCCCCATTTTTTATTGCAGCTAACGTATTCGCTGTTGCCATACCAAGATCATTATGACAATGGACACTTAAAAGCACTTTATCATTCAAATTTTTCAAGCGATCATTTATTTTAAAGATTAGTTCACCAAACTCTTCCGGCTCGGCATAGCCAACTGTATCGGGTACATTAATAATGGTAGCCCCTGCCTTTACAACGGCTTCAATCGTTGCCCATAAATATTCAAAATCGGAGCGAGACGCATCCTCCGTTGAATATTGTACATCTGGTAAAAATGTTTTTGCATATTTTACTGCATCAACGCCGAGATCTAAAATTTGACTTTTCGATTTCCCAAACTTCTTTTCCACATGAATGTCTGAAGCGCCTAAAACTATATGGATTAACGGTTTTTTAGCATATTTCACACTATTATAAACAGCATCAATATCAGCCTTTACTGCTCTTGCTAACGCTGTGATGATCATGTCTTCTGTATTTCCTATTTTCATAGCAATTTCTTTCACAGCATTAAAATCACCAGCTGAAGACGAAGGAAAACCAGCTTCGATAATATCAACTTTCATCTTCTTTAGTTGCTGCGCTACTTCTAGTTTTTCATACAGATTCAGCTTAGCCCCTGGAACTTGCTCACCATCTCTTAAAGTCGTATCAAACATCCAAATTTTTCTCGTCATTTCGGAAACACTCCTTTGTCATATTAATGTATAAAAAAAGCCCCGCCTCTATAAAAATATAGAGACGAGGCGTTGCTCGCGGTACCACTCTAATTGATTAATCATTACATAATTAACCCACTCATTTTCGGCAGCTATCACCACCTATCTTCATAACGGTAGAAAACCGACATCCCCTACTTATAATGTTCAGGGAGTAGCTCTTGGATGAGTTCAAAGGTAATAACTACCGATTCTCACCAACCACCGGCTCTCTGACAAGTTTATATATCCTTCTAATATTTCCAATCTTTGCTTATTATTATTTGATTACATGCAATATTATATCTATCTAATCGATTTGTCAACAAAATTTTTTGAATATAAAATTTATTGGGAATATAAAAAATATCTATTTTGCAAGTTATTAATTTGCACATAAACATCCACTATTCTTGAGTAATGTTTAAAGTATTTTCTTAAAAAGATTTTTGTATATTACTTATATTGGAGAAAAATGATCCATTTGTCGTCAGTAAGAGTAACTAATAAAACTATTATTTTAATAATGTAGTTTATACATTTACTTCTATATATAAATGGTTTTATTTTCTTATTTTTGATTTAATATATTTTATTAAAAGTATAATAAAGTTAAGTGTTTTTAAATTTAATGTTAATTCATAGTTAATATAACAATTGCTTAAAAGGGAAGAGGTAGAACATGTTATCTGTCTGCAATATCTGATATTGATACTTTGTGATTTTTATGAAAACTCACTCAAAAGGCATACGTTTTAACACGTATGCCTTTTAAGATGTTATATTATTTAATTTTTAACTAATTTTAAGTCAGAAGCATGCGTATCAGTTTATTTACGATAGTATGCTATTCATGACCTTCTTAAGAATTAGATGAGGATTTGATTCCTCCTCTTTTGTACGCCATGCTACAAAACCGTCTGGTCTTATCAATACAGCTCCTTGAGAGGTAACATCGTACACTGCTTCCCAGCTATTCTCACACTCAACACAATCTCCTTGTAAACTGATACTATAAACATTAATAGGAACACCTAAGTGAGAAGATACATTCCGGGCAGCAGTGCGCCAAAGGCTATTATCTTTTCCCGTAAATAAGATGAAATTTTCACCTATTAGATCTAAGGTAGATATACGCTTACCTTGGTACTTCAACCACATATGTGGAGCACGAGTACCTGGTCTTCCGTTTAGTTCTAATTGATCCATTCTATGTGGTGTATCGGAGTTTTCCTCAATAATTGCTGTTGAGTTATATTTATACCCTACAGTAACTGCAGTATGGTCCATACTATTGAGGGTGCTTACACCTTTCTTTATAACACTAAATAACAAATCACTGGCATATTTTGTTGTTAATTCTACAGCATAGTGTCTCTCATCATGATAAGTTTGGAGCAATCGTGGATGAGCTTGTTTGTGTATCACTGCAGCCAGCTTCCAAGCTAAATTATGAGCATCCTGAATACCTGTATTCGAACCAAATCCTCCGGTAGGTGGCATAAGATGAGCTGCGTCGCCAATTAGAAAGACTCGATTGTCTTGAAAACGAGTAGCTGTCTGTTCTGCAGCTGCCCACGGTAAAATACTGAAGATGACAATATCAAGATTTGAAACTCCTATAGCTTTTTTTATAATCTCACAGCATCGCTCTTCAGAAAAATCTTCTGGACTTTCTCCATTTGAGGGATTATAGGCCACGTGGTAAATCCATTCATCACGATTGTTAACGGTGATGAGCGCGCCAAATACTTCTGGGTTTAGGATTTGAATCCAGCCAAACTGGCTAGGTTTTAGAAAGCGACTTAGATCAGCCTGAAAATAGATGTTAATATAATGTCCGCCGATGACTCCTCTTCCTGTAGTTGGAATTTTTGTATATTGACGAATTGTGCTTTTAGCACCGTCTGCTGCAACTAAATAATCACTTCGAATTTTTTCTTTCGTTCCTGTCTCTCGATTTATAATAGTGGCTGTTACTCCTAAATCGTCTTGTTGATACTTTATAAGTTCAGTATTATAGCGTATATGCCCTTTTCCTTCTTTAGCAGTTTGAAGAAGGATAGGTTCTAGTTCAGTTTGATAACAAGATGCTGGCTTTGAAGGGCTCACCTTTTCAAAATTTTCTATTCTCTCTTTCTCAAGAGCTTTTTGGGAGTTCTCCGCCGTTTCTAATTTCTCAGGGTCTATGCTTTTGATTGTCTCTACAGCAATCCTTCCACGAATATTATCTAATGGTTCGCTAGCAGTCCGGATAGCTGCCTCTAATCCAAGTTGTCGAAATATTTCCATCGTACGAAATGTAATCCCTCCAGCTTTTGGATGGATAGCTGTACCAGTGTGTTTTTCAATTAGTAAATAATCAACGTTATGGCGTGCCAAAAATAGAGCAGAGGTAAGTCCACTAAGACCTCCACCTACTATTAAAACAGGAACATGTTTGTGTATCATAGAAATTTTCCTTTCAATTTTAAATGTACCCATGGGTCTTACTGAATTCAGTAATCAAACTATAACCTAAAAAAAAATGAAATTGTAGACTGTTTTTAGGTTATGTTTTATAATGATAATAGAGTACGCCCCAAATGAGGGGCGTTTTTTTTCTATAACTTTTTAAAGGAATACTCATTAATATTAATGGAAACAACAGACACTTCCTGACTTTATACATGTGTTCTATTCTGTATTATCTTACTGTCTGTGTCCTTATATTTTATACATGTTCAGTTCTCATAATGGATTTTATCGGTATGAAATAGAAAAGAAACCTTTTAGTTTTAATATAAAGTAACCGTTTTCATTTTTTGCTTTCTCAAAACGATTTGATAGGTTATAATAAATATCTACAAAAATATTAAATGATATGTAAGTAACAAGCAATTACACCCTTAATATTTAGCTAAAAGAAAAGCCCACCTCTGACAAATCAGGTGGGTTTTTCTTTTTTTTGATGTATGTGATGCATATCCTTGGTTAACATAAAACACATTCCGGAACTCAGCCAAGAAAAGCTTAAACGAGAAGAACTCTTGAAATAATAAAAATACCAGCTTTTTATTAATTACTCATTATCAGTAGCTTGTGTGGAAATTTGCCAAGTAACACCGAATTTATCTGTTACTTGTCCATATGATGGGCTCCAAAAAGTTTCTTGAAGTGGCATTCCTACTTGACCACCTTCTTTTAGTTTTTCGAACACTTCTTTTGATTTTTCTATACTGTCTATGGCGATAGCTACCGTTACTTGTGATCCAATTTGGTATGGTTGACCTGGGAATGTGTCAGAAAGCATCAAATCATTATCACCCACTTTTAAGTGCGCATTCATTACACGGTCTATTGCTTCTATAGGAGTAGGGAATTCTGGATTTCCGGGCATTTCTCCGAACGTTTGAACTCCAATAACTTTGGCATCCAATGCTTTTTCGTAAAATTTAACAGCTTCTTGTCCATTACCGTTCATAACTAAATAAGGATAAATTCCTAAAACCATTGAAAACACCTCTTTTAAAATTTTAGTTAGACTTTAACAAATCACAGTTACATAAAAAAAGAAATCATGTTTGATTTAGTCATAACTCTCACTACGTATCTATACAACAAATTCATTGGGTTATCCTGCAGCGTTAGTTGATTAAGAAAAAAAGATACACGTACATCTGAAAACATAGATTTCTATGTACACCATATAAAAACCTAGTTACCATAAAACGGATTATCGTTAGTTTATATTATCAATCAACAAAAAGATACAGCTTAGTGTTAAATGATTTTCTAATTGTTTTATTTTCATTTATATCTTATTTTCCAGACTGATTAGTCCAATATATATATATGAAAGACTATTGAGTCTAGAAAACTAAACTTTATTCATTTAATCATTATCTCTGCTTCCAGAAATGAGCGTTTATAGTCGCAAATTCAATTAATGAACGTGGCTTTCTACCGGTTATACGCTCTACAGTGTCAGCAGTACGATTCTCTGCACCTTTTTGAATTGCTTTATCTAACCCTACCATAAATTCAGCATATTCTTTGCTCATTCCAACTTCGACCATTCTATCTTTTAAAATAGAAGTGGAAATAGGAACATGATGGATCGATTCTCTTATTACAGAACCAATAATGCTTGCTGCTTCAGTATAACTTAATGCCTCTGGACCTGTAATAAGATGATTAGTATTGTGAGGAATCTCGTCAATCAGTGCATGTACTCCAACTTCAGCAATATCATCTGCATCTACAAAACCTACTTTTCCATCTTCTGTAGCTGTAACAATTTCTTTATTTTCTTTAATAGTATAGCCGTGTTGAATACCAATAAAATTTTGCATAAAGTAGGATGGTTGTAGCACAGCCCACTCCGGAGCTTTTTCTCTTACAGCTTGATGGATCTTTCCAAATACAGGACCTCCTTCATTAATCAACGAAGAGCTTAGCAAAACAATCCTTTTTACACCCTTTTTTAAGGCTAGTTCTATAAACGGTAAGACGATAGGAGATGGATCCATTACACCTACAGGTGCTACAAGGTACAATTTCTTTATATTTTCTAGTGCAAGGTTATGTGTTGCCTCATCATACCAATCAAAATACACGTGGTCTACTTCAGTTCCCAAAGTATTTTTGCGACTTGCTATCCGAGGTTTATAACCACATTCTATTAGTTTTTTTGCAATGCGACTTCCAGTTGTACCTGTTCCACCTGTTATTAGTATTTGGTTTTGTATGTTCATGTAAATCTCTCCTTTTTTCTTATAATACAAATATTTTTTTACTGGTTAAGAGTATGTGAATTGTTCAGAAAATCGATCTTATTTCCTCCGAAAGATTCTATTGCTACTAAGGGGTTCCAATAATCTTTGTAGTGACTAATTTTTCCGTTATTTATTTCAATTACGCTAATATAAGTTTGCTTATAAGGCAATCCAGTATGAACAACCTGGCCTTCACATTTAAACTCAGCAATTAAGATATTTGAGTTTAAAATGTGATGAATTTGAGGGGGAGTAAACCTAAATAAATTAATTTTTTCAGGGAAATCTTTTATATACTCATAGATATTTGCTTTACCCTCTATTTTCTCTGGAAAGTCTGGAAGGGCAAAAGGAAATTCAAAGACAGCATGTTCATCCCATAGAGAAATCCATTTATCCATATCTTTTTCCAACATAAATGTTAAAAACTGCTCAAGAATTTGTTCAGCATCTCTCTTATTGGTACTAGTTACATTTGAATTATTAGTCATAGTAGACACCTCGTTTATTATTTTATTTGAAATTTTTGTACTACATTTGCTACTTTTTTGGACTGAACAGTCCGAAAAGTATAAAAAAATATTATTTTATAGGCAAAGTTCTATTATTTCCTTGCCTATAAAATTTACTAAGTTTAAAAAATTTCTTACTTAATCAATAATTGAGAGACTAATACGAACCACATCTTGGAGCGATCTAAGATCTGGCGTTAATTTAGCTACAAAGGTAAGAGACAATCTCGCTTGATTTAAATAACGAGCAAGGCTTAAAAGATCTTTGTGATGGTCTTTTAATTCATTTTGGTTTTTAGCACGCACAAGCGCTCGATAAAAAGCTGTTTCAAGTTCCTGGTTTTTCTGATGAAAATACCGGGCAATCTCTTCGTTATGTGGCATCTGTTCAACTGCACTGTTAATGATATAACACATTTTTGCTCGTTCAGGATCTTGAAGAGCATTTATACCTTCTTGAAATATTTCATGAATGGCTTCCTTTACAGAAGGAGAGTTATCAAGGTGTTTAATCACGAGCGCATTTTTTTCATCAACATAATGTTTAACAGCCAAGTAAAAAAGATCTTTCTTTGTACCATAGGTATCATATAAACTTTGGCGTGCAATTCCTAAATGTTTAAGTAAGTCTTGAAGAGATGTACCTTCAAAACCTTTTTCTCCAAAGATCTCCATCGCTTTATGAAGGACTAGTACTGTATCAAATTCTTTATTTCTTCCCAAATTATTTCCACCTTTTGGATAAAATAATAACCTTTTCGGACTGAATAGTCAAGAATTAAAATACAATTATTTTCCTGCGCTTTTTTGCGATAGGATTTAAGTTTTTTCTAGTTTTAGCTTAACAATATATAAAAATAAAGTTAACATAATCAACATTATTGGTATTAAAAAACATAAAAGCCCTTTAAAAGGCTTTTATGTTTGACTCATTTATTCAGTATCATATCTAAAATCAAACGTATCTTTCTTTACATTTAGTACATGACCACTAATATTAACGGTATCATGATTGATCCACTTTACTTTAGCTTTTTCCTGAGGGTAATTCCAATAAATATTTTTAGTTTTGTTAAAGATCTTATTATTGTATGTAACTTCTCCTCTTATCGCAAAGCCTGTGGTTGCTCCACCACTTGATTGATATACTTTTACTGTGTAGTTTCCATTTGGTGAAGTACTTTGAGAAATATAGTCACCTGAAGGTAAATGCTGCGGGTTAAAAAATAGTTGCCATATAGTAAAACCTATAATAAATACTGATACTAATGCACCCAAAATAATAATATATACTTTTTTCATGTTCTATCTCCAATTTGTCCTAAATATAAAATCCCTCTAAACAACTTATATAATAATAAATCAAAAATAGTAAAATCTGAATATTATATTTAGAATTAGTGACACTTAACATAATGGATTTTATCGGAATACGCAATTAAAGAAAAAGCTCTATTATTAGATTATCGAATAAGAAAAGGGATAAATTATAACAGATTTATTAGAGGGAATTTCAAACTAATAAATTCAAGTGAAGTTTGTTATTGGAAGTGTGATACATTAAATAAGAGACAAGAA
>NZ_JBHZOT010000032.1:0-12688 GCF_042787735.1 Priestia sp. YIM B13490
CTCAAACAAACGCGTTTGTTTGACGCCAACCGGCGAGGGAGCCCCCTCAAAAAAGTGAGGGGGTTGGGGGAGTTTTTGAATGGGGTTAAGGGGAAGAGTTCCCCTTACAGGTGGTGGACGGCGTCCACGGTCTTAAAGAAAAACGGCATCCGTTGAGGATGTCGTTTTTCTTTTTGGCGGAGCCAAACAAAGGGAGGAATTCCGACCGCCAACCTCGTAGAGCGCGCTCCCAATTTGACCGAAGGTGAAAAATTGGTGTAGTGCGTTACACCAAATCTAAAGTTGTGGTATGCTAGACCCAAGTACAGTGGTCGAAATGGGGGATAGAGGGATGGCCAAATATGGGATTATCCGCATGAAAAAGTTCCACAAAGACGCAATATTGGGGATCCAGAAACACAACCAACGTGAAGGCGAGAACAGTAAAAATAAAGACATCGATTCAAGTAGAACGATGCTCAACTATGATTTTGTGAATGAAGATAAAATTAAGTACCACGAAGAAATTAAGAAGATGACGGCCACCCGTGTGAAACGAAAAATTCGGAATGATGCTGTCCTGGTGGCAGAATTTTTTGTATCGGCCAGTCCGGAGTATATGCATGCGATGTCGTCAGACGAGCAGCGCAAATATTTTGAAGCATCACTTGACCATATAGCCGGCAAGTATGGCCAGCAGAACATTTTATATGCGGTGGTACATAACGATGAAGCAACCCCACACATGCACGTGGGTTTTGTGCCAATTACGGATGATCGGCGTTTGGCAGCGAAAGAGTACTTTCATGGGAAAACGAAGATACGTAGAATCCAAGATGATTTTCACAACTACATGAACAAACGTGGCTATGACATTGAGCGTGGGGAGCCGAGCGAGCTGCAGCATAAAAGTGTTCATGAGTTTAAAAAACAAGAACGCGAAAAAGAGCTAAAGCATCTGCAACAACTAGTGGCTCACAAGGAAAAAGAGCTTCAACAGATGGACAATTTAGTGGAGTTGAAATCAGCACCACCCGTTGAGATACGTAGCGAGAGACGGATTGAAGAGTTATGTAGCCAACCGATTGAAGTAGAGGCGGCCAAGAGTGTGATGGGTTCCAAAGTGAAAGTGGAAGAAGTAGATTTTCATGAGCTTATGAGTCTCACAAAAGAGCTGCAGCAAACATTGGCGGCCGAGCATGAGCGCACGCATGCTTTGAGTCATGAGGTGGATCGCTATGAGAAAGAGAATAAGGCATTAAAGCATGATTTGAGTGAGACAAGGCAAGAATTAGAGATATATGTGGCGGATCAAGATGGCCAAGTAGAAAAAGCCAAGAAACAAATGCGGAAGAGGCTTGTCCATGATTTTTCAGCTGAACAGAAGGAAAATATGAAAGATGAGGTTAAAAGAGAACTAGATACGCAATATAAAGCTCATATAAGCTCTCTCAGCGATGATTTAATGATTGAGAAGCAGAAACATGAAAAAACAAAAAAAGAGCTTGTGCAGGCAAATAAACTGAATGACAGTTTAACAGAAATGAACATTGATTATATAGCGAATTATGTTCCAAAAGAAGAGCTTGATAAAGCGAATCAAGAGGTTAATGAATTACGCAAAGAAAATAAGACATTAAAAGCCTGGAAGGAAAAAGCATTGAATTGGATTGATAAGCATGTTGAAAGGATAAAACAGGTTTCGTTCTTTCAACATGTTGGTGAGATTCAAAAACGTAACAAAAGGCAAGATCAAGAAATGGAAAGATAATATAAATAATCTAGCTAAGAACAGTAAGTATAAGAGCAATTTGAGTCATCAGTATCTCTTTTAAATTAGAATCAGTACAGGTCGAGTGTTGCTTTAGTAAAAATAATAACTCTCTGTTGAATAAAAAAAGTTCGTCTCTAGTCAACATAAGATTTCTCCTCCTTTTTTAAGAGTATTTATGAGCATAAAAAAGCTACCTTATCTCTATGGGCATTTGCTTTACATAGAAATAAGATAGCTTTTTCACAGGGTTCACACGTATAAAGAAATAACGGAAAGATAACTGCAAATTAATAGTATCATCTTTTTTCCATAAAGACTATATTTTTCCTGATTGAGGTTGGAAAAGTACTAGATAAGTAATAGAAAGCTCATAATGAGGAATTAGAAGATGAAAAAAGAGCATAAAAAAAGCTATTTCAATCGTATTGGCATTGGAGAGAAATAGCTTTTTTTATATTACATTGTTACATTCAAGAGTGTTCTGGTTCGTCATGGATATCTTTATATGTGAAGTATATCACAAACTTTTTTGGTTGTGAAGATGAAAATAAAAATTTGTATGACAAGTTTGTATTTTAGAATAAAATTCCGTTGTATAAGGACATTTGTATACTGTAAAATATTTGTATGAACACAAAAAGATAAAATAAATACAAGGTGGGTTGCTTTTAGAATGATCAACTTTGTATTCGTTTTGCTATTAAAAGCAAATGGGTGAGGGGAATATTGGAGTCTCATAAAGTGATCTTAAAAGAAGCTTTAACAGTAGAGATTGAAAAAGAGAGAAAATGTTTGTTTGAAACGGCATTTAAAGAGGGGTTTACAAGTAACAACACGGTAGAGATTAGTCAATTCATTGATGAGATGTTAAATGAATTAGAAAAGATTAAATAGAGCTATTAAAAACAAAAAAAGCAACCTCGGCATTGGCCAATGAACGAGGTTGCTTTTTTTGTAAGGGTTTGTTCATACGTATCCGAAGTATGAAACATCTATAGATTACCATGTTCTGTAATTAGAGGATATTTTTAATATGTTGTTATATATAAAAAATAAAAAAGGAACCTAGCCAGTGGATGCGAGGTTCCTCAAAAATAGGGTTACGTTGAAATTTGTAAAAAATAGTCTGACTTTTAATATATCATATTTGTATACAAAATCAATTATCTGAAACGTTCTGCATATGTATAAAAGGTGCGCTTTTTATACATTTTTCTGCTACTTAAGCCTTGGATAATCAGCGTTATATCAAGGATGTATAAAAAGCTGCATAAACGAGAAACAAGGACCTCATCAGAACCCTTTTCCCAATAGGGGTTCTCTTTTTTGATGTCTTCCGGAAAGAGTGATTATGTTAACTAACTTTGTATACGATATACAGCTTAAAAAGAGAAAACATCCACCTGTATGGATGTTTTTTCTCATTTCTCTTTTGCAATTTCTTTTCTGTTAGGAGCAAGTGGTGGTTGTTCCAACCATTTATTTTTCACCATAATGTGAAACCATTTTTTTGTTACCATTAGATTTTTGAGAATGATGCCTTCATAAGTTGTTACAAGGTCTGTTCGCATGGCTGATGCTAAACCTGCTCCGTGATAGGCTTGTGCTGCTTGGAATAAGAAACCAATATGATACATCATTAACTTATCAGAAAAAGGGGAGTCTGTTGAAGTTGTTACTTCTGTCTCCCATGATTTAGGAACTGGTAAATTATCTGCGTGCATTATTGTTGAAAAGGATTGTATTTGATTATCAGCTGTTTTCTCCGAATCTTCTAAAAATTTTCTTACTTCTTTTGATTGAGCGACCTGACTAAATCCAATAGAAAGAGTTTTAGCCATAATGCTTTTTTTAAGGTTGAAAGAAATACTTATGATTTCTATTGCCGTTAAACGTCTGCCTTTTCCGAAAAACCCATCCGTAAAATCCTGGCTAGAAATATATTCAGGGTTCGTAGCAGGATAAAAGTAAGGGTCCCTCTGAAAATCCCCTTTTTCAAGTAATAATTCAATCGTTTGATGATACATCCTTTTTGCATCATTATCACATGAATCGTAGAAGTGGCGTAAGTCTTCTCTGACAGAAACACCTAATGAGGTTGTATGTCCTAGCAAGCCATGTAACGTCATGATATGTAAATAATTCAAGCAGAATATATCAGTGAATAATTTTTTGGTACCTTTATTGAGGTCAGACTCAGTAAATCCAATTGGAACTGGAAACCCTTCGTTTTCTATAAAAGCTACGATTTGTTTCTTTTCCTTCGCAAAGGTATTGATAGCATCCTCAAAAATGGCCTTTATTGACTCATCCTCAATAATAGAGAACATATATTGATTTACTACATCTGTCATTGTTCCGTTTACATACTCCCCCCATAGTGTTCCTATTTCGGAAGATGTAAGCTTTAACTTATTCTTATCCAAATGATCACCTCGTGGATAATATTTACTAATTTATTAATAGATATGAATTTTTTCTTAATAAAAAAAGGTTTTTAGCATGTAATTTCCGATAATGGTGATTATGTTAACTAAGATTGTATAGAGTATTCATTATTTCTTTGGGTTAGGTTAATTGCCTATTATTATCCATGTGACATACCTTTAATTAGGCAACTGCATAGGATGAAAAGGTAAAATAAAACCATAAGAGGAGAATGAGTATGCATCATAGATCATCCTATCACCATCAATGGCATTATCCGATGTATTACAATTGGAATCCAAATTGCTATAATTGGAATAATAATTATTCGAACAAGGGAGATTTTTATTACAAAAACGGCAAATTGAAAGATTACGGGCCAAAGCCATTTGTCGTTAATATCAATGAAGCAACGAAGCAAAATAATACGTATCGTACTGCTTTATGGACTGGAACGCATTTGCAAGTTACTTTAATGAGTCTCAATGTTGGTGAAGATATCGGTTTGGAAATGCATTCTGACGTTGATCAATTCTTACGTATTGAACAAGGTCAGGGAATTGTTCAAATGGGCAAGAGTAAAAATAATTTAAACTTTAAAAGAAATGTCTATGATGATTCTGCAATATTGATACCTGCTGGAACGTGGCATAATCTAACCAATACCGGTAATACTCCTCTAAAACTTTACTCGATATATGCTCCTCCTAATCATCCATTTGGCACTGTTCATGTTACTAAAGAAGATGCATTGGCTGCGGAAGAAGCCCACAACCATAGCAACGGAAATACATTGATTTCTGGCAAGACTCCGGATGAATGGGTACGGTACACAAAATTTCTGGTAACTGAAGGGCTAGAGGATGTTAAAAGAGGAATAAATGCTACACACATTCTTCAAGAATTTATTCTAATGGGAGTTCTTGTTGGGAAAGGGTATTCTCCTGAAAAAGCATATGAAACAGTAGAAGAATGGGAACGTACAGGGAAATCTAAACTTCTTCAGCAAAGCAAAAATATGTAGAGAGGATCTTCTTTTAGAAGATCCTTTTTCAGTACCGATAATACATTTTATGTTAACTAAAAGTAAACATATATGTGCAGCTGTAGAAAACATCGTGTTCATTCTTTTGAACACGATGTTTTAATGATTTTTTCAATTTGTATCTTTTAATCGCATGACTTTACCGTCTGCACTTAGTTCTACTTCGTATCTAATTTTAGAGATGTCTTTCCATTCACCTCTTCCAAAGAATTGAGGGTTTAATAAGAAAACGCCTGTTTCTTTTTTTATTAGAATATTCTTTTTGGTTAACTGATTAACTGCATTAGTTACTGATTGTTGTTTAATGCCTAAATTTTCAGCTACAATTCGTTTATATCCTGAATTAATGATGATAAATTGTCCTTTATTTGCATAAGTTACGCCTTTAATAAGCTCGTATAATACCTTACTTATCCATCCTTGTATTTCTGCTAATACAACAATGTTGTCTAGATATACTTTTATATAATCGGGCTCTTTTCCATAGTTAAAAGAAACACTCGTCGTTTCTTCCGTTATTTCTCCGTTCATATCAACTACTTTTGTTGTTTCAACTTTTGATATCTTAGCCACATTACCCACCTCTATCATTTTTTACCATTTACTATATTTTTATCTTAACTCATATTCAAGTTATTATCAACTCCTTATTGAAGTTAAAAATAACTCTTTTATAGTGTTAATTTTAACTCTTGATTTTTTTGAAAAAACAACTCTTTAAAAC
Organism: Priestia sp. YIM B13490; assembly: GCF_042787735.1. Classification (NCBI taxonomy): domain Bacteria; kingdom Bacillati; phylum Bacillota; class Bacilli; order Caryophanales; family Bacillaceae; genus Priestia; species Priestia sp. YIM B13490. The sequence goes on from NZ_JBHZOT010000032.1 coordinate 5,950, forward strand.
AGTTTATTTTAACTCCTATATGAGTTAAAAATAACCCGTATAGGAGTTAAAATAAACTTATATATGAGTTAAAAACAACTTTTAAAAAAGTCTTATAAACCTTGATATATAAAGGTTTATAGCAATATATGAAAATCTTTTCTCTTCTTTTATTTTTATTATGTACTTTGTTTTACAAGTTTTAAAAAAAGAAAATTTCTATTCAAAAAGCCTTAAAACTAATCGTTTTAAGGCTTTTTGCTTCTTATAAGAGACATTATGTTAACTACACTTGTATATTCTATACAACATAAAAACGGAAAAACTACTGCTCCTGTACAGTAGTTTTCCTAGTCGTTGAAATATAGATGTTTTGTTGATAATACTCTATTGCATCTTGGGTAGTTTGCTCACTATATAAGAAAATATTCATGTTGGGCAAGTTACATACTACTAGTCCATACTATTTTCTTACGTTTTGGACAATCCTGTTAAAAGGTAATCTTAGTGAGAGGAGAAGAGAGAAAATATTAGTAAATATTATTATGGGATTTATTGTACCTTGGATTTTTGGTTTCATATTATACAGGAAAGAACCTATAATCGTTCTTTTAATTGCACCGGTAGGAATGACAGTAGCTTTTATACTAAATGATTGGGGAAGTAATTACTTTTGGCAATTCAAACCGACTTTTAGAGATCTAAGTTTATCAGCACTCCCTTTAAATATTGGTTTCTATCCTGTCTTATCTTCTTTTTTAATTTACTTTAAGATAAAAAAGAAGATTAATACGATTATCCTTTTACTTTGTTTTACTCTCTTTACTACAGGTTTCGAAGGTATAGGTTTAGTCTTAGGAAAAGTAGAGTATTTTAATGGATGGAATATTCCGGGAACTTTTATTAGTTATTTAATAGCCTATTTTATTATTTATGGCTATTATCGAAGTTTAGTAAAGCATCATATTCTAAAGAATTAAGCTTTTCTTTATAAATATAAAGGCTTCATACTTATTTGAAGCCTTTTTTTGTTTTATTTCCGAGAATTTTGATTATGTTAACTAAGGATGTATGCTATATACATCTATAAAACAGAACAACCTACTGTACAGTAGGTTGTTCTGTTTGGAATAACGAATATGGTTTTGTAGTGGTAGATGCCTCACGGCGTCTTGGGTAGTTTGCTCAAGATGTTGTAGTTTATTCGTAACAAGTGTTTTAAAACAAGTTTATGTATGTCTAACCGTAAATTTGAATAATATGACAGTGGATTTAATTTGAAATAGTAGGGGGAATAATAATGATTAATGAACAAGTTCAAAAATTAGTAAATAATTTAATTCAAATTGAACACGTGTCATCAACTCTATATTTAGCTATGTCAAACTATATGAATAAATTGAATTACAGAGGTATGGGTACCTGGCTTAGATTACAATCAGAAGAAGAAAGAACCCATATGTTAAAACTTATCGATTACCTAGTTGATCGTGGGGGAACTGTTGAATTAAGTTCTTTACCAGCACAACCAAGTGAATATGGAACACCCTTAGAAACATTTCAAAAAGTCTTAGAACATGAAAAATTTGTAACTAATTCTTATCGTCAAGCATATGAGTATATTAGCCAAGCAAATGATCAGCAAACGTTGATTATTATACAAGAATTCTTAAAAGAACAAGTGGATGAAGAGGCTCAGTCACAAACAATTGTTGATCGCTTACGACTTGCTCAAAACAATGTTGCTGCCATCCTTATTTTAGATCAAGAATTAGGTAAAAGAAAGCCAGCTGGACCTACTGGAGGAGCAGTCGCAGGGGCTTAGAGGTTCTCTTTAAATAAAAGTGTTAATTAATTTAGGCAGTAATAATCCTGTTAGAGGATCAGTGAAACCAGACTAGAAGTTTTGTGTTTTAAATTTTATATTTATTAGTTGATTGAGAAGGTGGATAAATGAATCATCCTCATTTACTTATGGATAATAGTAATTTTTCAAGAGTTGGAATACATCATGGGTATTATGGATATCCACCAAATGTTTATAATGCTATACAAAGATTAATAAACCAATATATGCATCAAATTGAACATGGTACACCACACTATGTTCATGTTTACTACATCGATCCTGGTCTTATTCATTACTATCTTCATTAATAATTAAGAAATTAAGTTTTATGTATATTCTATTATATCGATAGAGAAATCCGATGGAATTCATTGATTCTATGGGGTTTCTTTTTGCTTCCTGAAATCTGTTTTATGTTAACAAGTGAGAGAAGCTATAGCAGGAAATATTACTTTGCATTTGAATACTAGTACTGTAATTCTAAAACAGAAGTGGAGGCTAGTATGATGCTAGTAAAAAAGATGTTAAATGGAATTATGATGAAAGAAATTACAATTAAAGAATTAGCTGATCAGTATAATGTAAGTACTCGTACCATTCAATTAAGGATTAAGAAACTAGGGTATGAATGGGACAGTAAGCAAAGTATTTATCGTTATGTTGGGGAAGAGCCAGAACCTTTAGAAGTTGATTTCAATACCCTTATTTCTAAAAATAGTAAAGTGCCAGCAGAACAAAAGCAAACTACTAGTGAAATAGCAGCTAGTATTAGTCACGTGAATGAAAGTGAAAGTAATAGCGCTAGCTTTCCAAAAGCTAGTACGAATGCTAGCAAAGTAGATGCAATTGATATCTTGCTTCAGAATTCAAAGGACCGTTCTAAAAGAGTGTATAGAGGTTTTTACTTTGATGACGATGTCTTAAGTATTATTGATCAAGTTCCTAAGAGTTATAAATCTGAATTAGTAAACGAAGCTTTAAGAAAAGTCTTTAAAGAAAAAGGATTACTAGATTAAAAAACTCACCTACATATAAGGTGAGTTTTCTTGGTTATTTGACAAATAGGGTTTGCAAAAATGTAGGATTTGGTAGAAAATTAGACATAAGAAAAAGCCCTCAAGTTTTCGACGACTCCGAGGACTTTTTCTAAAAAATATTAAGAAGGGATTAACCTTCAACTACATAACTTTATAAATGTATTCTAACACAATAAGGTTAGTTCCTTCCACTACTAAATGGAGGAATTTTAAAATGCAAAAAGCATTACAAGAAGCCGAAAAAAAAGCTAGATTACGAGAAATTGAAAACGGTAAAGTTCTAACTGAAGAAGAATTAAATTATGCAAATGAACTTCAAGCCAAAGCTAATTCAAAGGGAATGAAATTGGTTCCGGAAAGAAAAATTAAGAATAAAGTGAGGTTTGTACAGTTGATTCAAGAAAATATTTTATATTTAAGAGATATAAAATACTTAACTACTGCAGAGAAAAACTTTTTAATGGATCTAGTTCCTAATGTTGAATTTTCTTCTAACTGTATAGTTAATGATTCTAGACAAGTTAATTCACTTCCTGTTACTCAAAGTGACCTTGCAGAGATATTAGGAAAAAAGAAACAAAATATAAATCCGATCATAAAAGGGTTAATCGATAAAGGTATTTTAGCGAGATCAGAAAGTGGAATAGAAGATAATAACGTCAGAGCATATGCTTTGTTTATTAATCCTCACATCATGTTTTCTGGAGATAAAGACAATGTAAATGGAACACTAAAAGCTATGTTTAGAAAAACACCTAAAGAATTAAAAAATCTACCTGTTAAATTATTTTAAGAACCTGTAATAGGGTTCTTTTTTTTGTTGTTTTCGTAGTAATGAAAAATCATTACCAAAGTAATGATTTTTCATTACTACGGAATTAGACTAAAATCCTTTAGTATCAAGTGTTAGAGCTACCTTTAAAAAGTCATCTCTTCTCACTCTATATTAAATAGCAATTCGCTGATAGAATTGCAAGGGTCTTTTTATATTTTTTTCGTTAGAAAAAAGAAACTGAATTGGCTATTTGAAATACAAGGTTCGAGTAGTATTTTTTAAAAAAAGCACTTAAAAAATCTCCACTCTTTTCTCCTTGCATTTCAAATTTCGGCAGGGTTGGTTATATCGCCAAGCCGAACATACCCAAAACGAAGTTAAAGATGCTCGGCTTGCGACGGCCATTATACCTGCCGAACCGCCAGAGCAACTGTCCAAAATTCTACTCTTTTTCATAATGTATCTACACTATTTAAAAGCCAGCCTCACACCCCAAAACGAAGGCGGCCACGTGATTCTAAAATATAAGTCTAAATCATCTTTTAAAAGGAACTTTTCTTTTATATATCGAATGACATATCATAGGACATAGCAGGAGGTTGTGTGATATGTCAGGTGACACAAGGAAGCAGCAAAAGGTTTATACAGCAAGGGAAGTCGCTACCCTTTTAGCGATACAGAACACTACTGTTCGTAAGTATTCTCAGCTGCTTGAAAAAGCAGGGTACCATATCCATAAAAATGAGTTGGGCCACAGAGGTTTTTTTGACAAGGATGTAATGATTTTACGTAAGATTAGAGAGTTGATAAAGCACCCTGATATGTCACTAGATCAGGCTATAAATGCAGTAATATCAACGGTTGGCGAAGACGATGTGTCAGACCGTGACACAGAGGAATTAGTGACATATCAGGGGACACAACAGTATGAGCAGTTACTAAAACAATTTGAAGATTTTAAAGAAGAGCAAATGAAATTTAACCAAGAATTATTGAAGCAAATTCAACAAAGAGATGAATACATTTCAAAAAGATTAGATAGTAGGGATCGTGAACTTTTAGATGCCGTTAGAGGAATGCAAGAAACTCAAAAACTTATTGCTGCCAGTGAAGAAAAGAAAAAGAAGTGGTGGGAATTTTGGAAATAAAAAAAGACTGCCAGCTAGCTGGCAGTCTTTTTTTATTTAAATGAGTTGTTTCCGATAACATCGTAATCTCTACTTTAATTATAACCCTATTTGAAAATTATTTATAGACTGTTTTTCCACTCATGTCCGCCCTTATACTGTTATACGCAAGTCAAAAAGTATAAAGGGTGTGGCTATATGAATGAGAAGAAAAATGTCTTAGATCCTGGTCCGTTTTTTCATGGTACTAAAGCAGAACTGAAAATTGGGGATCTGCTTGAACCGTTGTACTTATCTAATTACCAGGATAAAAAATCTAACCATATCTATTTTACTGGAACATTAAACGCTGCTAAATGGGGTGCTGAATTAGCAAGATCTAATTCAAAAGAGAGAATTTATATTGTAGAACCATTAGGCGATTTTGAAAATGATCCGAATTTAACTGACAAGAAGTTTCCTGGAAACCCCACACGTTCTTATAGATCTAAATCTCCTTTGAAAATAGTAGCTGAATTATGTTCATGGGAAAGACATTCCGATGAAGAAATAGATCATATGCTTACATCTTTAAAAAAGTTAAGTGAAGAAGGAAAAAATGTAATATACGATTGATTGATTCTTATATTATTAAAACCTCAATCAAATGAATGCCAGATTAACAATGGAGGCCGTCCTATAAACTTGATATATAGTGGACGGCTTTTGTTATTCATATGATGGTTATCTATATACATAAATACGAAAGTTTGGGATTTAAAGAATATATATTATTTAAATGATAAACCTAAGGAAAAATAGGCTTAGGAGATTATAAATGGAACCAAGAAAATCAAATCTCAATGAAAAGTTGATATCTGCAGAATTAGGAAAGCTTTGGGCAACCTATATGGGCAATAGCATGTCTACATGTATTCTAAGCTACTTTCTTAAACATGTTGAAGACCAAGATATAAAAAAATTATTGGAAAATGCTCTAAACTTAAGTAAAGAATTTCAGAAAATCATAAAAGGTATTTTCATAAAAGAGAACTTTCCTATCCCTCATGGTTTTACAAAAGAAGATGTTAATCTTGACGCTCCAAGATTATTTGAAGATGAATTCTATGTACATTATTTAAAGTATGTATCTAAAGTAGGCCTTAGTCTTTATAGTGTAGGACTTCCCTTAATATATAGAGAAGATGTAAGAGATTTTTCCCTTTATTGTATGGAATCAACTGTAAAATTGGGGGAACATATCAAAGATATTTCAATGAATAAAGGGTTAGCTATTAAATCGCCTATTATTCCAACACCACAAAAAGTAAATATAGCACACAAAAATTATCTAAAAGGTTTTATTGGAGATGTTAGGCCCTTACATGCATTGGAAATTGCTCATTTATACGATAATTTAGAGACTAACCTGGCAAGTAAGGCTTTAGTAATGGCGTTTAGTCAAGTTACAAAAACGAAGAAGGTTAGAGAATTATTTGTAAAAGGAGAAGAACTCACTGATAAAATAATTGAAGGTTTTATACAAAAACTTCATCAGGATAATTTGCCTTCTCCCTCATTAATTGATCATTTAGTAACAACTTCAACAACTTCTCCTTTTTCCGATAAATTAATGGTATTTCATAAAATGGACATGTTTTCGATGAGAGTACGAAACTTTGGAAACTCAATGGCTGTAAACGGAAGACGCGACTTAGCGCTACTATATGCAAAGTCTTTAAAGGATATATCAGATTTTGTTCATGATGCAGCTGATATCATGATAGAAAACGAGTGGATGGAAACTCCACCTGAAGCTGCGGATAGAGAAGATTTAGCTTCAGAGTAGGAACTACGCAATTGTCAATGGTAAGCGGACCGTAGGGAGCATTAAGGAATTGACAATTTCTCCAAACCCAAGACCCTCTTGGCACTCAAACAAACGCGTTTGTTTGACGCCAACCGGCGAGGGAGCCCCCTCAAAAAAGTGAGG
>NZ_JBHZOT010000033.1:0-11067 GCF_042787735.1 Priestia sp. YIM B13490
AAATGTTTGACTTGCTCAATTTAAAAAATAAAAATTAACGTTGACGTTTGTCGCTTTGTTCAGTTTTCAAAGTTCAATGTTCACATCATAAGTTGTCGTTTCAACGACGCTTAATAATAATAAAACATATCAAATGAAACGTCAATAGTTTTTCTAAAAAAAACATTCTTTTTTATTTCCATTGTATTTTACACGTCACGGTAACAACTATTCATTAAACATTAATTATTATATCTTAATATCCCCACTCCACTTTTTTCAAATGTGAAATTGATGCTAATAAAATATGAATGAAAGAAAAGATATAAAGTATCTATGCTCTCTTTATAAGGCATACTTATAAAGAGAGGAGTAGTGATTAGTATGTATTATAGTAAAAGAAATCAAGAACCTCCGGTTCAAGAAGAAACAGAAATTTGGGAATGTACAGTAGAAAAGTGTAAAGGCTGGATGAGGAAAGACTTCTCTTACGATAGTCATCAGAAATGTCCCTTATGTAAAAGTCAGATGGAAGCTAAAAAACGCCTTATTGATAAAATCCCCCGTAATCCCCATAGAAGATAATGTACACCTATGCTTTTTAAAAGATTAAACACTACCTATATATATAAAAGTCTTTGTTCATATTTGCTTTCTATTTCTATTATATGTTATAACTAATTAACCTTGTATCGATCGTCTTGTCTAAAACCCAGGCTTTTTTTAAAGCCTGGGTTTTCTATTGAACTAATACTAGATAAATCATAGTTTGCTAATTATAAGACCATAAAAAAAGACTCCTTTATAAGGAGCCTTTTTTGTTATCACTTTTAATTATGCTTTGTGAACGTTAGCAGCTTGTGCTCCACGTTGACCTTCTTCGATATCAAAAGTAACTTTTTGACCTTCTTCTAATGATTTGAAACCTTCACCTTGAATAGCACTGAAATGAACGAATACATCGTCTCCGCCTTCGATTTCAATGAAACCGAAACCTTTGTCTGCATTAAACCATTTTACTGTACCTTGTGTCATAATGTTGCCTCCTGCTGTGGAATACTCCACAAATGTATTACCAATCTTGCCCAAACATACTATTTCAAGATAAAAACTTCTAATTAGGTTTTTTCTTTTCTCAATATACCGAACAAAAATAAGTTATCTGTAGTGTAACATATAGTAGAGTTGATAGCAAATAAGGAAAACAATACCTTTAACAAATTCTATCTACTCACCTTTCCCCTATCAAAAATTTATGATATGGCATAAGTGGCATAGCTATTTGATGCTCCAACACATCAAATAAAATGAATAAGTACATACATATCTCTATTTATTATAGCTATTCATAATAAAGCTTCTTTATTTAATCTTTGTTATAAATAAAGGGTGCATGTAATCCAAAAAACCCCTGTTAGCTTTACTGAATTATAAATAGGCTATTGGGATATTCTATTTAAGGAAGAAGGAAAACAAGTTATTGATTACAACTAATCATTACAAAGCTTCTTACATTTGGGATGAGGTGTCTACAGCAGGCATATTTCAGAAAACCTTATTGTAAATCGATGTATGTTTGATTCATAAGGGGATGGTAGTCATGAGCGTAGTAAGAATATATATAATGGGTAGACAATAACGTTCATTTATAACTATGCAAATGAGGTGTTTGTCCCAGACCAAGAACGATTTCGTTCACATTGTATATCTTTTTAGTTCAATGCTTAAATGAGGTGTTTGTTAAAGAGAATATACTTTTTCAAGTTACTGTTTCATTAGGCAATGCAATTACGTAAATGAGGTGTTCCTTAAAGATCATATGCTGCATTAAAAGCTATTTTTTTCCTTCTTCACATGACGGGATGCATAATCGTTTGCATCTCGTTTTTGTTACATAAAAAAAGAATGTTTATTCTCTTTTCATGGGTTAAAGAAAGGCCTGTATCTGTTTAGATACAGGCCTTTCTTTCGAATTCAGTTACTACAAACTTCTTTATTTAACTTTTGTTTCATCGGAAAATAATATAAGATTGCAGGAACTATTATTCCAATTAGCCACGCAATATCTGCGCCCCCGAATGCCTTTGCTATAGGACCAATGTAGAATGATGTGTTAATAAAAGGAACCTCTGCAATAATTGATACAGCAAATGCCATGCAAGTGATTCCGTTTATTTTTCCGTATTGACCATTTACATCGAAGATATCTTTTACATTATATTGACCACGGCGTAATAAGTAGTAGTCCACAAGATTGATAGACGTCCAAGGAATCAAGAAATAACTAATGAAAAAGATAAAATTTAAGAAAAATGATAGAAAATTACTTTGGCCTAATAAACATAGGATAGTACCTGCCAATGTAACACAAAACATCATCCCTACTCTAACTTTTTGTGTTACTTTCAGCTTCCAAAAGGGCTCTATAGTTGTAATGGTTGACATGAAAGCACCATATAAATTAAAAACATTAATAGCTAGTTGACCAAAAATAATGATCAAATACATAAAGATAGCAAAACTTCCGAATAAGTGAGCTAAATTCCCACCAGAATGATCAAGGAAATTAGGAATAGTAGTTGTTAAAGTTGCTCCTAAAATCATCATCCATACAGTCCCTACAAATGTACCCAGGTAACTATACCAAAAGGTTTGTGCAGTTGATGTATTAACGGGCAGATAGCGTGAATAGTCTGCTACGTATGGTGCATATGCTAATTGCCATGTTGCTACAATGCTGATAGCGAGTAAAAATACAGGTAAATCCAAACCACTTAATGAAAAACTTCCTGTCGGAAGTGGTAACTGAAATATAATAATTGTTGCTACTAGATACACAACAAATGAAGACCATGATAATACTTTCTGCATTTTATGAATTAAATCATGGCCAAAAATTGCAACAATAAAACAAAGAATATTTAAGATTATTATAGCCCAGCTTTGATTAATGGGTATTAAACTGTTTAATGTTTGTGCTGCAAGCACACTGCTACTTGCGAAAAAACCTAAATACACAAACATTACAAGAAATAACGGGAAAATAGCTCCGATTACTCCAAACTGTGCTCGACTTTGAATCATTTGAGGAATTCCAAGTTTAGGTCCCTGAGCAGAATGTGAAGCCATGAAAATAGCACCCAATAAGGTTCCAAGTATAATAGCTGCGAAACTCCAAAATAAATTAAGACCTAAACTAATTGGTAATGCACCTGTTACAAGAGTTGTAATGTGCATGTTTGCTCCAAACCAAATGGGGAACAAACCTTTTGCTTTTCCATGACGTTCGTCTACTGGAACAAATTCAACGCTACGTGTTTCAACTTTCAATAGATATACCACCTTGTAAGATATTTGCCGCTTGCACTCTAAGTCAAACTATATAATTCAACGTTTTAATACTTACTTATAGTAGGTGATGAATCATTCGTATAATTAACATGTATTCCCTTGAATCATTTGATATAACAGCTATATAAGACTTCGCTACGTTTAATTAAGTAACAATTTCATCTGTGCTCCTTTTATAAATTGCTGTTCATAAAAAAGGTGGTGCAATGGAGGGATAAACTTTCTTAATAAGAGGAACTGCAAGGTTTTAGTATCTAACTGCTTAGGTATCTTCTTATTTAATTTGATAATTTTTTATACGGTCTCTTAGAGCATTAGTATACATAATAACATAGATGCGTCTTCTATCAACAATTTCTTTAGGACCGTCCAATACTACTTGAGGTATTGAAGTTGCTTTCCCTGCGCCAGCTTTTCCAATCTAACTTATTTATTCAAATATCAAACTTCTTTTTATTTAATCAAAAACGTTCATAAAAGTGCATAAACATATGAAGACGTTCGTAATTTGCTTTAAAACGAAAACGAACGATCAAAGTGATAGATTCCTTATATAAAATAAAAGTCCGTAAAGGTATACTTTTGCGAACTCTTTTTCAAATTAAAGATGATGTTGTAGGTCTATGAATGTTTCCTTAAAGTTAAAGAACCGATAATTGTTGTTATTGGAAGTATGTGTAGTATAAAGTAGACTAAACGGAAATTTCATATAAGAAACAAAGTAATATGAATTTCTAAATAGAAAACCACTTAAGTAGACAAATTATTGGAAAAGCATCATATTTATAAGTGTTGTGCTTGAATATAAACTAGTTAAAGGGGTTTTACTATATTGAAGTTAGTTTGTAAAAGTTGTGAAATAGAAATTTCTAACGTATTAACAGAACTACGGGATTTAAGCTTACTTAACGAAGAAATTGGAGAAGATCATACTCCTTTAGACTATATCCCTCAAGGTTATTTCTTGATCGTTGGTGAAGATGATGAAGTTGATAAAAAAGGTACAATTATTATAAATATGAAGGACCTAATCAATTCTAAGCATCATCCAGATGGAGATCGTTTAAACGGATGCTGCGGTTTAGATGGATTAGACGGTATGAACAGAGTCTGTTCAAATGGTCATGAAATTGGTACTGAGAATTCAGATTGCTGGATGCCGCATTACATAGCTATAAATCCGAATATGGCAAGCTTCATGTAAAGCATTTCCCATTCCTTCATTGGAGAAAAATAACTATTTTTTAGCTTTGATGTAGGAAATATGGTTTTATGACAAAAACAATGGCAATTAAAATCCCTAGAAAATTTGTTTCTAAGGGATTTTTGTTTCCGTTTCACGTACTATCGTTAAGTTACATTCAACTCACTTCTACTTCCATATAACGGATTCCAAAAAACGTGTAATATGTAACCCGATAATTTTCAATTGATTTTTTTGCGACACTGTCCCATTCATGCCCATTCGGTTTAGCCTCGTAACTTTGCACCATTAATTTATCCAGTGGTTTAAGTGACCATTTTCGAAAACTTTCTTGAAGTTGTTCCACTTTCTTTTTTTCTTCTGGAGAGTGTAAAGATACTACTTCATTACTTGTTATTCGTGGTATACCAACAGCTAGAAATATAATGATTCCAACGAGAATACCATAATTCCATAAGTATTTTTTCATTTTAGTTATTTTCTCCTTTTTGTTATGAGAAGGTACAAAATATGGATAGCATATATATGGATTTAACGCCTCTTTTTATCATTGGCTTTTTGAGTATCTTTTATTGTTTTAGCCATAGCGAAAAATATAATTAATACTATAACAATGCCAAGTATCATTCCTCCAAACAATAGGTCTACCCCTTCCTAACTTCCTATTTTTGTTAATTATATCATACAGGTTAATAATAGCTCTTATTATAGGTTGAAAAAGGACATTAAATCGAAGTGATTTTCTATTGCTTACTAAAATAAAGCCGTGCTATTTCGGAGCAAAATATGTAGTTTCTACAAGTCCAACTTAGCTTATTAATTATTTACGTCTATAACTGCTTTTTAATTGCTTTGGATCTAATGGGGGTACACGAAATAATTGCTTTAGAAAATCATCAAAAGTGTCTGCTATTTTGATATACTCCCATTCTGTAGTATCGTCTGTTGAAGCTGAGAAGTTTTCTGCGATATACATAACAGCAGGATCTTGCAATCTATTACGATAATCCAACACAACCCAATAGTGAAAATCCGTCCACAAAACCACAAATTCACCCTTGAGTTTGGCTTCTTCCAATAGTTCTTTGGAAGACAAGATACTTATATCATCATTTTCGAAATGTATAGGATCAATTGTACTAATGCTTGCCCTGCCTCCATAAGGAATACTTTCTGCATCTCCATCAGGTAACATAAAGTACGGGTAGTTTAATCCCCCACCATTTCTTATTTTCATTAAATCCAATAATGAACTAGGTAACTTAACACCTAAAATAACTTCAGCTTGCTTTATGATTTCATCATTTATCGGGTAATCTATACGCTTATATTCACTATCGTCGCTCCAAAAACTATCTCCCTGATAAAATTCTTTTTTCAAAATCTTTACCTTCTTTCGCTTTAAGTGTTAAGTAATTGTTTTAGTTCCTTTTTCAAGCTTTTATAATGCCAATTAATATGATCAAGCTCGACCTCTATTTCAATTAATTGCTCTATTAGCTTCTCTTGGTCTAGTGAAGAACTAAGAGTGTCTGTAATCAATCGATCAAGTTTATTACTACTTTCGTAAATGTCGTTTAAATCAACTGCTAATTCAACATATTCCTTGTTTGAATTGAGTAAGGAAAGCTTCTTTATGAGTTCATCTACAATACTTGGGTTCATTCTATCTCCTCCTGTTTAATTAGTGTATATTCTAGATACTTCAAGCCTTCATAAAAGGTTATTGAAGATGGTTAGAAATCTAAAATTGAATCAATGTTTTCGGCATATTCATCAACTAGTTGAGACCCTTTCTCTTCAGCTTCTTCCTCCTCTAATTTCTTATCTTCCAACCACTGTTGATAATGACAAAGTTCATGGGCAATGCTGTCTAACATCGCATACAATGCATCTATTTTTCCTCTTTCTCTAATCAAATCTGTATAATCCCCAGTAGCAATGCGGATATATGGTTCAACATCTTTTTCATAGGGAGCAAAGAAAGTAGCTGTTACCATCTCCTTTGTTGTCCGGTTCTTAATTTGGTAATCTTTTTTTAGGTAAATAACAACTCGGATAGGAAACTCCATTTGCGTTCTTAACCATTTACAAAAGTTAATGCACGCTTTTCTTACTTCTGAGTCTACGCCAGGCTCACTCCTTAATCTTAAACCTGTTCTAGGGTAGTCATTCATGTTTATTTCCTCGCATTCAATCTTTTATTAACATTAGTAGTTTATTAGAATGATGTGGTTCCATAAATTTCTTCATTTGTCATATTATCGACTCATTTTACCATACATCATGTATAATAAAGGAACTTAATAATAGAAAGTCGGGAACGAATTGAAAAAATTTCTTCTTTATATGCTATACTTCTCTCTTATTTATGATGTGGTCCATTTAGTATATAGGACTATAACAAAATATAGCCTTGAGAATTTCGGTTACGATGTCTTTTCAGTAATAAGAGACTTAATTGTCATTTTGATTATTTTTAAAATCACTCGTCCTAAGAAAAAGCGAACAAAGTTCAAGCACTTTCACGATGCAGCTATTAGTGCGGAAACGGAAAAGGAATATGAGAAAGCACTTGATATTAGAAATGAAGGTCTAAAGTTTTCAGGCTTGAATAATACAGAGCAAGCGAGTCTATATGCTGGAAATGGGGGAACATACCTTTATTTGAAGGATTATAACAATGCTACCCTTTGTTTTGATAAAGCGTTTGAACTAGTTCAAGAAGAGAAATTTCCATATGATGAACAATACATTGAGGTTATTGATAGTTATGTAAAAGCGAATCGAAAAGAGGATGCTCTTAAGTTAGTGGAAAGTTTATTACAACGGCAATCTTACCATAAGAAATTTAAAAGGGGCAATCTTACCATAAGAAATTTAAAAGGTTAGAACCCATAAGAGAGAAATTATTGACATAATACAATTAACCTCATCTGCAATAAGCAGTGGCTAATGTGTTGACCAAGCAATCTAACTCAGTATAGGTTATAAAGTTTATATTTAAAAATATTTAACGGAGGATACTTACTTTGTTAATCATAATTAGAAATTCTTTAATAATAGCTGTTTGTATTTATTTAGCAAGTGTTTTTCTCCCTGAAGTAATGAATGTAAATGAGAACATTGCAAAATATTTATTTGTAATACCAGTTGGCATTTGGGGTATTAAATCAAAGAATAAATGGTGGATTAATCTTATTTCTTTTCTTTTAGCTCTTATTATTTTAATTTTTTCTTTGGATTTATTACCCGAAAGTATGCTATAAAAGATAAAAATAAAAAGCTATCTCATAGAATGAGATAGCTTTTTATTAGGATTGCTAATTATAAAGTACCAAAATATAACCGTAAGTAAACAATATCATATTTTTCCATCATTGATAAAAATATAATCGTTACAAAAAAAGAAAGCAAAAAAGACAATATAGATGTTATGATTCTTCTTTTAAACGAGATAGTATTATATCGTTTATAAACATATACTAAAAATAAGAGTGCTAGTCCATAAATGAAGTATGACCCCAAAAATGACATTATTGAATTTAAATGAAATAATGATTCATTGTAATTTTCTAATAGTACTTTAACTATTAGTACAATGCTAAACAAAATCGTTTGATAAAAAACTAGTAAAACTAGTGGCATTAAAGTATCTCTCCTTATTAGATGTCACTGAACGTACATACTTTTTGTAAATAACTAAAAGGAAAGCAAACAAAGAGGTTTTACATTTGTTTGCTTCAAACACTTCTTCAAAAATTTTACTTTTAATGCGTACAGAAATTGATTTTGTTTTTATAGGAAACATTACATTTACCTGTTGGTGTAGATTGAAAAATCAATATAGCCGTTATTTGGTTTTTTATCTCTTTTATCGATTTATTTTGCAGCGAAAGTTCCAGGATCTAAATAGTTGAATGCAGTGTTAACTATCCAATCTAAGCTTTTTAATACCGCCGTCGATGCCCTAATAATTATGAGTTTGTCCCTCAAACGTCTATAAAAAAACTGTTTGCTGCCTTTGCTCCTCTTTTCTTAATATAGGCTATTAATGCACCTAAACCTATACTTCCTGTCAGTGCCATGCTTATTCCGGCAGCAAACAGTTTCACAGAGATCCTAGAATGTCCACTTGGATCGTAGTACATAACAGGGGTATTTTGTGCATAAGCATACTGGTTTAAACTCAACGTATCATCTGTAAAACCAAGGAACGTATCCCTTGTTATAAATCGACCAATACTAGAATCATAATAACGAGCTGTTAAATAGTATTGGTTGGTATCTTCATCTTAACGGTATCCCGAATAACGATAAGGGTTAGAAGAAGCTAACGCGCCACTTTGAGAGAGAATATTTCCCCAAGCATCATACGTATATTGAGCGACTACATTACCACTTTCATCTTTAAAGAAGTAATATCTTGATGTTAATAATCGACGTAATAATCCAATATCATACAAACTTTATAACAAATAAAGAAATTCTATATGTATATTACTTGTTGTTCTTATAAAACATACAAGATGAACCCGATGACATAAACCAAAATAGCAATTGTCCATTTTACTGTTCGGGAGCATTTGAATTTGTCTAATTTACTTGATAGATAGATAGCAATTATGCCAATAACAATATAGGCCCAGGGTGCCCTCCATGACTCAGGAGTCAGGGTAAAGAGTATCCAACATGTACCTAATACAAATGCAACACTAAGCTGAGATGAGTTCTCTTTAGTTTTATGTCTTTCACTTCTTGTCGGTAGTTGATTAGCGTCCATTTAATTCTTCTCCTTCCTTATCATTACATTTTATCAAAGGATTGGGGTGATTTCAGTCATGAATAAAAAATTTGTATAATAAGGGTGTATGAAGGAGGGAAATAAATGAAATTTACACATTTCCGTAATTTAAACAAGAATGAGAAATACTCGACTAATAAAAGACAACTTAAATTAGTCTTTTTCAACATAGAAATGGATGTTTCATTTGGTTTGGTAAGAAAATTCGAATTTGATAGTAGGTGTCCTAACAAGCCAAATATCTTTGGTAACGTAGTTGCTTCAATTTCTTATTCCAGAGATAGAACTGTTCTTTTTTCGCTTTATCCTCTTTCAATTGCTGATTATCCAAACCGTGCTTCCGATGATTTTAATAATCAAATACTATTAACTATTAAACAATGGCTTGAAGGTCAAATTAACAAACCAGATACTGCCCTATTGGGTTATGAACAACTTGTTATTGAGTGGACTGAAAACGAACATTTGCTTCATAAAGTAAAGTTCTTATAAAATTATTTCTAACAGCAACAGCTCTGTGGAATGCACCCAAAGACGAGTATGAACAAAGTATTCATAGTGTAATTGGCATGCTAACAAGTGGTGTACTTCGTCCAATTATCGGTACAACTTTGCCACTCCAGCAAGTATCGCAAGACTTTGAACAACTAGAAAAAGGTGTAGGGAATGCTAAACTTGTTTTGATAATTGACCAATTAATCTACATAATTTTAAGTCATTCACTTAAATTAAATGCTGGATTAGTCAACTAAGTAAATACTAGAAGGACCTTACAGGGTCCTTTTTCCATTAAAAAGTGAAAATATAGGTGGATAGGTTAACGAAGTAAGCTAAATGGGTATGTACTATTAAGATGAAAGGAGCTTTTACAATGTTAGCTTTAATTCTTAAACTTACTATCTCATTTTTTGCTGTTATGAATCCCCTAGGAAACATACCTATTTTCATTACTCTTACGAATGATTATTCTATTCAAGAAAGACGTCATAGTGCAAGGAAGGCTGTCATTATCTCTTTTATTATTCTTACCCTATTTTTACTTTTAGGAAGTTTTATCTTTTCCGCCTTTGGGATCACCATACATGCTTTTCGTGTAGCAGGAGGAATCTTAATCTTTGGAATTGCCTATAGCTTGCTTCATGCTAAACCTTCTAATGCACAAAGTCCTCATTCGCATGAACAAAAAGCTGCAGCTTCCCAAAATGATATTTCCATTACCCCCCTTGCTCTGCCGATTATGGCTGGACCCGGAACAATTGCGACAGTCATGTCTCACAGTTCTTATTCGATAGCAAATCTAGGGAGTGTACTCATTAGTTACACCCTTATATTAGGAGTTACTTTTATCCTTTTCTATTATTCTACATCTATTATCAACAAGCTCGGACAGAATGGTTTAAATGTTATCTCAAGGTTAATGGGATTAATACTAGCAGTGATGGCTATACAAATGATTGCAGAAGGCGTTCACGGGTTATTTCCTCATCTGTAATCATTCAAAAAGACTATTCCTATAGGAACGAGCATATGTATAAAAGGTGCGCTTTTTATACATTCTCGTTTCTTTCAACTATCCACAGAACGTAGTCATATCAAGGATGTATAAAAAGCTGCATAAAGCAGAAATCGTAGCCTGACTTGAACCCTTGCAAATGAACTGCGCCCCAATTGTTAGACATAATCTAACCAATTGGAGGCGCAGTTTTTATGAAGAGATTTTCAGAAGAAG
>NZ_JBHZOT010000034.1:0-8574 GCF_042787735.1 Priestia sp. YIM B13490
TTCATCTCGGCCAAAGTTTCGTTTGTATACTGCTTGTGTGTAACGATGTCGTTCTCTAATTTGCTCAGCAACGTCATCGAAGTCAATTCCATTTCCCTCTGTACGTCTTGGCTCGTCTGTTTGATCTCCTTGAGCTCTTGTTCTATCATCATCTCTTTGTTCATGTTTTCTTTCAGGAACGTTGAAAGATAACCCTCTGTCGCTCTGAGACGCAAGATCATCTCCTGGTATAACTGCTGTAACTGTTGTAACTCCTCTTTCTGCGGAACCTGCTGTTTCTCTTTCTCTTGTAACTTGTCTTTCAAAGCCATGTAAAATCGTCTCCTTTTCGTACGCCAGCCCTAATTTCGTACCACGTACCTTTTTATTCGATTCTAGATGCTCATACGTGATGTTTTTACCTCTTAAAGTCACTTGGACGCCTTGATCTTTTAAACATTCCTGGAACTCTTCAAAACTAGCTGTCTGCTCCCTGGCTTGATCAATGGCCGTTCTAATTTCATCCTTCCAACTAGACTCACCTTTTTCAAGTAATGACTGTTCAGCTAGTGTGTAACGAACATCGGCTGAGCGCTCTTCTACGATGGAAAGGCCGTGTTCCTTGCACAGTTCATCACTCACTTCACGAAACCGGTCAATGGCTTCTTGACCATGAGCATGAAACTTTCGGCCATCCTCATAGTTCACCGCATTAATCACAATGTGGTTATGGATATGATCCTTATCGGTGTGCGTATAGACGGCCACCTCGTGACCTTTTGCCAACTTCTCAGCCAGTTGTAACCCAATCTCATTGGCTTGTTGGGGATCTACTTCATCTGGTTTAAAAGACTGAATGATATGGTGGGCTTGTATGCCGCCACTCTTGCCCCATATTTCCCTTGTAGCCTTAAATTGGTTCCTTACATAGTCCACATCGCAATCAAGCGAATTTGATACCTCAGCGCGCTTCTCAGCGTACTTCAGTAACGCATTGGCATTTTTCGTCGTACTCAGCTTAATTGTTGCCATGCTGCAGCCAATCCTTTTTTAATTTCGTCGAGATTGTTTACCAATCTCCCAAGCTCCTGTTCACTCAATTGTTCAATGTCTCTTGCATTGCACCATCTCGCAATCTGGTTCATATTGGTACCCACAGCACGCAATTCCTTCGCAATTGCCAGAGCACCCTCACGATTGATCTTCGGCTGTCGGACGCGAGTACCCTGTGCCTTTGCTTTCACAAAGGCAGGCACCGTCATTCCTACGTTATCCGCCATCAGCGATAGCCGTTCGAATTCTTCCTCAGTGACACGGAACTTCACCTGTTTAGGCTCGTTCCTACGCTCGCCTTTCGTCTCGCTCATTCCTTTATTCCTCCTTATGTTCACCTACTAAGCGTGGTGAACTTGGTGTAAAATTCCAGCTGTATGCTTCCATAATACACCAAACAGTCGGAATAAGGCAAGCTCTACAATTGGTACCCAATTGAGCTTGGTTATGCTAAGCATAACAATCCCCCCAACCCCCTTTTCAAGGGGGAGACAGACCGCGGACGCTGTCCACACCTGCCAAAGGAAAGCTCCTTTGGAATGGCTTCTACAAACACCCCCAACCCCCTCAAAACTTTGAGGGGGCTCCCTCGCCGGTTGGCGTCAAACAAACGTGTTTGTTTGAGTGCCAAGAGGGTTCGGGTGTAGAGACATTGTCAATTCCTTAATGCTCCCTACGGTCCGCTTACCATTGACAATGCAGCTTATCTCCCCCTTTGTTTTGGGGTGAGAGGCTGGCTTCTTATGTTTTTAAGTGTGTTTCTCATCTTGGAATAAGATGAACACTTTAGGGCAGCCGATCTGGCGGTTCGGCAGGTATACTTGCCTAAACAAGCCGATCCCCTATATCCTTCGTTTTGGGTATGTCGGCTTGGCAAGAGATCCAAACCTGCCGGAATTTTTTATGCAAGGAGAAAAGAGTGGAGATTTTTTAAGTGGTATTCTTAAAAAATACGACTCGTACCTTGTATCAAAAATAGCCTTTGTGGAGACTAATCCCACTGTCCCTTCTCTAATTTTTATTTAGTCTAATAATCCCTTGTCTTTAAATACTTTTCTTAAAGCCTCATTTACCAATTCTGATTTATAACTTTTTGGAACACGATCAATAATACTCAATACGTCACTATCAAAATAAAAGCCTCTATAGACTCTTTTTGAACGATCTTTAGGGTGCTGCAGCAACAAATCAATTGCATCTACTTTACTAGCATTGGTACTAGCTTTTAAAAAGCTAGTACTAGTACTTTCACTTTCATTTATATTACTAATACTAGCTGCTATCTCACTGTTAGTTTGCTTTTGTTCTGCTGGCATTTTATTAGTTTTAGAAATAAGGGTATTAAAATCAACTTCTAAAGGTTCTGGCTCTTCCCCAACATAACGATAAATACTTTGCTTACTGTCCCATTCATATCCTAGTTTCTTAATTCTTAATTGGATGGTACGAGTACTTACATCATATTGATCAGCTAATTCTTTAATGGTGATTTCTTTCATCATAATTCCATTTAACATCTTTTTTACCAGCATCATACTAGCCTCCACTTCCGTTTTAAAAGTATAGTACTAGTATTCAAATGCAAAATGATATTTCCTGCTCAAAAATATTCAAATATAAAATCATAAAAATAAACGACCTGAATATCAAAAAATACTTTGAACAAACTATTCATGATACCTAAATGTTGTCTTCCACTGCAACCTTATGAGAAAGAAGGCTGTCCTCCCTGATAGCTTTCTTTTTTATGAATTACTAGGGCATAAAACTCATTAGTTTACATAATGAGAAGAAAATGTTTCATAGTCGCACATCCGCCGTTTCATTAGGGTGGACAACTTCATATTTTATATGAATGAAAGAAAGGATGTGTTTATGAATGAATAAGTTTCTAATTCCGGGTCCTCATCAAAATTGGATTTATCAACCTAGCGATACTTACTTTTTCCTTGGGGATCAAAATGCCAACTATTATATTTTTCCGTATGAGGTTGATCCTGAAATCGAGATTGTTATCAAAGGACAATACCCATATGCAAGATATTTTTCCTTCAATGTAAGTGGTGAAATTAATCAATTCGTTGCATCAGCCGTGGGTCGTAATATAATTCCTGATCCTGGAAGTAAGAACCCCTTTCTCCCTGGAGCTAATTGGGATGCAAAAAACCGAAACTACACCTTAAAAATCCGATTTACGGATCCCCCTAAAGGATCTAATCGTTTTGTTCCTGGCGCTGGTAATAATATTATTTACGCCAAAACTTTGGAAAACGGGGCACCCAATATACGTGGGTTTATTATTTTAAGAATTTACGTTCCTAGTTTAGGCTATGATAAAACAGGAGGTGTGGGACTTCCATCTATCACTTACTATTCCACAAAACAGGGTAAAAGATATCCAAATAATTCCTGTGTCAAAAAACAAGAACTCAACCGAAAGAACAAGAATGGACAGAATCAGATGTATTTTGATAGTTATTTCAATTTAAACACTACTAATACAAGAAATAAGAATAAAATAGATTGTAGCCATAGTTGCGATTTAACCTGGAGACGTTTTGAACCAGAATTTGCTCAACCTGAAGGCAATACGGTCTATACTATTTCCAACCGAATTGACAGGGACCCCTGTAAGCTTTTGTTTATTCGTTGGAAAGCTCCTAAGTTCCCGGATACGTATCATAATATCGGGATATCAGGCAATGAAGACATGCAATATTGGAGTATGAGTTTTATAACACCTATTGGTTTTTTAGGGCTCTATACAATCTCAGATTACCAGACAATTATTGATAAAAAAGGCTACGTCAATCTTGTTATAAGCTTTGGAGCTCCACGTCCATCAGATATCACCCCCGAAAATGGGTTTACCTGGGTTGATGCTAGTCACCTTCCTTTAGTCCCTCTTTACCTTTTTTACAGAAACAATCAGATATCCCGAAATTTCCCTTATACAGCTGAGGATGTTCCAAAAAACGAAATCGTGACACGGGAAGATATGAAAAAATATTACCCATGTGGTAAATATGTCAATAGTAGAAATAAAGAAAAAAAACGATAGTTTTATATTTCACTATAGAACTTGATATATAAGAATTTGTATTAGTTTTTCCCTTTTTAATGACCTAACGAATAGTTAATACTATTTTGAGCAAACTACCCAAGACGCCGTGAGGCATCTATCCTTAAAATAAGAGCGTACATCTCAAGAAAGAGAACCCTCCCACGCAGAATAAGGGAGGTTTTCTCTTTTCACGCTGTATACCATAATGTACTTTATCAGAAGTAACAACCTTAGCTTAAAGTAAAATTGATCCTATTTTTAAATAAACAATGTTTCAACAATGCTACAAGATGTTTCATTTTCTATACATAGATGTATCAATCCTTATAGAACCTAATTGTCATGGTATACTATCGAACAATGACAAAACATTGTATATGCCAATATGTTTTGTTCATTTTCTGCATTGAACGAACAAAAAACCACTGATTAGGTCCAGTGGTTTTTTGCTTTCAAAATTGAATATGTTTTTATCATTTGAGCAAACTACCCAAGATGATGGATATCATTATCTCACCTAGCATAACCTTTGAAAAGACACCTGAATAGGCACAGGAGTCTTTTCTCTTTTTCGGCTGTATGCCCTATACATCTGTAGTTAACATAAAACATAATATCAGAAGCAAAATATATTTTATAGAAAACCCCATATTTTATGTTTCATATTAATCTAAATGGGTAAAGAAATTAATAATGGATTGGAATTTCACAGGAAACAGTCTTAATTGGATCTGTTTCTTTTTTTATTTGAATTTATAAAACGAATAAGTAAGTAATAACATGAGCAAACTACTCAAGACGCCGTGAGGCATCAGCCAACAACTACAGCTAAAAAGCAGAAAAAACTACTACTTCTCTCCGTCGGCGTAGTTTTTTCTGCTTTTTAGGCTGTATATGCTATACAAGGTTAGTTAACATAATGTCTCTTTCCGGAACACATGAAAAAAGAGAACCCCTATGAGAGTAAGGGTTCTTTAAGGATCACTTTTATAGAATATACAGCTTTTTATACATCGTTGATATGACGGAGTTCTCCTTACAGGTAGTTGAAGAGATGATGCATAAAAAGCGCACCTTTTATTCATATGTTACGCTCTGATAAAGTATAAATAAAAATTTTACCACTGTATTCAATTTACATAATCCCAGTATAATTAGAGAGATAGAAGAAAGAAGGGATTATGTGTGCAAAAATAAAATGAATCAGTTATTTGAAGACCAAAAGAGTGTTCATGTACTGTATTCCTATAACGAGTCAGAAAACTATATAAAACAAATCGTAAGTTATATCCAAGATGGAATTCTTTCTGGAGATTGTATTATTCTTATTGAAAATGACCGTTTATATCCTCTCATTCATAATGAACTAAAAACACTATTGACCACAGATCAAATGAAAATGATACACCGTATTAATAATTTCGATTTCTATTATTCAAGTGGTAGTTATCATCCTCCCGCAATTCACGATTACTTCAACAAAACCGTACAACCTTATTTAGAAAAAGGAATTTCTTTCAGATCATGGGCACATGTAGAATGGAGTAGTATGGAAGACCCTTTGCATCTGATCGAAGATTTCGAAAAGATAGTGGATGACGCTGTAAATCAACTATCTTTTCCATTAATTTGTGCATATAAAAGTGAGAGA
This sequence comes from Priestia sp. YIM B13490, assembly GCF_042787735.1. NCBI lineage: Bacteria > Bacillati > Bacillota > Bacilli > Caryophanales > Bacillaceae > Priestia > Priestia sp. YIM B13490. The sequence continues at coordinate 5,748 of NZ_JBHZOT010000034.1, forward strand.
ATGCCAGAATACCTGAGAAATATTTTAATGGAAACACACCCTTATATTCTTGTAGAAGATGATTTAATTCTCTCTGAACAATACCCATCATCAACTGATGTGAAATAAAAAAACAATGAGTATGATTACTTAAGCGTTTTTTATTTCTCCTTTTAGATCTAGCAATGCTTTGACCCTATAACGGAAAAATGTACTCTTTATAGAAATAAGATGATATTATTAATTTGCAGTTATCTTTTCGTTATTTGTTATACGTTTGAACCCTTTTAAAAAGCTATCTAATTTCTATGTAAAGCCAATGCTCATAGAAATTAGATAGCTTTTTTATGCTAATAAAAAATGTTAAAAAGGAGCAAAAATATTATGTTAACCAGAAATGAATTTTTCTTATTCAACAGAGAACTATTATTTTTACTGGATCAACACTCTACATGTACTGATTCTAGTCTAAAAGAGATGCTGGTCACCCAGATTGCTCTTATGCTTGCTGTTCTTAGCTAAATTGCATATTAATCTTATTATCTTTCCATTTCTTGATCCCTACGCTTATTACGCTTGTGAATGCCCCCAACAGTCCACTTCCGAGATTGCTTCTTTATTTTCTTTAAGACATTAATATCTTATTTGAGGATGTTATAATAGTTATGATCCTGAATAAATTGGAGGTTATAACTGTTATGTACATGGAATTCTATGAAAAAGTAGATGGATTAGCAAGAGCTATTGGAGTCACGACTTCAACTGCAAAGAAATATTATTTACTTTTTGAAGAGCATGGTTATAACTTTAAACGTAATCAGCAAGGACAACTCTTGTTTTCACAAGATGATATAAATTTATTTAAAGAATTAATACTTTTAAAAAATGAAAAAGGTATGACTGTTCCGAAAGCCGTAAAGGAAATTGTAAAAGATAAAGTTATAACAGACACAACTGATATAACAGATATAACTGTTACAACAGAGGATATAACGGTTATAACCAGGCAAGTCACAACAGTTATGACTGAACTAGATGAGTTAAAACAATTAGTGAAAAATCAAAATGAAATCATAGAAAGACAACAAGAAGACTTCAAAAAACAAATTCTAAAACAGGAAGCATACATAAAAGATAGTTTAGAACAAAGAGATAAAACATTGATTACAACATTAAGAGAAATGCAAGAGTCACAAAAAGAAATAGCATCCAGTTTGTCAGAAGAAAAAAACAAGAAGAAATGGTGGCAAATATGGTTACCTTAAACCACTCAGATTGATTGGGTGGTTTTTTGGTTTGTTACAATTTTACAACATACGCCATTTATAATTAGTTGGCCGTCTTAAGACGGCTCTTTGAGCCTTAAGGCTTCAATTTTTTTCTAACGAAAAAAATATAAAAAGACTCTTGCAATTCTATAAGCGAATTGCTATTTAAATAGAGAGTGAGAAGGTACAACATAACTAAAGTAGGTTGAAGCCTTGATAACAAAGGATTTTATATCAGTTTCGTACTTATCAAATTTGATAAGTATACTTATCAAATTTGATAAGTACGAAACCAACTTAAAAATAAAAAAAGACTCTTATACAAGAGTCTTTTAAAAAAATCTAACCGGAAGTTTACTTAAAATTTTTGATTTCATTAACTTTACAAATTGAATTTTTAAACCTTCTTCTATTTTATCTCGATCGCCTGCATAAAGAACATGAGGGTTAATAAATAATGCATAGGTTTTAACGTTATTATCCTCTACATAGCCTTCTGAGCGTGCGATGATTCCTTTACTATATAAACATTTAACGACTCTACTAACCTTTGACTCACTTGTCCCTAAAGCTTGTGATAAAGCCCTTTGGGTCAAAGGTATAGGTTGTTTCTTCTTAGGATCATCTACAATAGCATTAGATGAAAAACCAATAAACGGAATCAAACTCATTAGAAATATAATTTCTTCATTTTTTAAATAACCTATGTTTTGAAGATAAGCCCAGTTCTCTTGTATTATTTGAACAAAACGAGCTTTGTTTTTAACTTTCCTTTGGGGAACTAACTTCATTCCAGCTGCATTAGCTTTAGCTTGAAGTTCATTGGCTTTTTCCATTTCTTCATGACTTAAAATTTGTTCATTTTGAAGGTCTTTCACTCTAGCCTTTTTATTGGCCTCTGATAAAGATTGTCCTAAACTTGATAAGTTTTTTTCGTTTTTAGCCATACTAATTCCTCTCCCTATGTGGCAGGAATTAGTCCCTTATGATAGAATATGTACATCAATATGTGTATAAGGGACCAATTCCCTTTCTCTTGTGAGAAACCGCCTGCCGTCCAAAGCTTTGGCGGTTTTTCTCATTTATACTACATTCAACACTATCAATAATTTCCCTCTTTTTCTACTCTTTTCGCAGTTTTTCAACGAATTTTGTAAAAGTGTAATTCATTACCCTAGACTAATTCCAAATAACCCAAAGAACCATTTAAACAAAAAGAACATAGGAACCATAAAGACGGCTGCGCCAGCTCCATATTTAACCCAATCTAACCAACCATTAAACGCCACACCCAGCTTAGCGTTCGATATCATAGTCTTGCTGTTTTTTTCGACCTCGCTGAGTTCCGCCTTCGCTGTCGCGCTTAAGCTGTCGAACTTGCTGCCTAGGCTGTTGTTGATCTTCTCTAGCTCGTCCTTGATCGCTTGATTGTTTACTTGAAACTCTTTGCTCAGAAACTCCTGATTCTGTTTCATTTCGCTGTGTAGTACTCTGATGGCCGTCTTCATCTCGGCCAAAGTTTCGTTTGTATACTGCTTGTGTGTAACGATGTCGTTCTCTAATTTGCTCAGCAACGTCAT
>NZ_JBHZOT010000035.1:0-6605 GCF_042787735.1 Priestia sp. YIM B13490
CCTCACTTTTTTGAGGGGGCTCCCTCGCCGGTTGGCGTCAAACAAACGCGTTTGTTTGAGTGCCAAGAGGGTCTTGGTGTGGAGAGATTATCAATTCCTTAATGCTCCCTACGGTCCGCTTACCATTGACAATCGCGGAATATAGTACTCTTATTCCTTATAAAACTCTTTTGTTCACTTGCCCAACCCAATTGCTAATCCTACTGCACCACCTATTCCAAGGCCTAAAATAAGATTATTAAAAAGTAAACCGAAAATGGCCCCGAATGCCAAGCCTATACATATTCCAATTCCTATTGTTATCCTCCTTTTTTTATCATCAGACAAAAAATATCCCCTCTTTCTTAGAAATTATCAATTATAAGCTTTATTCGAACTTAGAGAATACTCATAACAAAGACCGCCCATTATGTATCAGTTTATAAGGCGGTCTTATCTCTATGTATGCTACATGTTTATTCTCAAATTCCCGACATTATTCCCCACGAAATTACATTATTTCCAAAACTCCCACCACTTCTTTTTTTCTTCTGAGGCAGCGATTGATTTTTTTGTTTCTTGCATCGATCGTACAATCTCCATCAAAGCTAGATCCCTTTGTTCTCTTTTACTTTCGCTCTCTTTATAACTCTGTTTGATTTCTTTTATTTCTTCAACCAATAACTTGTTATTCTCTATAAGTTGCTCATTAATTGCTCTTTGTTCTTTAAACATAACTTTCACAAAATCTAAAGAAGAAGAGTTCAATTCTTGTTCAATTGATTCATGATTGATTGATTCAACATCAATAACAGCCTTGTAACCACTGGTTTTAAGCTTATTATCTATTTCAATATCAATCATGTTATCAACTACATACCATTTTCTGATTTTTTTCAGGAGTTCTATTGAATCAGGGTGTAATAAGATCTTTTTACCTTGCTTCTTAGTATTTAGAAAAGCTTGATGTTTTTGAATATATCTTCTTACAGTTGGAGCAGGTGTATCAATAACTTTTGAAATCTCATTAATATTCATCCAATCCATCATACAAACTCACTCCTTAATTAATCAGTCGAATTAATTAATTGATTACTAATCACTCATTAAGAAACTATGTACATTTTCGTCGAATGTTTGAGAAATTCCTATCTAATCAATTGATAAATGATTAATTAATTTGATGTTTGACTTCGTTTTGGGGTGGAGTGCTGGCTAGGGGTTTGGGGACTAGTCCCCTTTTACGTTATTTAAAATTTAAGGTAAGAGATATTTTAGGACGATTGCTCTGGCGGTTCGGCAGGTACAATTGCTAGTCCAAGCCGATCATGATTAACTTCGTTTTGGGTATGGTCGGCTTGGCGATATGCCCTCACCTGCCGAAATTTGAAATGCAAGGAGAAAAGAGTGGAGATTTTTTAAGTGATTTTCTTAAAAAATACTACTCGAACCTTGTATGGAAAATAGCCCTTAAATAGAGAGTGAGAGTAAATTGCCCCTCACTACATGAGAAAACCCTATAATATCAAGGGTTTGTAGGGTTTTTCGTAGTTACCGAATTAGATAACTATAGTTACCGAATTAGATAACTACGAAAATATAAAAAAAGTAACCCTTAAAAAAGAGTTACTGGAAATTTTTTAAACAATGGTTTTGAGTTAGCAAAAAGAGCTTTTAGAGTCGTCTCTATGTTGTCCCGTTCACCACTATAAATAATATTTGGATTAATAAACAAAGCATATGTACGTGCATTGTTGCCTTCCATTTTTTGTCCTTGAGCTTTAACGATTACTCCTTTATCAACTAACTCATTTACAATTCTACTAACCTTAGGGGCACTAGTTTTTAGTCTTTGAGCTATAGCTTTTTGTGTCAATGGTACTGCACTTCTGGAGTGAATATCATCTACGATACAATTACTTTTAAATTGCATATATCTTTGAACACGAAGTAAAAATAGCATTTGTTCATCTGTGAAATAATTATTTTCCAACGCATAATCCCAATTATCTTGAATGAATTGGGCAAATTTTACTTTTGATTTAGGAGAACGTTTAGTACCGATATATATATCTTTCCCTGTCGCTTTACTTAACGTTTCCATCGCTTGATTTACTTCTTCTTGCTCTATTCCATGGTGGTCTTCCTTGAATTTTTCTTTTTCAACTTCTAAGTCTCTTAATCTTGCATTTTGTTCTGCATCTGTAAAATCAATTTTGAATTTTCTTTTTTTCATATGTTAATCCCTCTCCTATAGCAGGAATTAACCGTTCTGTGTTAAAATAAAGTTAATAAATTATAAAAGACAGAAGGTTAACTCCTTCTCATTTTTCAAGAAAAGCCCTCTGGTCCGCTAAAACTCGGGGGCTTTTCTTATGTTCATTTCTCTATTTTCTTTTTTACTTCTTCCAAGAAATTTGGACCTACATCCATAATCAAACGTTGATAATGTTCTTCTACCATTTGTTCAAGTACATCAGCTTGTGACAACTTTGTTTTAAATCGAACTTGTTGTAATTCATTATGAATAGCAACGATCAATTCAAACTTTTTTATTCCCTCTGGTGATAATCTATAAGTACGAGCTATTTTAGACACAACGATCCTCCCTTACCATTTTAAACCTTTTATGTTATGATATCATTATATCAATAGTTAAATACAATTGAAATACATTTTAAAAATACACTTGAAATACAATTGAAATGCATATTGTTTCTCAACCAAGATACAGCAAGTCCAAACTAAATAACAAAAGGGCATTTCTCCTGACAGAGAAACACCCCATGTGAAAACATATACAAGTTAATTATAACATGGGTTGCTCTCAAAAAATAGGAGAGTCTTATCATGGACCCAAGTGAAAAACTATAAAACTAATATGTCTTTCTTAACTATATATTAGCCTTTAAGGCTATAGGAGCAGGCTTAAGCCTGCTTTTGATACATGATGTATCATTTTCTATACATAAATGTTTCATAGCTGATGAAACATTTATGTGAATGATTTATATCCTAATTGAGCACACTATTGAAAAGATGGAGAGATGTTCATTTTCAATCCTTCATTGTGTACTATGAATAAGCTAAAAGAAAAACCTACTGTCTATGTTCAGTAGGTTTTTCTCTTTTCTATACATGAGTTCTTACTAACTTGAACAAACTAATCCAGAGGTCAATATATGATTTCAAAAACAACTTCTAATTACTCACTATTCACAGAAAAAACTACTGGAGCATGGTCAGTAGTTTTTCTGTTTTTTACGCAGTATATGGTAGACATGTTTAGTTAACATAAGGTCAATAAAGTATAGAATCTCCTCAACAGGGCAGACTGCTAAAGTTCGTTGGATCATATACAATACCTGTTGTATATAAATAACTTTATTTCTTGTTGCAGTTGCAGACTTCCTAACAAGTCTGTTTCTTTTTATTTAATAATTATAAAAATGAATAATAAATAACATCTTGAGCAAACTACCCACGAAGCCGGCAAGCTTTTAGTAAAAACTATAAAAACAGAAAAAACTCCTGACCTCCTGAGGAGTTTTTTCTGTTTTTACCCTGTATATGCTATACAAGGTTAGTTAACATAATGTCTCTTTCCGGAAGACACCAAAAAAAAGAACCCTTGTCGCAGAACGGTTCCGCCAAGGATTCTTTTTCCGGAGTATGCAGCTTTTTATACATCGTTGATAAATCAACGTTTTCTCAGTAGGTGGAGAAGAAACTAATGTATAAGAAGTGCACCTTTTATTCATATGTTAAGCTACGATAAAGTATAAATAAAAAAATTACCACTGTATTCAATTTACATAGTCCAAGTATAATTAGAGAGATAGAAGAAAGAAGGGATTATGTGTTCAAAAATAAAATGAATCAGTTGTTTGAAGACCAAAAGAGTGTTCATGTACTGTATTCCTATAACGAGTCAGAGAGTTATATAAAACAAGCCGTAAATTATATCCAGGATGGAATTTTTGCGGGAGATTGCATTGTTATTATTGAAAATGACCGTTTATATCCTTTCATTCATAACGAACTAAAAACACTATTGACCACAGATCAAATGAAAATGATAAACCGTATTAACAATTTCGATTTCTATTATTCAAGTGGTAGTTATCATCCCCCTGCAATTCTCGATTACTTTAATAAAACCGTACAGCCTTACCTAGAAAAAGGAATTTCTTTTCGATCATGGGCACATGTAGAATGGAGTAGTATGGAAGATCCTCTGCATCTAATCGAAGATTTTGAAAAGATAGTGGATAGCGCTGTGAATCAATTATCCTTCCCATTAATTTGTGCGTATAAAAGTGAAAGAATGCCAAAATACCTTAGGAATATTTTGATGGAAACACACCCTTATGTTCTTGTAGAAGATGATTTAATCCTCTCTGAACAATATCCATCATCGACTGATATGAAATAAAATAAAAGAACACTGAGTATAATTGCTTAAGCGTTTTTTATTTCTCTTTTTAGAGCTACCACTCCTTTAATTCTATAACGGAAAAATATAGTTTTTATGGAAAAAAGATGATACTATTAATTTGCAGCTATCTTTTCGATAATTGTTATACGTTCGAACCCTGTAAAAAAGCTATCTCATTTCTATGCAAAGCCAATGCCCATAGAATGAGATGGCTTTTTTGTGTATATAAAACTATTTATTTTGCTAAGAGCTTTTAAAAAATAGTTTGTATAAAAAAGGAGAAACCTCATGTTAAATAGATACGAACTCCTATTATTCAACAGAGAACTATTATTTTTAATAAAACAACACTCTACCTGTACTGATTCTAGTTTGAAGGAGATCCTGTTGACTCAAATTGCTCTTATGCTTGCTGTTCTTAGCTAAATTTTATATTATTATCTTTCCATTTCTTGATCTTGTCTTTTATTTCGGTTTTGAATTCCACCAACATGTTGAAAGAATGAGATCTTCTTCATCTTCTCTACATTCTTATCGATCCAATCTAAGGTTTTTTCCTTCCAGGCTTTCAATGTATTATTTTCTTTCTTCAATTCATCTACTTGCTTATTGGCTTTATCAAGCTGCTCTTTAGGAACATAATCTTGTGTAATCTTCATTACATATTCAGACATATTATCCGAAGCTTCATTTTCCTTTTTAAGCAATTCTTTAGTGAATTTGTGTTTTTGTCTTTCGGTTGTTAATTCATCGCTTAAATGGCTTATATGAGCCTTATATTCGGTGTCTAGTGCTCTTTTAACCTCTTCTTTTACATTTTCTTTTTGTTCGGCAGAAAAATCACGCACAAGTTTCTCTCTCATTTGCTTCTTTGCTTTCTCTACTTCGCCATTTTGATGAGAAACATAAACACTCAAATCTTGCTTTATCTCTTCTAATTGTTCCTTTAAAGCCCTATTCTCTTTATTTTTATGATCTATTTCTTGACTCAAAGCATGGGTACGTTGATGTTCAGCAACAAGTGTACTTTGCAAATCCTTCGTTAAATCCATAAGTCCATCAAAATCACCTTGTTCAAGCTTCACTTTTCCTCCGAAGGCTGTTTTAGATGTATTAATGTTTAAAGAAGTACTCCAAAGTTCTTCAATACGTCGATCACTTCGTAATTCGGTAGGTCCCTCTTCTTTGATTTGTCGTAATGTATCAATTCTATTTATCTCTTTTTCTTTAAAAACTAGTTGTCGTTCTAATTGATTTAGCTCTTTTTGTCGTTCTTCTTTCTTAAACTCATGAACACTCTTATGTTTTACTTCACTTGATTTGCCACGTTCAATCTTGAAGCCTTTCATACTCATGTGGGTATGAAAATCGTCCTGAATGGCTTTTATTTTCGTTCTCCCATGAAAATAGCTCTTTGCAGCTAATCGTCCGTCCTCTGTGATAGGAACCACTCCAACATGCATATGAGGTGTCGATTCATCGTAATGTACCGCCGCATATAACATATTGCACCTTCCATACTTCTCAGCAATATGTTCATAGGCTTCTTGAAAATAAACCTTCTGTTGACCATCAGACAACGTATTCATATATTCTGGACTCGCAGAAATAAAGAACTCTGATATCAGGACAGCATCGGCTCGAATTTTTCTCTTTACTCGTGCATCGGTCATTTCTTTAATTTTTTCGTGATACTTAATTTTCTCCTCGTTCACTAAGTCATAATTCAAGATTGTTCTGTCTGAATCGATGTCTTTATTTTTGCTTTCTTTTCCTTCTCTTTGATTGTGTTTCTGTATGCCTGTAATTGCTTCTTTTTTGAATTTTTGTATTCTGATAATCCCATATTGCGCCATTCTATTTCCCCCTATTCCGACCACTGTTCCTAGGTTAAGCATACCACAACTATAGATTTGGTGTAACGCACTACACCAATTTTTCATCTTCGATAAAATTGGGAGCGCGCTCTACGAGGTGGGCGGTCGGCGTTCCTCCCTGTGTTTGGCTCCGCCAAAAAGAAAAAAGACATCCTCCACGGATGACCTTTTTCTTTAAGACCGTGGACCCTGTCCACCACCTGTAAGGGGAACCCTTCCCCTTAACCCCATCCTAAAAACTCCCCCAACCCCCTCACTTTTTTGAGGGGGCTCCCTCGCCGGTTGGCGTCAAACAAACGCGTTTGTTTGAG
>NZ_JBHZOT010000036.1:0-6485 GCF_042787735.1 Priestia sp. YIM B13490
GGTGTACGTACGGTTCGGAGGGGAGCTCTTGGAAACCTCCTGTAGAAATACAGAAAGGCGCTGGGTGCTTACCCTACTTGCAGGCCCTTTTCCAACAGTTAGGATATAAACCTCAAGTAACCAAAAAGTCTGGTGACTTTGGGGCTGATTTAGTGATGAAAGGCAAAGAAAAGATTGTCATTCAAGCTAAACGATATGGAATTAAAAATCGGGTTAGTATTTCAGCTGTACAAGAAGTGTATGGGGCAAAAGCGTATTATAAAGCGAATCAGGCGTGGGTTGTGACGAATAGTTATTTTACGAAACAAGCGAAAGAACTTGCAGCTGCATGTGATGTGACCTTATTGGATCGGGCGGATCTTCAAAAGTTTATTAATGAGGTAAATCCCGTTTTTAAGGCACGGGAAATCTTTGAAAATATCACACCAGAACCTCGTAAATGTCCAAAGTGTGGGCAAGATCTAGTCGTACGAGATGGGAGTGGCACTCGCTTTTTTGGCTGTTCCTCTTTCCCTTCTTGTCGTCATACAGAGAAAATTAATAAGGAATGAAAAATTTAGAATGGCGATAAAGTTGTTAGGGTTTGTATATGTTGTATCCGTACGCTTAGGAGGATTTATACTTTATGGAAGAAGTAAAAGTAGTCTATGCCCTCATTAAAAATGAGTACAATCAGATTTTAATGGTTGATAATCATGAAGGACATTGGTCTTTTCCAGGTGGAAGAGTAGAAGCTGGTGAGTCATTAGTCGAAGCTATAATTCGAGAAGTATTTGAGGAAACTGGATTGATAATTGAACCAGGCAAAATATTAGCCATCAACGAAGGGAAATATTTGAAAAGGAACCATCATGCTATCTTCTTTACTTTTGAAGGACATATTGTAGGTGGAACTGAAGAAATCAAGATGCCTAAAGAAATATTCCAACTTGCATGGGTCGATATTGAACAAGTGGAACAACGTGCTCCTTATTATTTAGAAGGAATTAATAAACTTTTACAAGGGCATGCATTTTACTACAACCAAGGAACAGTATAAAGAAGACAAAAATAGTTCTGATCATTTTTAAATTAATGTTTTAATACAAAAAGGCCTCTCTTCCATGAGTGGTCTTTTTTATATGTATTTTGAGGTGCTGAAATTTGCATCGAATGAGTTATACGCAAAACAAAAGTTCATTTCGTTAGAGAACGTTTCTCTGCAAAGAGTAGGACTGAAATAGTGCCTAATAGAGAATAAAAACAGGGAGGTTTCAAATAATATTAATAATTCACAAATAATGGAGGTCGTCTATGCGTTCAAATAATAATTTTGTGGCACTACTGTTCTTCTCTATTTTGGGTATGGTTGCTACCATTGTTTTTAGCAGTGTTATTATTTCTCAGAATAACCGTCTATTAAGAGAAAGAAAATAAAGATAAAGATAAAAAGAGGTCAATTTATTGTAATGCAAAGTTGGCCTCTTTATTTATTAAATAATCGTTACGATAAGCATCTTTCCATTTGGAAGGTGCTTTTTTCATTTCATATAAACATATAAAAAAGAGGAGAGATATTTTTATGAAAAACATCTTTATGAAATCGATGACCGTTCTTACATTAATAATGGTCGCATTATGTGGAGTAAATCAGGGGAAAACAGAAGCAGTAAGTAAGCCAGCGAATCAAGATTTGATTATTATTAACAAGTACTATAACAAGCTTGCCTATTTTCACAATGGCTATATTGAAATCGTTGATCCAGTAGCAACGGGAAAAACGTGGTATAAAACACCTGTTGGCTTTTTTAAAGTGGTAAACAAAATTAAAAACCGCCCTTACTATACAGGACATATTCCTGGGGGCGATCCTCACAACCCATTAGGAAAACGTTGGTTAGGATTAAATGCTAACGGTACGTATGGTGATACATACGGTATTCATGGCAACAAAAATGAAAGCAGCATTGGAAAGTACGTGAGTCAAGGATGCGTGAGAATGCATAATGCAGATATTGAAAAGCTTTATGATAAAGTTCAAGTAGGTACGCCTGTTGCGATTACGTATTCCTATAAGAGCTTTGTTGATCTTACGGGCGTATAGGGTTATAAATTCAAAGGTTATAAAATGAAAAACAACTAATACCTGAGTAGCATTCCCAAGTTCTTCTCATGCTCATGTGAGTGAAGTATCTATTGGGGGTAACTTAACAGGATGGGAAAATGAAGGTCTGTTCCGTGCATTAACTGGTTGCGAAACATCCGGTAATTCATTCGAGACTGAACAATTAAATTTGTTCACCTTTGAAGAAGCAGAACCAGTTGAGTCTCCACCTATAAAACAAGAGGGAGATACAAGATCACTTTTTTTAGTAGGAGCATAGGTTAACCCTCTTGTTTCTTTTGTATAATGTTAATAATTGCAATTACTAAACGACTAAATAAAGCTCTTACATTAAGGCTAATAAGGCTGTAATACCATTTCCATCCTTTTTGCCACTTGATTAGTTTCGTATATTTTTCTGCCCATAACTCAACTAAAAACAATGAACTGATGGTAAGTACAATCTTGTATACAATTTTAAAAGGATTATCATTTTTTGTTAAATGATAAAGCCATAAAGAAACAGTTGGTAAACATAAGAAATCAAATAAAACATTCGATTTAAACTCTTTAGGTATAAAGCGTATAGGGTATTGAAGTATTTGACGATTAACTAGAAATCTGTCAACGATAGCATTTGTATATCCATTCATAAACAAGACCAACAGTGAGTCTTTGACAGGGGTTTTCTTTAAAACGAAGGGTAAGCTACCTAAAAATATGACGGTTATACACTTTAGAAATTGTCTTTCTAATTTTTTACTTTTCATATAGTTTCATCTCCTTTCTTAGTCGTAAAATTAGTATTAACTGTTCTATGATTTACGATGCAACAGTTTTTCCTATGTCATGCAAATGTAACAAAATAAACCATTAAAATTTTTCTCAAATTGTTACATTCGTTCGGTATTAAAAAACTGAATAGGAGTGTTGTCCATTGAAGAAAAAGCTAGTACTTATGATAATTGCTTTGGGAGTTTTTACCCCGAATTAGGCATTTTCCGCACCAAGAGATAGCCTTATTAAGGTAGGCTAATTCTTTCTTTTATGTATTTATTGTTTCATACCTTATTTTTTCGTAAACATTTAGGATATGCAATAACATTTATACTAAATTAAAAACTCGTTAATTTATTTAAGTAAATGATAAATTATTTTTGTTATAGATACTTTAGTATTTACATCTATTGTAGAAAAAGGGTCTATTTGAGTTATTATTTCCTCAACATTACAAGGTTCACATAAATCAATTAAAAACAAATATCATCACACTCCTAATAAAGAGAAATCACATCATTATTATTATGGGTTTCATAAGTGATAATAACATCTTTTTCATATTTTAGAAGGTTACGTGAGATCAAATTAGCTTCTCCTTTTAAAAAAGAGAGCATCAAACACGCGCTTTAATACAACAACTGTTTTTTAATAGTTTTAGGTAAAATATCTTATCGTTTGACAAAGGCTAAATCTTCCATTATCATCAACTCAAACTTATTTACGGGGAGAGGTAAAGATGAAAATTTATGTTGATGCAGATGCTTGTCCGGTAAAAGATATCATTATCTCTGAAGGTACGAATGCTAAAATTCCTGTTATCCTTGTTACTAGCTTTTCTCATTTTTCTAATGTGGAACAACCATCAGGAGTGGAAACCATTTATGTTGATTCTGGAGCAGATGCTGCGGATTATCGGATTATGGGGTTAGTAGAAAAAGGAGATATAATCGTTACGCAAGATTATGGTCTTGCTTCGCTAGGTTTAGCAAAAGGGTGTGCGGTACTTCACCATAATGGGTCTAGCTATACAAATGAAAACATTGACCGATTATTACAAACACGTTATCTGAGTGCAATGGCGCGAAAAAGCGGAAAGCGTACAAAGGGGCCAAAACCATTTACACCCGAAGATAGAGAGAGATTTAAGGGGCTTTTTAAAAGAGCAATTTCACGTTAAAAAAGAACCATCCATTTTCAAGAAAACCCTAGAAAAATAAATTGTCCAAATATTAAACTAACCTGCCTCGTTAGCTTAAGTAAATAATAAAGCACTTCCGTTATAAGCCCTTTAATCTTCCAAAAGATTTAACATTGAATTTAGTGTATTAAATACTTAAGTAGAAGTACCAATAGGCGACCTATTCCTTCTGCTCAGAAAGATAAAGTCACCTACACGATTTTTCCATTCATTATTATTTACCCTTTCCTTTTTCCTATTTATAAATTTATTGGTTTACATGTTTCTGTTCTAACTGATTTACTACATCTTCCTGACATTCATTGATAAATAAATAAGTAAGATATGAATGTAAATCAAATCGTTCTTCATTAATAAATGTAGAGAAAACCTGTTTATATTCGCTCAATAGTTTGACCTCCTTTATGCAAGTTCCTATTTTTTATTATTGTACAACTAGCAATCTCTTATACATACAAATTAACAAAATATTTTATATGATAAGCCATTCTCATCTTGTACTGGCCCTGCCTACGCCATATAAAATGATAGCCAAGCTTGCTATCCAACCTTATTTTCATTATATATGTAATCGCTTACGAAATAAATTAAAATAATTGAATATTCTGTTTTTATAGCAGTGTTAGGGACAGCATGAAAAATTCTTATAAGTAGCTAAAAAATTAAATAATTAGAAAGAGACTGTATATGTTAAAGTATTGGACTAAAATCAAATAAAAGTCCGCAAAAGTATACTTTTACAAACGATATAATTTTCTATTTTATGGAATATATAAAATATGGTAAATTAAGTTAGGAGATTAGTAATGTACTTGGTTATATTTCCAATCAAGAATTAGGGAGGACATATAGATGAAAAAAGTGTTGGTCTTTATTACAGATGGTTTTGCTGATTGGGAAGCCAGTTATGTGACAGCTGAGTTAAATAAACTCGGCACAGGATTTCAAGTTCAAACAATTGCGATTGATAATAATCCTAAGGTTTCAATGGGAGGATTGACTGTTCTTCCAGATTACAGCTTACACGACTTTTCTTCTAAATTGGAGTTTGTTATGTTAATTATTCCTGGGGGAACTGGATGGAGAGAAGAGAAAAATCATCAGGTAAAGAAGCTTGTGAGTTTTTGTTTTGAACATAATATTCCTGTTGCAGCGATTTGTGATGCAACTACCTTTTTAGGCAATTATGGGTTTCTTGATCAAAATAAACATACAGGAAATTCATTACCTTATTTAAAAGAAGGAGCACCTAATTATCGAGGTGACGAAAACTATATAGAAGCACAATCTGTTAGTGGTGGCTGCCTAATTACTGCTAATGGAAGTGGTGCATTAGAATTTTCGAGAGATATTTTAGAAAAATTAGATGTTCTAAAAGGTAAAGAATTAGAAGAGTGGTACGATTTATTTAAGATTGGTTTTATTAAAAGGTAAATGAGATTCTAGAGTGGAGGTACTTCTCAGTATCTTGAGTAGTTTAATCTTATAATATGTATTAATTTTCAAAGAAATATCATGCTATAATTAATTTGCACGCACATGTTATCTTGGAGTAAGGGCACTTTTCTCGATAGAAAGGTGCCCTTTTCTATACTTTATTGAACACTCCTTGAGCACCAATGCACACATTTTGTGTTAGTTTATACTGAGAAAAAGAGTACTTTAGGATTGCTCTTTTTTTTGTTAAATGGTATAATTTCCAAAATATAAAGATTCTACATGGTTTTAGTTTTGTAAGATAAAGCTTATTGGAGAACCGCCTTACTTTTGTAGGGCGGTTTTTTCGTGCTATTTTTTTGGATGGTATCCGAGGTTTGCATTTACTTTTCCAGTTATTCCATCGTTTTCAGCAGGAATTTTATTTCCGACAGATTGGGGTACATCTATTGGTTGGATACTTCCACCGTTTGTATCATAACTATTGCTATGATTGTTATTATCATGGGTTTCATTGAAACCGTGTTCTGGCATAAAAACACCTCCTAAACGTATTATTTGATTTGTGTTGAAGAAAATAAGAGGTAGTATGAGGAAATTACTAATACAACTAACTACTCACGAAAAGACTTTTAATTTTGCATATGAATTCGCTAGCAACACGATTTTAGGCGAAAAAAGAGCAACCTTGATTATTTCGGCTGCTTTTAGTAGATCTCATACATATTTGATGCATAGAATAAGCTATTTTCATCACATTTTTCACATATAGTAAATTTTTTGTAGGGTTAACATATATATGAAATGTGCACTTTTTATACATCCTCCTCCCACTTGGGTATCGAGTAAATGCTTTCATATCAAGGACTTATAAAAATCTGCATACTCCGGAAAAAGAACCCTCGGCAGATGAACTGAACCCAAAAAGTTAGACAATTTATATTTAAGCAACGTAGTTGGCATGAGTACGGTATTCGACTGGACTCA
>NZ_JBHZOT010000037.1:0-5815 GCF_042787735.1 Priestia sp. YIM B13490
CCTCTAAGGTGAACATTGGTTGTGCTTGCTCGACAGGAACGGGGGCTGCTTGTTCCTGTTCCCGTTCTACGAGAACGACCCCCGTTCTTGCCTTTTCTAAAGCGATTTTAGCCCCATCTTTGAGTGACTTTTTCTTATTGCGTATTTCATTTTTCATGTGCATTAAAACATCAATATCACGTTTTAAAAAAGCTCGGCTTTCTTGTTCGCCTTTAGTGAACACGTACTCGTTCTCTTCCAATTCTAAGCACCATTTTCTTAATGTGCTTGTACCTATGTCAAGTTGCTCAGCTACTTCGTGATTCCAATATGCACGTTCGTTTTCTGACACGTTCTTCACCTCGTTCGCTCTCGCTTTTCTAGGTGTAATTCAATATTTATTAACGATTACCTGCTTTTAATTCTGCTTCTAATTGCATTAGCTCTTCCTTTATTTTTTCCTTTTCGGCTTCAAAATCATTGTTCACTGAAAGATCTTTTGCTACCGCATTTTCATCATTCGTTTGTAGCCACTTTGGAACCATTTCTTCACGTACATTACGTATTACACGTTTCCTTTTAGTTTGCTTCGGTTTCCAATGTTTAAGACGGTATTCTAATAGTGATTTATATTGCTTATCCGTATCAACGATTACAGTGTCGTTAAGCATTTCATTTTTTACTTCGTCGAAAGGTACATTGTTATACTTCTCTCGTAATTTATCATCAATAAAATCACGCGGACTACTACTAATTTTTTTATTTATTAATTTTTCATTTGTTTCTTTTTTATTTATAGGTGTACGTTCTGTGTTGTACACACTGTGTTGTACAGAACGTACATCAGAAGAAATTTGCTTATTTTGTGTCTGATGTACGTTCTGTACATCAGACATTTTTTCAGTGATTTCAAGTGGCGAATGTTGCATCACGCTTAACGTCATGACGTTTTTACCTTGCGATTGTAAGAGATTTATTTGTTCAATGACCAGTAATTCGAAATTAGCTTGTGAAATCGGAATATCTGACACGGCGTAAAAATAATCTTTTTTTCCGTCAACATATGCGCTAAAGCCGACAGCGTATTGTTTAATAGCTAATTCTTTCCAAGCAGCGTCTACATTTCTACGAGAAAATTTGTTTTGTAACTGGGTCTTCCTAATCGTCCAACCTTCACCTAAGCTCATAATGTGACTTAATAGACCGATAGACCGCAAGTCCTCCAGGTCCGTTTGTAAGGGCGCGTTATGTATCTGAGCATATTGTGTTGTTTTTATTGTTTTTATAATTCCATTCATTTCTAAATTCCTCCAACGATTGATTTTTTGTTGGAGTACTTGCTATAATATACGTAACCAAATAAACGTACTATTGTAACAAGTACACCCAAGAGAACGGAGGCCTCAATCTCCGTTCTTTTTTTATTATATCATGTCCTATTGATGAAAATAGGAGTGGGTATAAAATCGGAATTTTACTAGAGACATTGATTAATTTGCAGACAGTTTTAGTTAACAGTTGAATATAAATATTCAAAATATCTGTCCGAAATCGAACGCAACTTTCTGATTGAAACATAATCGGCAAAATGGCCTTCCAGATCGCCTTATATGACGTTTTTAATGATAATGTAATAGTTTTATATTCCAGTACATTAAAAATCAAATACAGGCGACTTTCTTGCGTTTGCTGTATTACCTCGTGTTTCAGAAGACCCTTAAATAAAAAGACCGTCATTTATGACAGTCATATGATTACGATTCATCATCGTCCAATCCACTTAATTCTCGTAAAGTATCTGTCATCATATCCATTAGCATTGTGAAAGCTAACATTTGCTGTTGTGTTTCATTAAGAAACTTTTCCAGTCGGTCTTCCCTCCCAAGTGCTTCCCGATGATGTGCGTATCCAATTAAATATCTGTTTAAGAATTCATTGCGAGACATGTTCAATGCCTTCGCTTTTTCATCAATTGCTTTGACGTATTCTTTACCAATATTGCGAATAATAATATCCAAAAAACCAACTCCTTTTTTAAAAAAATAGTAACTGGAAATTAATTCGTTATTTTTTCGGAAGGAAGAGCATAAGGGGTTTTTGCTATCACATACTGTGCTAGGCTAGGCAGAGCCTAGCTTAACCGTGATACCACGATTTTTTCCAGTGGGTACACTGAAAACGTTTACAATGCCCCCTCAATCTCCTAAAAATGTTCCATTTTTTCAACTATTTAGGTGGTTAAGTCCCCTCGTGGGCACCTGCTGTCGATATGCTTTTTTCATTTTTCATGAAATGTTTACGAGTTTTTGTGGTGATTCTTGGTGGATTTCTTGTTGCGGTTCTTGGTGAAGGTTTTGAAATTGTTGTACTGCTTCTTTGATATTTTTAACGCCTAATTTTTTGCAGATGTCTTTGCGTTGTTGTGAAATTGTGCTCCGTTCTTTGAACAACCATTCTGCCATTTTTGAAGACGAAAGTCCATCAAGTGCGAGTTCAAAAACTTCTTTTTCTGAGCGAGTAAATTGACTCATAAACAATTTTTCTTTTAGTGTTTTACATTCCTCTTCGACTTGTTTCAAACGTGCTACCTCGTCAAAAAGTTCACTAGCCATGCCTAAAACATTTTCGATCCCCATTAACAATTTTTCAGCTTTTTCCATTTGAATCAGCTCCCATATGTTAAAATGAATGGAATAAACAATTCATTTAATGACACGTTAAACGAGTCATATTGTTAACATAAATATAGCATCTTACATAATAAAAGGTCAATAAAATATTGAATTCTTTTGAGAAGGAGGTCAATTTTGGAGAACGTAAAATTGCAATGTCATCTAAAAAAATATTTAGAAGAGCAAGACATTTCTGTAAGGAAATTATCTGAAGAAATCAATGAAAGACGCGATACAATAAACGATTTGGCGAACAACCGTGATATGAATAACAGACGAATACCAGCCAGTTTACTAGCTAAATTGATGATGTATTTTAATGTAACGTTGGACGATTTGTTTACGCTAATTGAAAATAACGATAAAGAAAGCTGAGTACATTAGTGCTCAGCTTTCTAATCAATAAAAAGTGCTATGTATATGTTTATATATTTCTTTCTAGTTAACATAAAACAGCTTATCGGAAATAAAAAGCCCTAAGAAAGCAAATTTTCTAGGAAACGGTATAAATAAAAACCATTCTTTTAAAGAATGGTTTTTATTTTGGATATTAATTGAAATTATATGGAATAAATAGTAAGATAAGTGTGTGACAGTAAAGTGTAACTATAACATTTTAATGTAAAGGAGGTTTATATGAATATATACACAGCAAACGAGTTAACTGAAATGCTTCAAGAGTACGATCCTACTCTTAAATTACGCACAATTCGTTACTATACACAGTTAAGTTTACTCCCTCCCTTAGAGCTTGTTGGAAACAAGCGTGTCTATACAGATAAACATTTAATATATGGTAAAGCCATTCTTACACTTACAAGAACTGGAGAGACGTTAGGCAATATTCATAATGTATTAAAAGATCTTTCCTTTGAAGATATTGAACGTGTAGCTCATCAATTAGAGTTTATCAACTCTGAGAATGTCCTTCATCAAGAAACTCATCTAATAAATAACAGTGTAGCTATAACGTTGGATACAAACCTTTCTCCATCTATGAAACAAAAGGTTATTCAATCAGTTTCACAACTCTTTCCCAATGGAGACAATCATAATGGAAATTAAGTTAGCAAAAGAAAAAATGGAGAATGAAGAAGGGCTTAACTATGTACTACTTCATCTCCAATGGAATGAAAGGAAATATGTTCATAAAATTGAAATACATCATTCTCCTTATTGTTCTAAAGGCTTCAATTTTAATCAACTAAAGGAGAATGAGGAGGGAGATTTAATAGTAAATCGTTTAATTCAAAAGGAATCTATTCTTTTTGAATTAAACACGGAAACATTTAATCCAGAATTAGTAGAAACTTTATCTGTTTCTGTTCACTTTGAGGGAAGTGATCGAATTAAAAAATCTATACAGCAATCAATAGATATTCCCCTAGTTGATGAGAACGAAGTATATGAAATACCTCTTAATAAAGAGGTAACAAACCTTGTAAATGAATTAGTAAGGAAAGATGATTTAAAGTTAAGTACAGGAGGACAAAGAATGAACTTAATCCCATATGTAGTGGAGCAAACAAGCCGTGGCGAACGATCTTATGATATTTACTCTCGTTTACTCAAAGATAGAATTATTATGTTAACAGGTGAAATCACTGATCAAGTCGCCAATAGTGTTATATCTCAATTATTATTCCTTGATGCAGATGACCCTGAAAAAGATATTAGTATTTATATAAATTCTCCAGGGGGATCTATCACCGCAGGAATGGCTATTTACGATACAATGCAACACATAAGAGCAGATGTCAGCACACTGTGTATAGGACTAGCAGCTTCTATGGGAGCTTTTTTATTAGCTGGTGGTGTTAAAGGAAAACGTTTTGCACTCGGTAATAGTGAAATTATGATTCATCAACCATTAGGTGGTGCCAGAGGACAGGCTTCTGATATCGAAATTAGTGCAAAAAGAATTTTGCGTATGAGAGAACACCTTAATGGAATATTAGCCGAACGAACAGGAAAAAGTGTAGAAGAAATTTCTAACGATACGGACCGAGATAATTTTATGCAAGCACAGGAAGCAGTAGATTACGGTCTTATTGATCGTATCTTAATTAAGCAACCTTAATTAAGGGGGAAAAACGATGAGTGAAGAAAATAGATTATATTCTGTCGAAGTTTTAGATCCAAAGCGTAATGTTACGTACTATAGACAGTATGACGCTTTAACAATTGAAGAAGCTAAACAAAAAGCAAAAGCAGAGTTTATAGACGGTACAATTACATCTGTTTTCCTTTTAAAAAATGATGAAGAAACACAATAACTGTTTAGTTCCTTCCAACTTATTAATATAGGTAAATGAAAGAGAACCCTGAATATAATTCAGGGTCTTTTTTTATCTTATCGATGTATGCTATATACAAATCCAGTTAACATAATCACTCTTTCCGGAAGACATCAAAAAAACGAGTCCTTGATACACAAGGGCTCGTTCGCTTTTCAAATTTATCGTTTATACATGATTTTATACATCGTTGATTTGCCAACGTTTTCGCCCGTTTTCAAATAACAGTTCTTGCATGAAAAGAAGCCTTTTTATGCATATGCTTCTTATGAGACCCCGACTCGCTCATTAAATAGGAGAAGGAGTAGAAGATAAAAAGTTATTGATAGCTACATAATTACTAACGTAATTTATAGTATCTACCAATAACAATCTTGAAAATTATATCCTGCTTAAGCTTATCTTTAAGAAACCTTTGTAGTTGCCTATATAACGGGCATAAAGAGGAAATATTATATGCTATATACCATGATACAAAAAAAGATACACCTTGAAGGTGTCATTTTTTAATAAAACTTCTTCTTTGTATTATGAAATAATTTATTATGTGTTGTTGATAATACTTCATTGAGGTTGATCCGGATGTATTAAATTAGGTTGCACTAAAGATCGCTAAAAAATTAGGATTTCCAAAACTCCCACCATTTTTTTTTACTTACCTCTTGAGAGGCAGCTATCATTTTTTTTACATCCTGTAATTCACGCATGACACCCATTAGCGCTTTATCTCGTTCGTTCTCACGCGCTTTAACTTGTTCCTCTAGCTCTTCACGTACAATGTTCCGCATGTCCTCTAAGGTGAACATTGGTTGTGCTTGCTCGACAGGAACGGGGGCTGCTTGTTCCTGTTCCCGTTCTACGAGAACG
>NZ_JBHZOT010000038.1:0-3686 GCF_042787735.1 Priestia sp. YIM B13490
AAAGAACTGGCAACTAAACTAAAGCGATCTATTTGGATTTACATCATTCTATTAATGACTATGCTTTGGTTTATGGTCGGTAAGCCGACCTTTTGGTAAAATATATAAATATATCCATTTGTCGTCACTAAGAGTAAACAGTTAAACTGATTACTTTTATGAAATAACCTACTATTTACTTAATATAACAGACATTATTGAACCCAGCATGCTAAAAAGCCCTTTCATCAAGGGCTTTTTGAAGCATTTTTATATAACGAATTTTTAGAGTGTTATTCAACATTCTCAAATAGAATCTTCTTATTAATTAACTTACTTTCCTTTTAAAGCCTTTCTATTTGGTGCTTGAGGAGGTTGTTCTAGCCATTCCCGGTTGACCATAATATTAAAGCCCTTTCCAGCATAAATTAATATTTCTCCAATTAATTTACTGTAATAAGTAGCTAAATCTGTCCTCATGGATAAAGATAAAGCATGTCCAATAAGTGTCACATCAATGGAATTTAAAAAATGAAAAAGCGCAACAATAAGCTTGTCGGAAAAAGGAGAAACGGTTGAATTTGTTACTTCTATACTAACAGGAACTGTACCAAGAAGTTCTTCTTCCTTTAAAAGGTCATTCAAGAAATTGATTTGTTTTTCTGATATATCCATTCCATCTTCTATATAATCTTTAATTTCCTTGTCCTTAATCACTTGTAATAAGCCCATACAGAGTAGTACCGAGAAATAGTTACGCTCAATATTGAAGAACATTTCAGTAAGTTCAACAGCATTTAAAGGTCTTTTTTTTCCTATGGCTGCTACTATATAAGATTGTTTTTTTATATATTCAACTTTCTCAGGATAGGTAATCATAGGTGGTCGATCGTAAATTCCTTTAGATAACATTAGAGTAGTGGATTCTGCATAGAGCTCTGTAGCTTGATTCAAAGCCTGAGTGAAGAAATCAAGAACATCTGCCCGAGCAACAGTAGAAGTAGCAAACCCTAGGTTAACCATTGACATGCGACTCATTGAGTAGACAAAACTCAGAGCAAAAAGGTCATAAAAAAGGGGCAGCGCTGACAAATTAATATCTTTGTCCGTAAACCCATCTGGTAAAGGGATATTCTCCTCAGAAAAAATATCCTTAATTTGCTTTAGATGTGATTGAGAGATAAGTAAAGATTTTTGTAAAATAGGCTTTATTTCGTTGTCTTGTAGGTGATGAAGAAAATATTTCAACAAACAAGTAGACATTGTTTCTTGTATATAAACTCCCCATAAACCACCAATTTCAGGACTTGATAATCTTACATTATGCTTAGCCATTAAAGCCTCCTAATTATATGTATTTATCTTGATTATGTCATTTATCTTTCTAATTTATTCTTTTTTTAATTCCCCTAAAAAAAACAGCCTATATCAGCTTTTATTTACCATAATGTACCTTATCGGAAACTATAGAAGTGAAAAAATATACTTGTTTCAATATACTTGGAACAACGACAAGTAATTTGAATCAGATTATATATATTCATAAAAGGCATAAAAATAGCAGTTTTCTGCAAATGATATAGTGACAACCTAAAATATCAAGTGGAGGAAACTGCTCATGACTGAACATAACACAAAGCTTACGTCAGCTGAAATAGCCTGCACGTGGACTGGCTATATGAATGATAGTATGTCCAAATGTATACTTGGTTATTTCTTAAAACATATTGAAGATAAAGAAATTAAATCGATTGTTCAAATAGCTTATGATCTTTCAGCTGTTCATGTAGAAAAACTTCGTGCTTTATTTCAAAGAGAAGAAATTCCTCTTCCTATAGGATTTACAAATGAACACGATGTGAATAAGGATACTGGCCGTCTGTACACCGATACCTTTATTCTTACATACGTTAATCACATGGCAAAAATAGGGATGCTAGCATTTAGTGGGTTTCTATCCATGAGTGCTCGAAAAGATATACGATTATATTTTAAAGAGGGGCTTCAAGAGGCCTCCAATTTATATGATGAAAGTTCGGATATCGCCCTTTCAAAAGGGTTATTTGTTCGAGCTCCTTATATTGCTTACCCTACTCAACCAGATACTGTAGACAGCAAAAGCTATCTTAGTGGCTTTTCGTTTTTTAGCAAAGAACGTCCTTTGAATGCCATTGAAATATCGCATTTATATATGAACATTCAAACCAACATCATCGGCAGTAAGCTAGCTCTTAGCTTTGCTCAGACATCTCAACGCGAAAAAATTCAACAATGGATGTTAAGAGGGGCTGAAATCTCGGAAAAACATGTGCAGATCTTTGGCAAAGCCCTCCTAGATAATCATATTCAGCCACCGGTTCCACATGATATTGCAATTAGTGACTTAACCACACCTGTCTTCTCTGATCGACTAGCGATGTTTCATATGAGCTTTTTGAGCGCAGCAGGAACAGGTAACTATGCGACTGCAGCAGCTGCAAGTCAACGAAGTGACCTCGTTATCAATTATGAAAGGCTATCACTTGAAATCGGTCAATATGCGAAAGATGGAGCTGATATCATGATCCATCATAAATGGCTTGAACAACCACCTGGAACACAAGACAAAGAACAACTAGCTAAGAAAAAAGAATAATCTTATATTTTTAGAACAAACTACTCAATAAGCTGTAACTTTTAGATCCTTCAATAAAATAAATGTAGCAGAAAAAACTCCCCAGATGGCAGGGAGTTTTTTCTGTTTTTACGCTTTATATGATATACAAACATAGTTATCATAATCAACATTATCGGAAGAAATAAACATTAACTGGATTGTTATGGTAAAATTAGATAAAAACTATATCTAGGAGTAAATATGAAAATAGATGACAAGAAAAAACAAATTCAACAAAAATATAAAGAAGAACTTGAGAATAAAAGAGAATCTAAAGGTTATTCAAAAAAGTTGCTCATTTTTGCTGTAGTTGTTGTTATCTTTTTTGTTTTTAGTTACTACTTTGGTATAAGACCTTTTCCAGAAAAAGAAGAGCATAAAATTTTAAAGCGAATAGATAGCTAAATAAAAACCAGCCATAAAGCTTATGGCTGGTTTTTATTTTTTAACGTAATCTCTTCTTTTTGATCATTCCATTTTAAAATTATTATAGGTTTATCTGATTTCAATGTTTCTCTATTGACTATTGCGTTTGTTTTTTCTTTAAATTTTCCTTCTTTATCTAGCTCTATAATGGAAACACCCCATTGGCCGTTTGGTGCTTCTAATTTAAAACTGAACTCTCCGACTGATTTCTTATCTTTGCCTGTATAAGTTAATTCAATAGTCTTTGGTTCACCTTTATCTTTGTCTGATATTGGCTTTACAGTCTCTTTTACTGTCCAGTTGTCGCTTTTACCTGTAAAAACTAAAGGCTCCTTAGCTTTACTTTGGCAGCCACACATTAGAAACAATATGAAAGCAATAAAAAATATCTTTTTCATCTTTTTCCCCCTAAATATAAAACCTTTTTATTCCATTTTATCAAATATACGTATGGGAAACATTATGTATATCGCATGCAAAGCTAGTTTACATAACCACTCTTTCCGGTACACATACCAAAAAAGAACCCTTGTCGCAGAACGGTTCTGTGAACTGCGCCCCAATTGTTAGACATAATCTAACCAATTGGAGGCGCAGTTTTTATGAAGAGATTTTCAGAAGAAGA
>NZ_JBHZOT010000039.1:0-1381 GCF_042787735.1 Priestia sp. YIM B13490
TTTGGTTAAGTCCTCGATCGATTAGTATCAGTCAGCTACACATGTCGCCACGCTTCCACCTCTGACCTATCAACCTGATCATCTTTCAGGGATCTTACTAGCTTGCGCTATGGGAAATCTCATCTTGAGGGGGGCTTCATGCTTAGATGCTTTCAGCACTTATCCCGTCCACACATAGCTACCCAGCGATGCCTTTGGCAAGACAACTGGTACACCAGCGGTGTGTCCATCCCGGTCCTCTCGTACTAAGGACAGCTCCTCTCAAATTTCCTACGCCCACGACGGATAGGGACCGAACTGTCTCACGACGTTCTGAACCCAGCTCGCGTACCGCTTTAATGGGCGAACAGCCCAACCCTTGGGACCGACTACAGCCCCAGGATGCGATGAGCCGACATCGAGGTGCCAAACCTCCCCGTCGATGTGGACTCTTGGGGGAGATAAGCCTGTTATCCCCGGGGTAGCTTTTATCCGTTGAGCGATGGCCCTTCCATGCGGAACCACCGGATCACTAAGCCCGACTTTCGTCCCTGCTCGACTTGTAGGTCTCGCAGTCAAGCTCCCTTGTGCCTTTACACTCTACGAATGATTTCCAACCATTCTGAGGGAACCTTTGGGCGCCTCCGTTACATTTTAGGAGGCGACCGCCCCAGTCAAACTGCCCACCTGACACTGTCTCCCGGCCCGATCAGGGCCGCGGGTTAGAATTTCAATACAGCCAGGGTAGTATCCCACCGACGCCTCCACCGAAGCTAGCGCTCCGGCTTCTCAGGCTCCTACCTATCCTGTACAAGCTGTACCAAAATTCAATATCAGGCTACAGTAAAGCTCCACGGGGTCTTTCCGTCCTGTCGCGGGTAACCTGCATCTTCACAGGTACTATAATTTCACCGAGTCTCTCGTTGAGACAGTGCCCAGATCGTTACGCCTTTCGTGCGGGTCGGAACTTACCCGACAAGGAATTTCGCTACCTTAGGACCGTTATAGTTACGGCCGCCGTTTACTGGGGCTTCGATTCAGAGCTTCTCCCAAAGGATAACCCCTCCTCTTAACCTTCCAGCACCGGGCAGGCGTCAGCCCCTATACTTCGCCTTGCGGCTTCGCAGAGACCTGTGTTTTTGCTAAACAGTCGCCTGGGCCTATTCACTGCGGCTCTCTCGGGCTATACACCCTACCAGAGCACCCCTTCTCCCGAAGTTACGGGGTCATTTTGCCGAGTTCCTTAACGAGAGTTCTCTCGATCACCTTAGGATTCTCTCCTCGCCTACCTGTGTCGGTTTGCGGTACGGGCACCTCCCGCCTCGCTAGAGGCTTTTCTTGGCAGTGTGGAATCAGGAACTTCGGTACTATAATTCCCTCGTCATCACAGCTCAGCCTTCAT
>NZ_JBHZOT010000039.1:1476-2585 GCF_042787735.1 Priestia sp. YIM B13490
CAGCACTTAGAACGCTCTCCTACCACTGACATCAAAGATGTCAATCCACAGCTTCGGTGATACGTTTAGCCCCGGTACATTTTCGGCGCAGAGTCACTCGACCAGTGAGCTATTACGCACTCTTTAAATGGTGGCTGCTTCTAAGCCAACATCCTGGTTGTCTAAGCAACTCCACATCCTTTTCCACTTAACGTATACTTGGGGACCTTAGCTGGTGGTCTGGGCTGTTTCCCTTTTGACTACGGATCTTATCACTCGCAGTCTGACTCCCATGGATAAGTCTTTGGCATTCGGAGTTTGACTGAATTCGGTAACCCGTTGGGGGCCCCTAGTCCAATCAGTGCTCTACCTCCAAGACTCTCACAACATGAGGCTAGCCCTAAAGCTATTTCGGAGAGAACCAGCTATCTCCAGGTTCGATTGGAATTTCTCCGCTACCCACACCTCATCCCCGCACTTTTCAACGTGCGTGGGTTCGGGCCTCCATTCAGTGTTACCTGAACTTCACCCTGGACATGGGTAGATCACCTGGTTTCGGGTCTACAACCACATACTAAACGCCCTATTCAGACTCGCTTTCGCTACGGCTCCGCCTTATCAGCTTAACCTTGCATGGGATCGTAACTCGCCGGTTCATTCTACAAAAGGCACGCCATCACCCGTTAACGGGCTCTGACTACTTGTAGGCACACGGTTTCAGGATCTCTTTCACTCCCCTTCCGGGGTGCTTTTCACCTTTCCCTCACGGTACTGGTTCACTATCGGTCACTAGGTAGTATTTAGCCTTGGGAGATGGTCCTCCCAGCTTCCGACGGAATTTCACGTGTTCCGCCGTACTCAGGATCCACTCAAGAGGGAACGAAGTTTCAACTACAGGGTTGTTACCTTCTTCGACGGACCTTTCCAGGTCGCTTCATTTACTTCGTTCCTTTGTAACTCCGTATAGAGTGTCCTACAACCCCAAGAGGCAAGCCTCTTGGTTTGGGCTAATTCCGTTTCGCTCGCCGCTACTCAGGAAATCGCATTTGCTTTCTCTTCCTCCGGGTACTTAGATGTTTCAGTTCCCCGGGTCTGCCTTCAATATCCTATGTATTCAGATAAAGATACTG
>NZ_JBHZOT010000004.1:0-378677 GCF_042787735.1 Priestia sp. YIM B13490
CCACAGGTAGGACTCGAACCTACGACCGATCGGTTAACAGCCGATAGCTCTACCACTGAGCTACTGTGGAACAATATAACATTTACTAGCGACATTAAAAATTTAACATGTTTCTAGCCTAAAGTCAATATATTATTTTAAAACAGCGTATAAAAAATAGGCAATCATCAGCAGTTGAATAAATCCTTTTGAAATAGCGCCACTAAAAAAGCCAATAACCGAACCTACTCCAATTTTTACTGCGTTGCTAATTGTGGTCCGATGAACAATCAGTTCTCCTACAATCGCTCCGATAAACGGCCCTAAAATAATTCCAAATCCCGGAATGACAAACGGACCTACAAGCAGCCCAACTGTACTTCCCCAAACACCTGCTCTAGTGCCTCCGAATTTTTTCACACCAATAATATTAGCTATATAGTCTGCTAAAAAAAGTGCGACAACTAACAATCCTTGTATCACCCAAAATAACCAGCTATAGGAGCTGAAATCATAAAATAAACCGTATATAACAAATCCTAGAGCTACAAATAGCACGCTTGGGATGATGGGATAAACCAACCCAACAAACGATACAACAAAGCTAACGATAATTAATGCCCAACATAAAATAGCCACGTTCGCACCTATCCTTTTTAGTATTACTATTTATCATACAATAACTACACCTATAAAGAAAGACCTTGCTTAAGCAAGGTCTTTCTTTATGTTACCTGTGAATAGGTCTTTGCATAACGATCGCCCAGTACCGCTTCCGCAATATTAACCGCATGATCCCCGACCCGTTCTAAGTTGCTAATAATATCGACAAAAACAATAGCAGCAGATCCTGTACAAATGTTTTCATTCAGACGTAAAATGTGCTTCTTACGAAGTAGACGCTCCATCGCATCAATCTGTTCTTCTTTTTGAATGACTTGTACTGCTTTTTCTCTATCCACTTTTTCTAAAGAAGAGACAGCTTCTTTAACTGTTAGAATAGTCAATTCGAACATATCAGCTAAATCGTTATTAGCTTCTTTGGTCATCTTTACTTTGTTCGTAATTTGATAATCAACAAGCTCAATAATGTTCTCAAAATGATCGCCAATACGCTCAATATCTCGTGCTGTATCTAGAAGAACCGAATGTTCCTCACTTTCTGCTTCTGACATTGAAGAGCGGGATAACAGCACTAAATAATCAGTAATTTTTTTATCCAGATTATTAATCGCATTTTCAATTTGCATAGTAGCATCAGCATGTTGAGGCTGACGTGTTTTTAAATAGCCGTTTGCCTCTTCCAACCCAAGCGTCGCAAACTCTCCCATACGAATCAGCTCTGCCTTTGCCTGACCAAGAGCAATTGAAGAGGACTGCTCAATAAAAATCGGATCAAGATGCTTAGGCTTAAAGTCTATAACAGCATCTTCTCCAGGAATTAGTTTTGTCACAATTAAAGCAAGCAGACCGATCAACGGGAACTGGATAATTGTATTGGTTGTGTTAAAAATACCATGAGCAAACGCAATCGTCATTTCAGGATTCAAATCCATTGCTACTTTCAAATATTCCACAAAACGAGTAAATAGAGGCAAGATAATCAAAAAGATTGTTGTACCAATTAAGTTAAACATGACATGCGTTAAAGCAGCCCTTCTTGCAGCTACACTTGTCCCGATTGAAGCTAAAATGGCAGTAATAGTTGTGCCAATATTATCTCCAAACAGTACAGGCAGCGCTGCCTGTATATCAATAGCGCCCTGTCCAAAAAGTTCTTGTAGAATGCCAATAGTAGCGCTAGAACTTTGAACAATTACCGTAAATAAAGTGCCAATTACGACTCCTAAAATAGGATTATCGCTCATGCTTACAGTTAAATCTTGAAATTGTTGAAGGGACCTAAGCGGCTTCATTCCACTTCCCATAAGCTCTAAACCAAAGAAGAGCATGCCAAAACCAAAAGCGATCTGGCCAAAGTTTTGAACTGCCTTACTTTTAAAGAAAAAGAGTAAAATAGCTCCCACTGCGAGAATAGGAAGAGCGTAGCTCGAAATGTCAATTCCGATTATAAAAGCTGTAACTGTCGTACCGATATTTGCTCCCATAATAACGCCTATAGCTTGGCGCAAAGTCATAAAACCAGCACTTACTAAGCCTACCGTAATAACAGTAGTTCCTGAGCTGCTCTGAATAAGAACAGTAACTAGGATACCTGCTAGAACTCCCATAAACGGATTAGTAGTAAATCTGTCTAAAATATCACGTAATTTATCTCCTGCTGACTTTTGCAATCCATCTCCCATGAACTTAATTCCAAATAAAAAGATTCCCAGTCCGCCGATAAACTCAAAAATCATTTTTTGAACATCTAGTTCCAAATATCTCAGCTCCTTGATTTTTTTCTAACGACATAAATAAGTCCCTACCATTATTAATGAAGTTTGAAAGTACTGTAAACGGCTTTCCCTTAATGTTTACAATAACTTAACAGTATATTTACATTGTAATTGGAAACGATTTCTAGAACCTATTGTAAACCTTGAATTCTCGCTATAAAATAAGAGATAGTTAGAATTTTTAATATAAGGAGGCTTTACAATGAGCATGCTGAAAAAGATGGCATGGAGTTTTACTTCCTTCAAAAAAATAAGGTCGCTTCGCTTTGAGCATACGAATAAAACAATTGGCTTTGTGCTGTTTTTAACATTTATTTCTTTGCTGCCTACATTTTTCTTTATGACTTTGACGATTGTAAACGGCTATCATATTGCTACTACAGATCTTCCGAAATCTGTTTCTTCTTTTTCTATTTCAAACTCACAGCTTACGTCAAATCAACCTTTCACAAAAAAAGTAAACGGTACCGCTTTTATCTTAAACCCCTCACAGTCTATTGAACGATTTCATTCCCCTGCTCATGCCATTGGTTTTTTAAAGGATGGAATTTACATCACGACTAATTCACAAACACAAACGTATTCATATGAGTTGCTAAACTGGCACCATAAAGATAAAAATGAACTGTTAAACTTGCTGCACGAACAAAAATTTTCTTTATACATACTTGTCCCTATCGCTATGCTTTTACTGTACGTATTAACATCTGGACTAAACTTCCTTTCTATTACCTGCCTTGCTTATCTTGGAAAACTGATTGGACTCATTGCTAAAAAGCAGCTTCCTTTCAAGCAGCTATGGGCACTGAGCGCTTATAGTACGGTAGCCTTCACGCTGCTTTATACGCTTTTTGAAGCTTTTTCTTTGTCTCTAGCACTACATAGCTCTCTTTACTGGATAGGAACATTCTTCATTTACTTGTTGCTCGTCACAAGGGTTCCTATAAGAAAAAAGGTAAAACCTAATAAAGATGCTGGGACAAACGTATTTTAGTTGAAGGAGAATCCAAACGAGGAATCTAGATTCTTGATAGAGAATCCACCTCTTTTGGATTTTTTTATTGATATAGTGAACGCAGGTTTCATGTATGCGGCTGCTTCTAGCTGGTGATTGGAGTGATTTAGTTAAGTCTCAGCCTCTTTATTTCGGTACAACTTTTCTTCTTCCCATTGCAGAAGAAAGAATTTTCAACTGATACAAAACCCACAAACCTCCTGCTGTGAGCAGAATAAAGCTGTAAACAAACATCAGCCTTTCAGTATGCATCCACACTTCAAAAACAACAGGTCCCAACGCTACTCCTAAAAATCTCACCGTTCCATAAATGGATACAATAAACCCTCTTTCTTCGTCTGAAGCCGCTGAAGTAATCATCATATTAATACACGGAAGAACAAATCCTAAGCCGCCAAAGGCGACTGTCAAACAAAACATCAGCACAGGAAGCGTATAAATAATCGTTAATACTCCAAACATCAGGAATAAAAAAATTATCCCTACTATCATTAATTTTTTCATGAGCTCTACATCTGTTTTGATGCGTTGACCGGTCCAATAAGAAACGAGCGTCATCGCACCAAGAGGAAATAAAAAAGCGGTTCCTTTAAAAAAACCGTCTATATGATACGTTTCCTCTATTAGAAAAGATAAATAATATAAAATGCCAAATAATAAAAACAACCCCAATCCCCCGACAAAGAATAAAGGAAAAAGCGATTTTCTTTTATCATAGACAATCCCAATGGCTCTCTTTAAATATTCTTGAACAGATACTGAATCCGAACCTGTTTTCCCTTCTCTCACATACATCACTATACCTACTAAAGCAGCACCTGCAGCTAAAGGATAGACAAAAAACGCGGCATACCATACGACGAGTGCTGCCGATGCTCCAATTATCGGTGCAACCACTTTTCCAACTCCGTTATACACTTCTAAAATCCCGAGGACTTTTGCTCTTTTTTCCCCTTCAAATACATCTCCAGTTAATGCCATTGCCAACGTTGTAGTACCTGCAGCTCCAATCCCTTGAATGACTCTGCCTGCTATCAACACAGCAAAGTTTCCAGAAGAGAATGAAGCACTACTAGCAGCGATGACACTACCTATTATCATCATGATGAGTGAATATATGATTAACTTTTTACGCCCATACCGGTCTGATAAAATCCCTACAGCAGGAATACACAATGCGGCTGGAATTGAAAATGCACTCAGTATCAAACTGGTTTGAACTCCGCTTAAGTGAAGTGACTTTTGAATGCTTGGCAGCAGAGGAATGAGCATGGAATTTCCCAGCACCATGATTAAAGGCAATAAGCCTAATGAAACAATCATTAATTTTTCTTTCAATTTTCGTTCTCCAATCATATTTAAGTAAGACAAGCATAGGCTTTACACATAAGCAGAAGAATGAAGGAGGAGCATAATGAAAAAGCTATGTGCATTAGCCGCTTTCGCTTTTATCGGATATATTTGTCACTACGACATTAAATACGGGACCATTCCCACTGCTACTGAAGCAGTTCAAGTCAGCAAAGCGCAGCCTGCAGAAACAAAAGCCGCCAGCTCTTCTTCCACCTATACAAAAATAAAAATTAAGCCAGGCGATACAGTTTTGTCCGTCATTGAGGAGCTTACAAAAAAATCGATACCGGTTTCTATGAACCAAATGATTACAGACTTCAAAAAGTTAAATAACGGTACAGCGCCTGAGGATATTCAAATTGGAAAAACGTATAAGTTCCCTATTTACAAGTAATGACAGCATTCTTCTTGTCAAGATGGGATAGTCATTGTTAAAATAGCTAAGGTAGTACTTTCTACTAGTTATTTTGTTCATAAAGAGTTATTCTATTAATGAATTCAAATTCTTGATTTCATTTTGAAGGAGAGATTATCACGTGAGTGAAATTATACATCGTACAAAAACACGCCCGGTTAAAGTTGGAGATTTAACAATCGGAGGCAGCAACGAGTTAGTTATTCAAAGTATGACAACCACTAAGACACATGATGTTGAAGCAACGGTTGCAGAAATTAAACGTTTAGAAGAAGCAGGATGCCAAGTTGTTCGTGTTGCTTGTCCAGACGAGCGCGCAGCAGATGCAATCCCTGAAATTAAAAAACGCATTAACATTCCATTAGTTGTGGATATTCATTTTGACTACCGCTTAGCATTAAAAGCAATTGAAGGTGGAGCGGATAAAATCCGTATCAACCCTGGTAATATCGGTCGCCGTGAAAAAGTGGAAGCTGTTGTAAATGCTGCAAAAGCTAAAAATATTCCAATTCGTATTGGAGTTAACGCTGGTTCACTTGAAAAACGTATTTTAGACAAATACGGCTATCCGACAGCAGATGGCATGGTAGAAAGTGCACTTCATCACATTAAAATTTTAGAAGACCTTGATTTCCATGACATCATCGTTTCAATGAAAGCATCGGATGTTAACTTGGCAATTGAAGCTTATGAAAAAGCTGCTCAAGCATTTGACTACCCTCTTCACTTAGGAATTACAGAATCGGGTACATTATTTGCAGGAACTGTAAAAAGTGCAGCAGGTCTTGGCGCTATTTTATCTAAAGGAATCGGAAATACATTACGTATTTCTTTAAGTGCGGATCCTGTAGAAGAAGTAAAAGTTGCGCGCGAATTGCTAAAATCATTCGGTTTAGCTTCCAATGCCGCAACGCTTATTTCTTGCCCAACTTGTGGACGTATTGAAATTGATTTAATTAGCATTGCTAATGAAGTTGAAGAGTATATTTCAACTGTAAAAGCACCGATTAAAGTAGCGGTACTTGGCTGCGCTGTAAACGGTCCTGGTGAAGCTCGTGAAGCTGATATCGGGATTGCGGGAGCACGCGGTGAAGGTCTACTATTCCGCAAAGGCGAAATCGTACGCAAAGTTCCTGAAGAAACAATGGTTGAGGAACTAAAAAAAGAAATTGATAAAATTGCTGCTGAATATCACGCAAAGCAAGAAGCTGAAAAAGCTGCAGCTAAATCATAACTAAAAAAAGCGAGGCGCATATGCGCCTCGCTTTTTTTTATGAAAAGAACGGTAATATAAACGTACCGACAATAATCGATACAACTCCGATCCCTATTGCCCATGCTCCTAGCGTAAGTGCTCCTTTTCTGCGTGCGATAAACCCTAGAATAATCCCAGCGGCACCAAGAATAATTGGTAAAAAGAATAGTGAAAGAATCGAAAGCACGAGTGCGAAACGACCGTATCCCGTTCCTTCTCCTCGTCCAGCGACTTCATGATTGCGATTGCGATCAATATCTATAACTTCACGCTCTGCATGAGGCTCTCCTACTCGGTAAGGAACGCCCACTTCAGCTGCAGTTTCTTCCATGAAATCAGCTTCATATACATCTTTTCTACGCCTTTGTTCTTCATTCTCCATGCTTAATCCCTCGCTTTCGTAAATAAGGAGCATTTATAGTATCTGAATGCGAGGAAAAATTATAAGTGTTAATCTTATACAGCCGCTCACTCTCTTACAAGAAATAGGTACAGACGCAATCACCAGGCCGTGCAGTGATCATTACGTTTTGCCAAAGGCGTATAAAAAGTATTACTGTTTCTCTTTGGGCTTTATGTTACACTAGACAAGAATAATCAAGCACCTAAGTAGAATAAACGTATTAAAGGAGTGCACGTAGTTGACGAAAAAGTTTGGAATTGACATTGATGGAACTGTTACTTCTCCTGAAACTTTTGTTCCTCATTTAAATAAAGCCTTTAACTTAAATTTAACACTTGAAGACATTACAGAATATGATTTCAGCCCTTTTGTAAATGTATCACCTGCTGAACTCGGGAAATGGTTTAAAGCAAATGAACGCTCTATTTACGAAACCTCTCCACTTGCAGACGATGCAAAAGCTGTTTTGCAAAAATGGCATCAAAAGCACGAATTATTCTTTATCAGTGCAAGGCACGATAAGCTATTGGACGTCACGGAAGAATGGTTTCAAAAAAATGAACTATCGTTTCATCACATTGAGTTAGTCGGTTCTCATTTTAAAGTTGAGACAGCAAAACGATATGATGTTGATATCTTTTTTGAAGACAAACATGATAATGCTTGTGAAATCAGTGAAGAATGCAATATCCCCGTTATCTTATTTGATACTCCTTATAATCGCTTACCTGTTCCAAAAGGAGTGGTTCGCGTATACAATTGGCTAGAAGCAGATCAGTGGGTAGCCAGCTGGTTAAAAGAACAGCAAAAATAAAAAAGAGAGGTGCATAACGCCCTCTCTTTTTTATTGATTACATTCTATACATTGACCGTAAATTTCAAATTTATGGCCTGTAATATTGTACCCTCGCAAATCCTCGTCTACATACTCCATCGGACAAGCTTCAATTTCTTTTGTTTTTCCACAATCTAAACAAATGAAGTGGTGATGATGATGGGCGGTCGCACATTTAAATCGAAAGTGCTTTTCGCTCGAAAGCTCCGTCATTTCAAGTACACCTAACTCCACAAACAATGATAAATTACGGTAAATTGTATCAAAACTCAGGCCAGGATAATCGGGCTTCATGTACTCTAATACATCTTTTGCCGTTAAGTACTTATTTGATTTTGAAAACAAGGCAAGCATTTCTTCACGCTTTCCTGTATGTTTATATCCTTGATCTTTTAATAAATGAATGGCTTCAGTTAAATTCATTTTTGTTTCCCCTTCCGTCCTTTATTAATCATAATAGATATGATTAAAATAACAACAGCAATGACAACAATTGTACCGCCTGGTGCTAAATCCAAGTAGTACGCTGAAAATAATCCGCCTAAAACAGATATTTCACCAAAAATCACCGAAAGCAGAATCGTTTGTTTAAAGCCTCTAGCTAAGCGAATGCTTGCTGCTACAGGAAGAGTCATAAGAGATGAAACTAATAAGATACCGACGATACGCATTGATACAGCAATGACAAGAGCAACCATCACAATAAATAAAAAGTGCATCCACTTTGATTTAATCCCAGAAGCAGAAGCGTGCTCCTCGTCAAAAGATAAAATAAACAATTCTTTATATAAGAAAAAGACAATAGCTATAACAAATACGGCTATGACAACAACTGTCCAAAGATCCGAACGACTCACCGCACTTACGCTTCCAAACAAATAATTCATTAAATCATTATTAAAACCGTCCGCTAGCGAGATACAAATTGCACTAATACCAATTCCGCCCGATAAAATAATCGGAATGGCCAGCTCTTGGTAATGCTTGTAGACGCTTCGAAGTTTTTCAATAAAAAGAGCGCCTGTAACGGAAGATACCATCCCTAAATAGACGGGGTTCACTCCTTGCATAAACCCTATTTTCTGACTAAGAAGCAAGCTCGCAGAAATCCCCGCTAGCGTCACGTGACTTAACGCGTCTGCAATTAAAGAAAGACGTCTTACTACGATGAACGTGCCCAATAAAGGAGCTAAGACGCCAATAATCATACCGGTTAAAAATGCATTTCGTAAAAACTCAAATTGAAATAAACTGCTTATCATACGTGCTGCCCTCCATGATGATGATCATGGGTTAACACATGAACATTATGACCATAAAACATAGATACATCATGTTCACAAAGCTGTTCGAATTCTTTGGCATTCCCATGAAAGTGTAGAAATTTATTTAAACAAGCAACGTGGGTTACTTTTTCTGAGACAGTGCCAATATCGTGAGTAACAAGCACAAGCGTAATGCCTTTTTCTTTATTTAACTTTTCAAGAAGCTCATAAAAAGTGTACACATTTTGTGCATCCACTCCGACTGTTGGCTCATCTAAAATTAACAGCTCGGGTTCGCTTACAAGCGCGCGCGCAATAAAAATTCGCTGCTGCTGGCCACCGGATAGTTCTCCTATGTTTCGATTTAAAAATTCGCTCATCCCCACTGCTTCTACCGCTTCTTTCACTTTTTGTTTATGAGAAGCATTCATAAAGCGAAACAAACCTAATTTTGAAGTAAGACCCGTGGAAACCACTTCAAAAACGGTAGCAGGAAAGCCGCTGTTGAAACTATTCGCTTTTTGCGATACATATCCAATTTTACTTCGTTCTTTAAACCTTCTCTGATCTTTTCCAAATAAACGAATTGCACCTTGAGATGGTTTTTGCAAACCAAGCAAACATTTGATTAGCGTTGATTTCCCAGAGCCATTTGGACCAACGAGACCCAAAAAAGCTCCTTTTGGAATTGAAAAACTTATATCTTCTAATACATTCACTCCATCATATTGAAATGATAAATGATCAATTTCAATGATATCAGGTGTATTCATATGCGCCTCACCATTCTTTTTTTATATTTCTCCATACAAAAGAGGGCACGGTTTCTATCGTATACTCCGTTACCCATTTACTTTCTCAGAATCATTACGATTTAGTCATTAATGTAGTATACAGGATTGTCTTTTATTTGTAAACTAAGCCGTTTCACTTCTTCGCTTTCTTGCCTCCGTAAGTTCATCCGGCTCGAAATGTTGTTTTATTACACAATATAGTCACATCTTTCTTTTTTATTCATAAACTGTATATGACGAGGAGGTAATCATATGAAAATTGTACAGCAGATTGTCAATAAGAAAGTAAACAACATTACCCCGAAAGAGCTTTTAAAGTATAGCAAACAATACAACATCCCCATTACAGATCAGCAGGCACACACACTTGTATCCGTCATTAGACAGCAGCCCGTAAATATTTATAACCTTGAAGAGCGCCGAAATTTAATCAAACAAATTGCTCAAGTTACAGATCGTGAAACTGCCAGACGAGTGAACGAATTATTTCAGCAGTTGATGTAAAAGAAGAGGTCATGTCTATAGACATGACCTCTTTCAATCACATATGAAATTACATAAGCTTTTGTTTTAGCTCTGAATCAAAGCTTTGTGCACGAATCATATCAATTTCCAACTGATATGGTGCTTTTTTATTCTTCTTATCTTCTCCTACATAAGGAGTTTCTAGAATTTTAGGAACTTCTTTAAACGCTGGGTGATGAACAATATAATT
The DNA here is from genome assembly GCF_042787735.1 of Priestia sp. YIM B13490. Classification (NCBI taxonomy): domain Bacteria; kingdom Bacillati; phylum Bacillota; class Bacilli; order Caryophanales; family Bacillaceae; genus Priestia; species Priestia sp. YIM B13490. The sequence continues at coordinate 10,429 of NZ_JBHZOT010000004.1, forward strand.
CAGTGCACCAAATCCAATTTCACCAAACCCAATGTTTTCATGGCGGTCTTTTCGAGCACCGCGTACATTTTTACTATCATTGATGTGAAGCACTTTAATTCGCTGTATTCCTACGGTTTTGTCAAATTCATTTAATACACCGTCAAAGTCTTGAACGATATCATAACCAGCGTCATGAACGTGACATGTGTCAAAACAAACAGAGAGCTTTTCATTGTGCGTCACGCCATCAATAATTTGGGCAATTTCTTCAAAGCTTCTTCCACACTCTGTTCCTTTTCCAGCCATTGTCTCAAGCGCAATTTGAACTTCTTGATCAGCTGTCAACACTTCGTTTAGACCTTTGATAATTTGCTGAATACCGGCATCTGCTCCAGCGCCCACGTGAGCTCCTGGGTGAAGAACAATTTGCTTTGCGCCAAGAGCATGGGTGCGCTGAATTTCAGACGTTAAGAAATCTACTCCAAGCTCAAATGTTTCGGGCTTTGTTGTATTTCCTAGATTAATGATATAGGGAGCATGTACAACAATATCTGTCATTCCATGCTCTTTCATATGCAAAAGACCAGCTTCAATATTAAGCTCTTCAATCTTTTTGCGACGAGTATTTTGTGGAGCGCCTGTATAGATCATAAACGTATTTGCTCCGTAAGAAGCTGCCTCTTCACTTGCTCCTAAAAGCATCTTTTTGCCGCTCATTGATACGTGAGAACCAATTTTCAACATTACTTTTTACACCTCTAACCTATTGCGATTAACGATTGTTGCGTCTTTCACTACGCTTTTTCTTTTGCACATACTTTGTAATTTCACGAGCACGTTTTTTCTTGTAGCCAGGCTTTACTTTCTTCGGCTTTTGAATAAAGCGATGTGCCTCTTCTCCCACTTCATCCGCTTTCTTCACACGCTTTTTACGGCGGTTACGGTCATCGATGGAAACCCATTCTTGCTTTTGAAGATCTTTGTTTACAAACTCGATTCCCATTTTCTCTAGCTTATTTACTGCATCTTCATCTTCCACATCGAAGATTGTAGCAGCAATTCCAGAATGACCGGCACGAGCTGTACGTCCTACGCGGTGAATGTAGAAATCTAGATCTGAAGGAAGCTCAAAGTTAATGACGTGTGAAATTCCTTCAATATCAATACCGCGAGCTGCTAAATCTGTCGCTACTACGTATTGAAATTCTAAATTATTAATTTGCTTCATCATTTTCTTACGGTCACGAGGAGATAAGTCTCCGTGAATTCTTCCTACTTTTAATCCTTTAGACAGTAGGTCATCTGCTACTTCGTCCGCCATTTTCTTTGTATTTGTAAAGACGATAGCTAAATAAGGATTATACGAAATAAGCATATCATGCAGCAGCTTAAACTTGTTACGATGACGCAGTGGAACTAATACATGCTCTAATTTAGCTGCTGCTGCTTGCTTCGGCGAAACATGCGTAAATTTTGGATTTTCCATGTATTTTTTTAAAAATGGCTTTAATTTTTCAGGAATAGTTGCTGAAAAAACAAGCATCTGTAATTTTTCAGGCATATTGCTTGCTAAACGGTCCACATCTTCTAAAAATCCCATATCAAGCATTAAATCAGCTTCGTCTACTACTAACGCCTTTGTTGTATACACAACTAACGCTTTTTCATTTACTAAATCAAACAAACGAGCCGGTGTTCCTACAACAACTTGAGGCTGCTTCTTTAATTTGTCGATTGTACGCTGCTTATCTGTACCGCCGATAAAACATTTTGCTGAAATTTCTTCTCCTTCAGCACTGTGTTTTGTTAGCTTTAATACTTCTTGATAAATTTGAGAAGCAAGCTCACGAGTTGGAGCGGTGATTACAACTTGTACTTCTTCTTTTTTAGGGTCTACCTTTTCAAGTAAAGGCAATAAATAAGCGTGTGTTTTGCCGGTCCCTGTTTGCGACTGACCAATTACGCTTTCCCCTTTCAAAACGGAAGGAATTAAGCGCTCCTGAATCTCTGTAGGCTGATAAAAACCTAATTGTTTAATTGCTTCTATTAAAAATGGTTGAAACTCAAAACGTTCAAAGTTTGTTTTTTCCATAATAGTCTCCTTTTTTACATTCACGTTCATCTTTTAAGGCACAATATATGATTATAATCGATTTTTCCTTCTGTGACTACTTCTCATTCATATTACTAAAACTTATTACCTGTTTCAAAAACATTTTATCGCGAGTTGCATACGATAGTAAAAGAAAATCTACTTTACTAAAGGAGGTGCGTCCTTTGCTACAGCGAAGACCACCATTTCCACCCGGTATGCAAAGAAGAATGATGCCAGGAATGCCACCACAAAACGGCTTTGGGCAACAACCTGGTAACTTTGGCCAATTTAATCCATTACAGCAGTTTCGTAACTTTGCCCAGCAAACAAATGCTCAACAATCATTTTACCCGAATCAGCAAGGCCTGAACCGTGGAGGAGGTAACTTCTTAACTCGCCTATTCCGAAGAGGCGGAAATAGAAACATACCATTTCAACAAGCGGCTGCAGCTGCTCCTCGAGGTTCTTTGTTTTCTGGCCTTTCAGGAGCCCAAGGTGCTGCAGGAGCGACTAACTCTTCTTCCCTGCTTGGAGGTTTGCAAGGATTAACGAACCCTGCTAACTTGAGCTCCATGATGGGGAATGTTCAGCGAGTACTAAAAGCAGCGGAAACGATGGGACCTATGATTCAACAATACGGACCTCTTGTCAAAAATGCTCCTTCTCTGTGGAAAATCTATCAGGCCTTGCGCTCAAGTGATGACACAGATGAAGTACTCGAAGCAGAAGGAACAGAGGTTTCTGAAACTGATGAAAGCAAAGACAGTAAGGTTTTATCGGCAGGCGCAGAAAGTACGGATTCATCCGATGATGAGCTGGATTTCTTTGAAGAAGAAATTGAACATTCATCCAGAGATCGGGTGTCTAAACCAAAACTTTATATTTGATAAATCTGCTGATTCCTTAAGGAAATACCGTGAGCAAAAAAAGAATATCTTTGTATTCTTCCTTCCTCTTTTATATAATAGAAGCGAGTTGAATTGCTCGTCAGGATTATGATGAGGAGGAAATTGAAATGAAAGTTATTAAAATTGCACCGCGCGGCTATTGTTATGGTGTAGTAGACGCAATGGTCATTGCACGAAACGCCGCTTTAGATAAATCATTGCCTCGACCAATCTATATCTTAGGAATGATTGTTCATAATAAACACGTTACAGATGCGTTTGAAGAGGACGGCATTATCACACTGGACGGTGCTAATCGCCTAGAAATCTTAGACCAAATAAATGAAGGAACCGTTATTTTTACTGCGCACGGAGTATCTCCAGAAGTAAAAGAACGAGCAAAAGAAAAAGGCTTAACAACAATCGATGCTACATGTCCGGATGTTACAAAAACCCATGACCTTATTCGCCAAAAAGAAAAAGAAGGTTATGACGTTATTTATATCGGAAAACGAAATCATCCTGAGCCAGAAGGTGCACTTGGTATCGCGCCAGATATCGTTCATTTAATTGAAAAAGCAGAAGACGTAGCCCATTTAAATATTCAACGTGAGAAAATCATTGTAACAAATCAAACAACCATGAGTCAGTGGGACGTTGCAGAAGTAATGGAAAAGGTAAAAGAAAAATATCCGCACGCTGAAGTTCACAAAGAAATTTGTTTAGCTACACAAGTTCGCCAAGAAGCTGTAGCCGAGCAAGCAGGTGAAGCAGATGTTACAATTGTTGTAGGAGATCCTAAAAGTAACAATTCAAACCGTTTAGCTCAAGTATCAATGGAGATTGCCGGCACTGAGGCATATCGTATCGGTGACATCTCAGAGCTGCAGATTGAATGGTTGATGAATGCGAAAACCGTAGCTGTTACGGCAGGCGCATCTACCCCTACTCCAATCACAAAAGAGGTCATCAATTTTCTAGATCAGTTCGATCCAGAAGATGAAACAACGTGGACACGTGAAAAAAGCGTGCCTCTTTCAAAGATTTTACCAAAAGTTCGAACAAAAAAATCGTCTTAATAGACACAAAAGAAGGTGTTGACATTTTTCAACACCTTCTTTCTTTGTTACATAAACGTAAATGGGTTTGTGTCTACTTTTGAATCAAATACTTCACACTCAAAGTTTTTTGCATCAAAAAGACTGTTTAATACACGCGTTACACCTTGTCTCATGACTTTTTCAACATGATGACCAGGATCTACAACGTTTAATCCCATTGCCATTGCATCATGCGCCACGTGGAAATACAAGTCCCCTGTTACATAGGCATCTGCTCCGCTAAATTTTGCGTTTGTAATATATTTGTTTCCATCTCCGCCAAGAACAGCTACTTTTTTCACCGTGGCATCCATAGACCCTACTACTCTAACACCATCCACATCCAATGCTTGTTTAACATGAGCGGCAAACTGTTTTAACGTCATCTCTTCTTTTAACTTACCAATTCGTCCAAGTCCAAGCGTCTCGCCCGTTTGTTCCACTGGATAAATGTCATAGGCCACTTCTTCGTAAGGATGAGCACTGAGCATGGCGCGAATAATTTTATTTTGCTGAACCGCTTCAAAAATAGTTTCAACTTTTGTTTCATTGACACATTCTAACTCTTCTTTTGAGCCAATGTATGGATTGGCTTCTGAAGAAGGTTTAAATGTGCCTTCCCCTTCAGTTGAAAACGTACAGTCGCTGTAAAGACCCACATGTCCAGCTCCCGCATCACAAATAGCTGTGCGCACTGCTTCAGCATGATTTGAAGGAACAAATACAGCAAGCTTTTTCAGCTGAATAGACGTTGTTGGAACCAGCACTTTTGTCTCTTGTAGCCCCAATGCTTCGGCCAACAAGTCATTTACTCCGCCTTTAGCTATATCTAAGTTTGTATGAGCAGCATATACAGCAATATCATGTTTGATGCATTTCTCTAAAATACGCCCTTCAGGACGATCTGTAACCACTTGTTTTAGAGGTCTAAAAATAGGAGGATGATGAGCAATAATCAAATCCACTTGTTTTTCAATCGCTTCGTCTACGACCGTTTCAAGAACATCTAACGTTACCATTACTTTTTTTACAGGCTTGTTTAACGTTCCAATCTGTAAACCAATTTTATCTCCTTCAACCGCTAAATGCTTGGGAGAAAATGATTCAAATGCTTCAATTACTTGAAATCCGTTAGGGATTTTACTCATTTTAACGCCTCCTCAATTAATGAGATGTCTTGGGTAAGCTTTTGAAGTTTTGCTTTGCTTTCCTCGGACTGAGCCTGCTCCATTTGGCTGACAATTTGTTTAAGATGATTTAGTTCATGCGTCCACTTTGTTATAAAAGCAGAAGAGCACTTTTCTTTTAAAATAGGGCCCATTAACACACCGGCTTCCACTTCACCGTTATAAGGAGCTAAGGCGTTTCCAGGTTCAGCGACGATGACTTCATACATACGACCGTCTTCTTCGATGATTTTTTCATCAATGATTTCCCAGTTGTGTTCAATCAGCCAGCTGCGAATATGATGTGAACCAATATTCGGCTGAAGTACAAGCCTTTTTACTCCTTCTAACTTTTCTTTTCCTTCTTCTAAAATCATCGTAATAAGCGTTCCGCCCATTCCGCAGATTGTAATACAGTCTACTTCATTCGGTGATATTACTTCTAGGCCGTTTCCTTTTCGAACGTCAATAACGTCCGTTAAGCTTGTTTTTTTCACCTGCTGAATAGCAGATTGAAGAGGCCCTTCTGTAATTTCTCCTGCTACGGCACCGCTAATATATCCATTTAAATAAGCAAAACACGGCAAGTATGCATGATCTGAGCCAATGTCTGCTATCTTTGCTCCCAAAGGAATCGACTTTACTACTTCTTCAAGTCTTGTTGATAAGTTTAATTCATTCATTTTGTCACCTATTCTCTATGTGATTACTGTTCATTATTTTAACATAGATAGCTGCATGATTCCTATTTCTCTTCATGTTTTCCTTTTAGCTGAATGCTTATAAAAAATCACAAAAAAAAAGCCTGCTTTATAAATGAGCGGCTTTCCAGAAAATCATGTTTCTGAACTCTATTTAATTTCTGATACCCATTTAGCCATTTCCTTCGCTTTTTCCGGAGGAACCAGCCCAGGCGGCATGTTTCCTTTACCGTTTACAACAATATCTGCAATTTCGTCTTGAGAAACTTTTTTCCCAATTCCTTTTAACGAAGGACCTACTCCACCTTGATACTGATCACCGTGACAACCAATACAAGTTTTTTGATAAATTTCTTCTGGTTTAGCTGAAGCCTGCTGTTCCGCGCCACCGCCTTCTTTTTCAGCCGCGATTTCTTTTGCATTATTCAATCCGTTGAACGAAAGCGTTAACATTAAAGCAATCCCAATTACCGCAATTAATAAAAATGGTATTAGCGGATTTCGCTTCACTCACTATACCCCCTTTATGTATTCCCATCCCTAGAAATAACAAAATAGTATAAGCACTTTTATTTTACTTGAAAATGCTCATAAGTGAAAGGGTTTTATTTACATAATTAACTAATTTCTTATTGCGTATCTTAACAGCCAATTTGCCTTGCAATAACCGAGCGCTGAATTTCTGAAGTTCCTTCTCCAATTTCTAAAAGCTTGGCATCTCGTAAATACCGCTCCACGTGATACTCTTTCATGTAGCCATATCCTCCATGAATTTGAACAGCTTGACTGGCTACTTCCATACAAATTTCAGAAGCATACAGTTTACACATAGCAGCTTCTTTCGTAAATGGCTTTCCTTGGTCTTTTAACCACGCTGCTTTATACACCATATTTCTTGCTAACTCAATTTTCATCGCCATATCAGCTAATTTAAACTGAATCGCTTGAAACGATGAAATAGCTTTTCCAAATTGCTTTCTTTCCTGCGCATATGACAGTGCTTTTTCATAAGCCGCTTGAGCGATTCCAACGGCCATTGCGCCAATTCCAATTCTTCCCCCGTCAAGCGTCATTAGAAATTGTTTAAAGCCTTCTCCTCTTACACCGAGTAAATTCTCTTCAGGCACTTCAACATCCTCTAAAACGAGTTCAGTTGTATTTGAAGCATGTAGACCCATTTTCTCGTAATTGTCTATTACAGTAAAACCTCGAGCTTCTGTAGGCACGATAATAGCTGAAATTTCTTTTTTACCTTCTGTACGATTTGTAACAGCTGTTAAAGCTAAAAACTTTGCATAGCTGGCATTCGTAATATAGCATTTACTTCCATTAATCCTAAATGTTCCATCCTTCAACACTGCTTCTGTCTCTGTTCCCCCCGCGTCACTTCCTGCGTTCGGTTCGGTTAAACCAAACGCTCCAAAAGATTCCCCGGAGCATAAAGCAGGTAGGTACTGTTCTTTTTGCTCCTTTGTTCCGAATAAATAAATAGGTGCGCCCCCGAGCGAAACATGAGCTGAGTATGTAATTCCTGTAGAGCCACAAGCTTTACTTAATTCCTCTACGACGATAGCAAAACTAACCGTATCTGCTCCTCCGCCTCCATACTCTTCAGGAAAAGGAAGACCCATTATCCCAAGCTCACTTAACTTTTTAAAAACATCAAGCGGAAATTGCTTACTTCGATCGCGCTCTAATGCATTCGGTGCTACTTCCGCCTCTGAAAACTCTCTCAGCGTCCGTTGAATCATCTTTTGTTCATTGGTTAATTCAAAATTCATTTTTATTCCCCCTAAAAAAATGTATACGCTTACATTATTTAATTATAATTCATTTTTGTAAATTTTCTCAACTTTTAAAACGTTTTAATTTTTTCATGTTATAATAGAGAAGTACCAATCAAAGCAAGAATAAAATGATAGCGATTCCATTTTTCGGATGTTTAAAAGGAATTTGAACAGCTTATGCTCTGTAACAAAAGAATATAAAGGAGCATTTGCAAAACGAAGGACAATTCAGTAAAATATATAAAAGAAGAAAAGTTGGTAAAAAAATCAATATACTTCTTCAAAATGCGTTTTTATGAAATTTATTCCATAAAAAATAGATAGCCCCTTTCCTCTAGGAAAGAAGCTATCTCATAAGCGTTATTTACGCTTTTATCTATTCTAAGAAATCTTTTAAACGTTTGCTTCGGCTAGGGTGACGAAGCTTACGAAGCGCTTTAGCTTCAATTTGACGAATACGCTCACGCGTTACGCCAAATACTTTTCCTACTTCTTCAAGCGTACGCGTACGTCCATCGTCCAGACCAAAGCGGAGTCTAAGGACATTTTCTTCGCGATCTGTTAACGTATCAAGGACGTCTTCTAACTGCTCTTTTAATAATTCATATGCAGCATGTTCAGAAGGTGATGTTGCATCCTGGTCTTCAATAAAGTCACCTAAATGCGAATCATCTTCCTCACCAATTGGTGTTTCAAGGGAAACCGGTTCTTGAGCAATTTTTAAGATTTCACGAACTTTTTCTGGTGTTAAGTCCATATCTTCTGCAATTTCTTCAGGAGATGGTTCGCGACCTAAATCTTGTAAAAGCTGACGTTGAACACGAATTAGCTTGTTAATCGTTTCAACCATATGGACGGGAATACGAATCGTTCTTGCTTGGTCAGCAATTGCACGAGTAATAGCTTGACGAATCCACCATGTCGCATACGTACTGAATTTATAACCTTTGCGATAATCAAATTTTTCTACCGCTTTAATAAGACCCATGTTTCCTTCTTGAATTAAATCAAGAAACAGCATACCGCGCCCGACATAGCGTTTAGCGATACTTACAACAAGACGTAAGTTTGCTTCAGCAAGACGACGTTTCGCTTCTTCATCGCCTTCTTCAATACGTTTTGCTAAATTGATTTCTTCCTCTGCTGACAATAAGTCAACGCGTCCGATTTCTTTTAAGTACATACGAACTGGATCATTAATTTTTACACCAGGAGGTACACTTAAATCATTTAAATCAAACTCTTCTTCTTTTGACAGTTCTTGAATATCGGGATCGGCATCGTCATCATTTGCTTCAGATTCACTCATTACTTCAACACCTTGTTCTCCAAGGTATTCATAATATTCATCCATTTGATCGGATTCAATTTCGAAGTTTGCCATACGCTCTGCAATTTCTTCGTATGTGAGCACACCACGTTTTTTTCCGATTTCGGTCAATTGATCTTTTACTTGTTCAATTGTTAAATCTGAATCAAGTTGTTTTGATTGAGCTGATTTTTCAGCCATCAGATCCCCTCCTTCCAAAATTTTAAGGAAAACCTTCTAAAAGTGGGACTAATACGCAATATCGTTTATTTTAACGTTTTTTTCAACTGTAAAATTTCCATTGCTATTGTCGCAGCTTTTAAATAATCTTTTTGACGCTCTGCTTCTTGCTTTTCTGCTTCTTTTTTTTCTATCGCTAACCTTTGTGGGTAAATCAATATCGTTTGGACATAATCATTCAAAGCTTGCTCCGACAATTCATCATTGATTGACATCATCGCCAATTCTGAAGCTAGACTAGACAACGAAGACTCGGGCAACCGTTCGATAAATTCGCTCGGATTAGGCTCGTGTCCTTCCTCGTAATAAGCATACAAATATAGAACAAGCGCACGATGTTCCTCAACATTGAACTGACCTTGAAGTCGGTCTTGAATTCTAAATGCTACATCCTTATCTTTCAACATATGAGCGATCAAAAAACGTTCTGCATTTTGATAAGCCGGTAATAAGCTTCTCTTTACGACTGGTTGTCTATTTATATTATTTCGATTTGGAGAATCATTATCCTTTTTCTTTTTTTCAGTTCGATACACTTGATACTGCTGTTCTTTAAGCGCATCTAATGAAATGGAAAACTCTTGTGCCAATTGGCGTAAATAATGATCTCGCTCTACAGCTTTCGTAAGGAGGCTTATTTCTTTCAAAACGTCTTCAATGTATTGCATACGTTCAGATTCATTTTGTAGATTTCGTTTTCGACGGAGATACCTCATTTGAAATGCCATAAAGGTCAAGCTGCTATTAATAACATCATTTTGAAACTTCTCTGCCCCGTATTCTTTAATATAATCATCCGGGTCATAACCATCCGGCATCACAGCAATCTTAACGGTACAACCTACATTTGTTAAGATAGCAGTTGCTTTGTGCGCTGCTTCAATTCCGGCAGAATCTGCATCATAGCAAATGATAACGGACTCTACATTTCGGCGAATAATCTTGGCTTGTTCTTCTGTTAAGGCAGTTCCCATTGTTGCGATTGCGTTCGGGCACCCCGCTTTAACAGCCGAAATAACATCTGCAAATCCTTCAAATAAAATAACCTGCTGATTTTTGCGTATATGTTTTTTAGCGCGGTGAAAGTTGTAGAGTGTGCGACTTTTGTTAAAAATAGAAGTTTCGGGACTATTTAAATATTTAGGCTGCCCTTTTATCTCTTTTAGCAGGCGCCCTGAAAATGCAATTGTTTTGCCTTGCAAGTCAGCAATAGGAAACATAATTCGATCACGAAAACGATCAAAGTACGTTTCATCTTGGTTGCGTTTAATGATTAAACCTGCATGTTCCATCTCTTGCGGATTAAACCCACGTTTTGTTAAGAACTTACTTACAAATTCCCACGAATCTAAAGCAAAACCTATCTCAAATTCATCGATAATTTCTCGTGAAAACCCTCGATTTATTAAATAATCATAAGCATCTTGGCCTTCTTTTGTATTTACCAATAAATGATGGTAAAATTTCTTTAAAAGCTCGTGTGCTTCAATCATTTTATTGCTAGGCTTTTGATTATCTTCTTCATGAGGATGTATCTCATGTTCGAAAGGAATATCTCCTTTTTCAGCAAGCTGCTGAGCTGCTTCCGTGAAGGACAGTCCTTCTAATTCCATTATGAATGAAAATGAATTCCCTCCTGCACCACATCCAAAGCAATGATAAATTTGTTTATCAGGCGATACTGAAAAAGACGGTGTGCTTTCCCCATGAAACGGACAGAGTCCAAAATAATTGCGCCCTTGTTTTTTTAGTTGTACATAATCGCTTATGACGTCGACAATATCTACTGAATGCCGAATACGGTCGATTACTTCATCAGGAATTCGATTTGCCATAGTAACAGCTCCGTATTTCATATAATATTCTTCACTAAGTGCTAAATTCCTGCAAGTTTCGACAACATTTTTTCAAAAGCTTGAATGAAATGCTGGCGATCTTCTTCACTAAATGCCTTTGGGCCTTTAGTATGACGGCCTGACCGTCGCTCTTTTGCAGAAACATAACGAAAGAAAAGCACCGTATTCATTTCGTCGTCATTATAGTACTTTCCACGAGGAGACAGTGCGTAAACCCCTCGACTTACTAACATGCTTGCTAAGCCAGTATCTTGAGTTACTACAATATCCTGCTTGACTGCGTGATTTAAAATATATAAATCTGCGGCTTCCTTTTCTGCATCCACATAGACCCATTTTCCTGGTGTAGGATTTGTTTGCATGTGAGCATAGGAAGCAACAAACACAAGATCGATGTCATATGTATGTGTAAGTTCAACGATTTCTGCTTTAACAGGGCATGCATCAGCATCGACAAAAACTTTACTTTTTCTTTTGCTATAACTCTGTATTCTACATCCCTCCAGAGATTCCTTCTAACAATTTGTTATTTCCTGTAGATGGCATTTGTCGAATACTTTTTTCGATTTTGACTTGACTTTTATATAAATAGTTTATTCGTTCTTAACAAAGTCTAAACCTAAAACTATTCTTTTTTATCACAATTTTTTATTATAATATAAACAACCTATATTTTCTATACCAAAGTCACTTGTTTTTAAAAGTTCTGTCATATTCATCTTTGGGATATTTTCTTAGGCTTACAGCACACAAACATAAGAAAGCAATCTCCTTTATGTCACGCACAGAGGAGATCTATCGTTTATTTATTTCTTTTTGATGGTATTAAGAATGATACCAGCTGTTTCTTCTACGGCTCTGTTGGATACGTCCACCACTTCACAGCCAATCTTATCTACAATCCCTTGGAAAAATTCAAGTTCTTCTTTAATACGGCCAATATTAGCATAAATTGCTTTATCGTTTAGCCCAAGAGACTTTAAACGCTCTTTACGAATATCGTTTAACTTTTCAGGACTAATAGTAAGTCCTATACATTTCTCAGGTGATACGTGAAACAGCTCTTCTGGTGGATCTACCTCAGGTACAATTGGAACATTGGCTACTTTCAAACGCTTGTGTGCTAAAAATTGAGAAAGAGGTGTTTTAGATGTTCTTGATACACCGATTAATACAATATCCGCTCTAAGAATGCCTCTCGGGTCACGCCCATCATCATATTTCACTGCAAATTCAATTGCTTCTACTTTCTTAAAATAATCTTCGTCTAATTTTCTAGCCATTCCAGGCTCATAGCGAGGAGAAAGTTGATAAGAAGATTGAATTTTATCAATTAAAGGTCCAATAATATCAAATACCTCTACCCCGTTCTTGGACGCTTCTTGAATTAAAAATTCTCTCATTTCAGGCTTTACTAGCGTAAAGCCAATAATAGCGTTGTTCATCTTCGCTACTGAAACCACTTCTGAAAGTGTTGCGATGTCCTCTACGTAAGGTACTCTTTTAATTACAAAGTCCGTCATATTGAACTGACTTGATGCAGCCTTTACAACTAGTTCAGCCGTCTCACCTACAGAATCCGAAATGACATAAAGACATGGGTTGTTCATATTTTGTGCATCCCCTTTTTAATCCTTTTTCACTTATAATACTTCATCATTTGCTAATGCTACTAGTAATTTTGTAATATTTGTTTTGGTAATGCGTCCCACCACTTCAAAATTGCCGTCCCCCTCTTTAATAACGGGCATAGCATCAATCTGTTTTTCAATTAAGATCTTAGCAATATCAATTAACAAATCTTCGCGATAGCAATATGTAATGTTGGGCATTCTCGTCATGATAATATGAACAGGAATAGATGTGAGCTCTTGCTTTCCGATACTCGCGCGCAATAAATCTTTACGCGACAGTACTCCCACCAGCTGGGATTTCTCATCCACTACAAAAAGGGTCCCCACGTCTTCTAGAAACATTGTACAAATAGCATCATATACCGACACATTTTCGTTCACAACCACCGGGATAGACTGATATTCTTGCACCTGTATTTTTTTTATTTTATCTGTAAGAAGCTGTGCTCCTGTTTTACCTGTGTAAAAGTAACCTACGCGCGGTCGCGCTTCTAAATAACCAGCCATTGTTAAAATAGCCAAGTCCGGTCTTAGCGTTGCCCGCGTAAGGCTAAGCTGATCTGCAATATGCTCGCCTGTAATAGGGCCTTCGTCTTTGACAATTTGCAAAATTTGTTCTTGTCGTTTGTTCAGTTCGATTGTACTCACCACCTAATCATTAAATGTGACATACTATTTATAAAACATTATATACTTTTTAAGCAAAAGTAAAAGCTATAACTTATTAATTTTAGCATTTTATCTTTTTAGAATGCCGTTTATTTTACCACGGCTTCTCAAAAAAAGCAGGCATTACGCTTATAATAAGTGAAGCTACCTCTTCGCTCCACAGTAAAAAGGGTGTCCTCTACACACTACGAGGCACCCTAGCGACAGCAATTCCTTGCATATCACTGATTATCTTTTCTATTTCTCATCAGAGAGCGATTGTTTTAAAGACTCCATCTGATTCAAAAAACGCTTTGTTTTTAAAAACAATCCTGAATATTCTTCGTAATATTGATCAATTACAAACTTTAATTGTTTTTTTGTTTCAGGCTTAACAGAAATAGAACCTAACCGCTTTAAATCAATATAATAAAATAGCCTTAATAGTTTAACCGTCATCGGACTAATTTTCAAATGATAAGGATCTTTTTCTAAGCATCGATGACAAATAAACCCGCCTTCTCGAATGGAAAAATGAAATGTTCCTTCACCTTGGTGGCAGACTGCACATTCATTTAATGTAGGATGAAGACCTAGAACGTTTAACATTTTCATTTCATAAATAAAAGTTAAGATCTCTGCATCATACTCTTCGTTCATATAATGAATGGTTTGGTGCAGCAGCTCAAAAAAAAATGGATTTGGTTTATTGTTCTCAGTAGCTTTATCCGTTAATTCAAGAATATAAGAAGCATACGCTGTTGTGAAGATATCTTCGCGTATGCTTCTCATAGATGAGATAACTTCTCCTTGATGGAGAGTGCCCATTCCTGAACCTGCTTGTATAAAAAAGTATCCATACGTAAATAATTGTGTGACAGAAGCCAAGCGACTACTAGGCTTTTTTGCCCCTCTTGCCATGAGACCCACTTTTCCGAGTTCACGTGAATAAATGGTGACAATTTTATTTGATTCACCGTAATCATTCGTTCGAATGACAATTCCTTCACACTTTTTAAACAATCATCATCACCGCCATCTTACAGAAGGCTAAGACAAGGGAGAATTGAGACTTTCGCTGTTGTCCTCATATGTTTCGGGTCTTTCTTTCACTTCATTTTCAAGTTCCTTAAAAATGAGATAAGTATCAATGCTACCTGTTTGTGAAAAAATGTTCCAAGTAAAATTCAACATAGAACTCCCACCTTTCTAACCATAAAGATCAGATACATATTTCAATTCCTTATGTTTAGAATAGCCTTCCGACGTAAAATCATGTAACACAATTTTTTACAAATTACCTTCTTTTATGAAGGGATATAAATCAATGCAAACAAGAACTCAAATGATTAATATTCGTCTTCTCTAAATCCAAAGTCACGGAGATGCGACGCTCGGTTTCGCCAATCTTTTTGCACTTTTACCCATAGTTCTAAAAATACTTTTGAACCTAAAAGGGCTTCAATGTCTGCTCTTGCTTTTCTTCCTACCTCTTTTAACATCTTTCCTTGCTTTCCAATTACGATGCCTTTTTGTGAATCTCTTTCGACGATAATTGTAGCGCCCACGTAAACAGCACCATTATCTCGTCTTTGCATAGAATCCATCACAACGGCAATAGAATGAGGTATTTCTTCCCTCGTTGCATGCAGTACTTTTTCACGAATTAATTCCGTAATAATAAAGCGCTCTGGGTGATCAGTTACTTGATCTGCCGGATAATATTGCGGACCTTCCGGCAATCGCTGCTTAATTTGATCAAGCAAACGCTCCACGTTATTTCCTTGTAAAGCTGAAATTGGCACAATTTCAGCAAAAGGATATAAGTCTTTATAATTCGTGATAATTGAAAACAATTCGTCTGGATGAATTTCATCAATTTTATTAATCACAAGGAAAACAGGCGTTTTTGTGTCCTTTAAACGCTCGATAATAAATTCATCGCCTCGACCTAAGCCTTCTGTTGCGTTAATCATAAATAAAATTAAATCTACTTCTTTAAGCGTATTTTGCGCTACCTTCATCATAAAGTCGCCTAATTTATGCTTTGGTTTATGAATTCCTGGTGTATCAATAAACACAATCTGCGCCTGATCTTCCGTGTACACACCCTGAATTTTATTTCTAGTTGTTTGCGGTTTGTCACTCATAATCGCAATCTTTTGACCAATTACTCGGTTCAAAAAAGTTGATTTCCCTACGTTTGGTCTTCCAATAATTGAAACAAAACCTGACTTAAATTCATTATTACTCATGTAAATCCTCCGATGAAAATGCTCCTGGAAGTAATTCTTCCACAGTTAATTCTTGTATGTCATTTTTTAAATTGGTTAATATAACTTTCATTTCTTTTGGACAAAGCTCAGAGATTACTTGTCTGCATGCTCCACACGGAGAAACAGGACGATCAGTATCAGCTACTACAGCAAGTGCTGCATACTCTTTATCACCTTCTGAATAGGCTTTAAATAAAGCCGTACGCTCAGCGCAATTGCACATGCTATAAGCTGCATTTTCAATATTGCAGCCGCGATAAACCTTTCCATCTTTCGTCAATAAAGCTGCACCAACTTTAAATTTTGAATACGGTACATAAGCCATTTCACGAGCTTTTTTCGCCTCATCAATCAGTCCGGTCTTATCCATTTATCCGCTCTCCTTTTGCCCTTCTACATGTCTTTTAACTTGTCCTTTTTTATTATACCACGGGGGTGTAAAGAACCAAAAAGAATCCTTTTTAAAACAAATACTTTAAGAAAATAATTCCTCCTATAAGGACAGCAAAACACGCATAGACCAACACCGCGGCTGCGGCTGCATCTTTTGCGTGTTTTGCTAGTATGTGATATTCAGGAGAAACTAAATCGACAACTTTTTCAACCGCTGTATTCATTAACTCCAAGCTGAACATGCCTGCAATCAGAAGCAGCACAACCACCCATTCACCAGCTGTAATTGACAGCACGGCTCCTAAGAAAAGGACGATGAAAGAAGCTGCTACGTGAATTTGCATATTTCTCTGTGTTTTACAAACATAGATAAACCCTTCTATTGCATAACCAAAGCTACTGACAACTTTAGCTATCCCCTTTTTATCGCGAGAGTCCATATTGTTCTAAAATATCTTTTTGACGTGTAAACATCTCTTTTTCATCTTCTGATGTTTCATGGTCATATCCAAGCAAGTGCAAGAAACCGTGAACCGTTAAGAATCCTAGCTCCCTCATAAACGAGTGATTGTATTCTTCTGCTTGCTCATGAGCTTTTGGAATCGAAATGACAATGTCCCCTAGGACTCTTGGCATCTCATCTCCGATAATTTGCATTTCATCTTCGCCCATTTCTTCTAGCGCAAACGATATTACATCCGTTGGCTGATTTTTATGGCGGTATTGATGATTGATTTCTTGAATTCGATCATTATCCACAAATGTAACGGATACTTCTGCATCCTCTTGCAGATTTTCATATATAGCAGCGGCTTCAAGCAGCTTTTCAAGCTCTTTTTGCTGTTCTTCACTTACTTCGTTTGTTTCATCAATAAAATCAATAACTAAACTCATACCTTCACCTTCTCTTTTTTTATCTCTGGATATTCGATTCGGGAATGAAAAATCCCATTTAAAGTTTCACATAGTGCTTGGCGAATTAACTCTAGCTCTTTGAGCGTTACGTTACACTCGCTAAGCTGCTCGTCCTGCAAGCGATCTTTAATAATATTTCGCACCAAGTTCTCAATTTTTTCCGGAGTCGGATTGGACATTGACCTTACGGCTGCTTCTACACTATCAGCTATGCAAATAACCGCTGCTTCTTTCGACTGAGGCTTTGGTCCAGGATAGCGATATTCTTTTTCATCAATTTTTTCTTCTGTTTGTTCGAGTGCCTTATGATAGAAAAACTTAAGCAGAGTGGTTCCGTGATGCTGCTCTGCAATATCTACAATCTCTTTTGGAAACTTGTGATTCCGCAAAATGGTCGCTCCATCTGTAGCATGTGCGATTATAATATTTTTACTAGTCTTAGGACTTAGTTTATCATGCGGATTAGTAATATTCATTTGATTTTCAATAAAATACTGCGGTCGCTTCGTTTTACCAATATCGTGGTAATAAGCCCCGACTCTCGCTAATAAACCGTTAGCTCCTATCGTTTCGCACGCCGCTTCAGATAAGTTTGCCACCATTACGCTGTGATGGTATGTTCCAGGTGTTTCGGTTAAGATTTTGCGTAATAGCGGATGAGTAGGACTCGATAATTCAATCAGCTTCATCGTAGATAAAATGCCAAATCCACTTTCAAAAAACGGTAGCAAACCTATAGCTAAAACGGAAGCGATAACACCAGATGCAATTGACATCATGCTGTAATAGCCAAGCTCTACAGTGCCGATATGACCATTTTTAATAAAAATAATCGCAAAGCTGATAATTACGTTTACCATAGCCACAAATAGACCTGCCTGCAAAATCCGTGAACGTCTGTGCTGCCTGCTTAAAAATAAAATAGCAGCAATATTGCTAATTAAAAAGTAGATCCCAATGTTCATATTAAACGAGGTTGTTAATTCACCATTAAAAATAATGCTTCCACAAATAGCAAATACAATGCTTGATAAAATAGCAATGCGTTCATCCATTAAAATTCGAATCAGCAAACCTCCCACCGCAACAGGAGCTAAGAAACCAATTTCTGATAAATCAATTTGCTGAAACAAGCTTAAGATTTTCATGAGGCCAATCGTAATGGTTGCTACTAATACATACAACAGCAAGGGCTGATATGTCTTGGTGTGAAATTCACGCAAATAGTAAATGAGGCCCGCTATCATCATTACAATCAGCAAAGCTAACCCCGCAAAAGGCTGAATAGATCCTTTATTATTCAACAATCCCGCGAGCTGGAGCTGACGATATATATCAGGATTAATAAGCTGATTTTCTTCTACGATAATCTGGCCTTGTTTGATTCGGACAGGCTCCACTTTTTCCACAGCTGCTTGACGGTTTTCAGCTGTTTTTTGTGGATCATAAATCACGTTTGGAATGATAGCGAATTTAGCAATTGCATTCATTGAATCCTTTAGAGAATTGCTGACATTGGTGTAAACAAGCTGACTTTCTACTTGATCTTTTTTCTCTTCTACATCGCTAATCTTCACTTGATCTTTCATCACGTGATGAACGGCCGTGACTACAGCATCTTTCGCAATCGATAAATCACTGTTAGAAGACTGAAGCAACTGCTTAATGGTATCCTTTGGCAAGTTTTTTTGAATGTCTTCAGGAAGCTTGTCCTCTAGCATTTTTTGTTTGGTTTTTAATACGGCATCGATACTGTCATCTTCATGATCTTCTTTTTCATATTCTGTATTAACTTCCATCATCGCATCAAAAATAGATGCAACAAGGTCGACTTGGTTCTGTGCGTATTCTGTTTTTTGTGTATACACATCTTCAACGGCTTGTTCTGCCTCTGCCCGTTTTTTCTCTGTGCTCTCTTTATCTTCAATGGTAACGGGTGAGTAAATGGTTTGCGGAGAAATAGATAGTAATCTGAGATCTAATTCCTGCGGCTTTACATTGCTATACATAGACGCAAACATCATTACACCTAACAAGGCATATAACCCAATTTGAATTAACCGTAATCGCTCGATCTGTGCCATTGTTTGCTTGATTATCCGAAACGTTGACACAAACGTACCCCCTTTTACAAAAAATAGACCCTATTAAGAAAGGGTCTTTTGGTCAGCTTGTTCGTACGCTTGAACGATGCGTCCCACAAGTGGATGGCGCACAACATCTGACTGTTCTAGATGAACAAACGAAATACCTTTAACATTGGTCAGGATTTTCGAGACAGCCGCTAGACCAGACTGAGCTCCTTTTGGTAAATCAATTTGTGAAATATCTCCTGTAATCACCATTTTAGACCCAAATCCTAGTCGTGTTAAAAACATCTTCATTTGCGCCATCGTGGTGTTTTGCGCTTCGTCTAAGATAACAAACGCATCATCTAGTGTACGACCTCGCATATAAGCAAGAGGTGCTATTTCAATAACTCCGCGTTCGATTAGGCGTTGCGTATGTTCTGTTCCTAATACATCATGTAATGCATCATACAGAGGCCGCAAGTACGGATCTACTTTTTCTTTCAAATCTCCTGGCAAGAAGCCAAGACTTTCACCTGCTTCAACAGCAGGACGTGTTAAAATAATACGCTGCACGTGACCATTTTTAAGAGCATTAACGGCCATGACAACGGCTAAATACGTTTTACCAGTACCAGCAGGCCCAATTCCAAATACCAAATCATTTTTCTTAATAGCCGAAATGTATTGACTTTGTCCTAATGTCTTAACACGAATAGTCTTACCTTTTACATTTTTACCAATCTCTTCTTCATATACATCTTCAAAAAACTCGAGAGAATTTTTCTTAGCTAATTGAATCGCATACACAACATCTCGTTCAGATATGGAAATATTTTTCCGGATAATGTTCAGTAACTTTTTAAGCATTTCTTCCACTAGCTGAACATTTTCTGTACTTCCGGAGACTACAACAGTCTCACCTCTTGATATGATAGAGACCTGCATTTCTTCTTCAATTCGCTTTAAATTCGCATCTTGTACGCCAAATAATGAAATGGCTTCATTTGAATCATCAAGTTGTACGTTAATTGTTACTAGCTGTTCTGACATTCATCAATCTCCTTGAATAATTGGTTGAGTGTTCGCAATATTTTCTATAACTTGGTAATGTATTGATAATCTAACTTTACCATTGTCCTGTTCTTGGTGCAAAACTTTTTCACCTTTTATTTTAGCATCCTCACCTAAAGTTGATAGTAATTTTTTTCGACCGATTTCCAAAGCTTTTTCCACCGCCTCTTGTTTAGAATAGACGCGCTGCGAGTTCTGTTCTTCTCGTACAGCAACTTTCTCATACGACAGAGGTAATTTCCATTTAAAAAAATAGAGTGGATGCTCCACTTTTTCTGTCACCTTTGAGGCGTATTTTTCTTTGTTAAAAGCCCAAAGAGGCATTTTAAAAGCTTGAAAATCTAAATAGTGCTTCGTATATCCATTACCCGTTAATACCTGAAAATCAGTTTTTAAAGGCACTTCCACCTCAGACTTATACCATGTTTCACCGTAGACTTTCCCTTTAGCAGCTACTACTTTTTTATTTTTTTCGTTTCCAATAATACCCGAAACTAGGACCTCGCCTTCGTTGACAAAATCATTAACCTTGACTAAAGGTTGTCCTTTTTCGACAAACAAATTCGTAATAATGGCTTTCTTTTTAGCAATTAAATGTTGGTAAGGTGTTTTTTGCTGAGGCTTGGGCTCATTTTTTTCAACCACTTGGAAGTGATAAGAAGTGCCGCGCACTTCTACTCCCACCCAGGTAATATTGTTCATATTATCTGTTAAATAGCGCTGAATTTTTTCAGGACTTTCTAACAGAAATTGAAACTCTCCTCTTTTTACACCTATTTTGGCAAGCTGCTTAGTCATTTGATGTTCCGTTTGTGGTTCTGCACCGCTAATTTCCACTTTCCACACCATGTTGGAAAGCAAACCAAGAATAATAAAAAAAGAAAGAAAACCTAAAGCAAATCCACTATTTTTGATCACTCGTTTTGTTAAAAAAGGAAAACCTCTGCCTCTTATAAAATAAATTTTACAATCTGCGTTGCGAATTAGTATACGAATTTTTTTTACATCTTTCAATAATATCGTTGCTGTCGCTAGCTGACCGTCAACTTTATGGACATTCGAAATCATAATCTGTTGTCTCACACAATTATTTAAAAAACGTTCAATTCCTTTTCCAACAATTCGAATACGTACGGTACCAATAACAAAGTTTGTCCATCCATTCTTCATTTTTTTCCTCCTTGTGTTATTGTTCTAAATAAAGAACTTGATTGATTTTACCTTCTAAAACCAGTTCTTCTGGCAGTATTACTTTAATGACCAGTCCTTCACCTCGAATTAACATTTGTCCCTGTTTTAGTAACACGCGTATTTCAGTATCAGAAAAGGCTAATAAACCTTTATGATTTTCAATATAAATGTGTATTTGTCCAACTAACGTAATACGGGGAAGATCCATTAATACATCAGCGGGTAGTTCCATTGTTTTTGTCATCCATCTTTTCATTTGGTGTCTCCACTTTTTGCTCATAAAAAGAACCCCCTTTCATCTCATGTTTATGAGAAAGGGGGTTAATGTATCACATCTATTTATCGTTTATATTTACGTTGTTTCGATTTTGGCGGCCCTAGAATTTCGGACCATATCACTCCTTGAACAGCTTCTTTACGAGAAATGGGCTTAAAAACGTTTTTCTCACCCGTGATTTTTGGTTTGTCAACTGTGATTTTCTTTTGAATAGATGGTTCATGATACGGACGATTTTTTAGCTCTTCCAATTTTTCTTGCAAAGGATTTGTTTCTGCTGAAGAAACAGTTTCCGGCTCCATACGAGCTGTTTTTGGCTCTTCTTTGACAGGTCGATATCTAGGTCTTTCCCGCCTTGAAGGATTGTTTACAGGAGGCATAGGAGCTCTTTTAGAACGCTGCTGTTCTTCCTCTTTTGACTGAGCCATAAAACGCTGCACAACGTTAAAAATAATTCCTCCAATGATGACAAAAATGAAAGCATTATTAATAATTAGTTTAATAAGCGTTTCAACGATATTCATTAGGAGAAAACCTCCTTGTTAAGCTGATTCATTATTTCTCATCGTCTTCTTTAGACATTTTCCCGATTGAATCACGCATATCCGTATCAGCAGTCAAGTTTTGAATATTCATATAATCCATGACGCCAATATTGCCAGAGCGCAGTGCTTCTGCCATCGCTAACGGTACTTCTGCTTCTGCTTCTACTACTTTTGCACGCATTTCTTCTACTTTTGCACGCATTTCTTGTTCTTGAGCAACGGCCATAGCACGACGTTCTTCGGCTTTTGCTTGTGCAATATTTTTATCTGCTTCCGCTTGGTCTGTTTGAAGAACTGCCCCAATATTTTTACCAATATCGATGTCAGCAATATCAATGGATAAGATTTCAAACGCTGTTCCTGAATCCAGTCCTTTTCCTAACACCGTTTGAGAAATCATATCGGGATTTTCCAATACTTTTTTGTGATCTTTTTGCGAACCGATTGTAGAAACAATCCCCTCGCCAACACGGGCAATAATCGTTTCTTCTCCAGCTCCCCCTACTAGTCGATCAATGTTTGCACGAACAGTAATTCGAGCTTTTGCTTTGACTTCGATTCCATCCATAGCCACCCCTGCAATAAAAGGTGTTTCAATAACTTTTGGATTAACGCTCATTTGTACAGCTTCTAGCACATCACGGCCCGCTAAGTCGATAGCTGCTCCGCGCTCAAATGTTAACTCAATATTTGCTCGGTGCGCTGCAATCAGCGCATTTACCACACGGTCAACGTTACCGCCTGCTAAATAGTGGCTTTCTAATTGATTAATGGTAATACCTAAACCTGCTTTACTTGCTTTAATTAACGGGTTCACAACGCGAGATGGTATCACTCGACGAAGTCTCATTCCGACCAGTGTGAAAATACTAATACGAACACCTGCTGCTAATGCTGAAATCCATAGCATAATCGGTACAAAAGTGAAAAAAACAGCTAAAGCAATAATTGCTAGACCAATAACTACAAAAAACAATACGCTACCTACTTCCATTAATTAAGGTCCTCCTTTTTCAAAGGCTCTGTAAGCTTCCGCACCACAACCCTTGATCCCTCTACTTTTATAATATTTACTAACACATCTTTGTCTAAATATCCGCCTTCAGTGACTACATCCACATACTCTTCATCGATGAGCACGGTACCTGAAGGACGAAGCGGTGTTGTTGTTTTACCTTGTTTTCCTATTAATTCATAACGATTTTGATTCGACACGTAGCCAGATTCAGTATTAAGTGAATCATTAAGCACCATTTTTTTGAAAGGTGTAAGCTTCCTTTTAAAAAATTTCATCATCACCAACGCACCTCCCAGTGCCACCACTATTGCAATTACAAGAGAAATTCCCATTTCGACATTATTATCTGTTGACATAAAAAAACTTAAAATGATAGCTCCAAGTCCTAGTAGTCCTAAAACTCCGCCTGGTACTACAATCTCTAACAGAAGCAATATAATTCCTGCTATAAATAAAACGAGCGCTTCCATGCCAGCTAATCCTGCTACCATATGACCATAGAAAAATAAAAGAAGTGAAGCTATTCCAATAGAGCCCGCAATACCAAATGAAGGCGTAAACAATTCAATTACAATTCCTAAAGCACCAATGGATAATAAAATGGGAACAACAAGCGGATGGGTAAGAAAACGAGCAATTTGTTCACTTACACTCATTTTCGCATACGTCAGTTTAGCATCTTCATAGCCAAGTACGCTTAGGAGACCGTCTAAATTTTTTACAGTCCCTTCTGAATAACCAACTTGCTCGGCTTGCTTAGGAGTGAGCGTCAGCAATTCATTTCCTTTTAAGTTGAGCTCAGGTATTACCATCTTGGTATTTGCCATCGCTTCTGCATATTTAGGGTTTCGGTTATTTTGTTCTGCTGCGCTCTTCATAGCCGATAACCAGTAGGACTGAGCTTTTTTTCCTGCGGCATTTCCCTGTTGGTCAATCACTGCTGCCGATCCCATTGTAGAACCGGGTGTCATATAAATTTGATCGGCGTTAAGTGCAATATACGCTCCGGCTGATAATGCTTTTTTATCGACAAAAGCAGCGGTAGGAATAGGTGTTGAGGTTAAGCTTTTAGCTATTTCAGAAGCTGCATCTACAGCTCCTCCAGGAGTATCTATGTCCAATATAATCAAATCTGCACCGTCATTTTCCGCATCTTTAATGGATCTGTTTAGAAAAGAAAGCAGTCCATTTTCTACCGTTTTATTTACAGGAATAACGTGTACACGCTTCACGTCAGCGGTGCTAATAGTGGGGAATAACCCAGTGGCTAAGATAAGAAAGCACACGAAAGAAAATAAGGTTTTCACCGAATACACTTCCCTCCTTCCATAGATAGTATGAGCATGTATCTGTATATACGAATAACTTTAACAATAGTTTCAAATTTTTTAAAATTTATCTATTTTATTCTTTGCACAAGAAAAATAAAACATACGTTCGATTATTATCCATATAAAAAACACCTTACACAAGGTAAGGTGTTTTTTATGATAAGTGTTGAAGGACAAGCTTATTAACAAGAGAGCCATCCGCTTTGCCTTTTACTTTCGGCATAAGCGCTCCCATAACTTTCCCCATATCAGCTTTAGAGGAAGACTGCGTTTCTTCAATCGTCGTTTTAATAATTTCAGATAACTCTTCTTCAGTTAGCTGTTTAGGAGCGTAAACTTCTAAAACCGCTAATTCAGAATGAATTTTATCAACAAGATCTTGACGACCTGCTTTCTCAAATTCATGGAGGGAGTCTTTACGTTGTTTGAATTCGCGAGAAATAACCGTCAACTCGTCTGCTTCAGTTAGGTCGGTTCCTAACTTAATGGCTTCGTTTTGAAGAGATGCTTTGACCATACGAATGACCCCAAGCTTCTCTTTCTCTTTGTTTTTCATCGCTTGTTTCATATCACTATTTAAACGCTCGAGAAGACTCATAAATCCACCCTCTTATTAGAACTTGCGTTTTCTAGCAGCTTCAGATTTCTTCTTACGCTTTACGCTAGGCTTTTCATAGAATTCGCGCTTTCTTGCTTCTTGTAACGTACCAGTTTTTGAAACTGAACGTTTGAAGCGACGAAGAGCATCTTCAAGCGATTCGTTTTTACGAACAACTGTTCTTGACATTCTAATTCCCTCCCTCCGAACAAAACCACTAACATCATAATGAAATGACATGTTAGACATGTCTTTTGCAATTATAATATAATGATTCCTTAAGGTCAACCGCTTTACATAAAGTAATGCAGTTATTCCCCCTTTATTTTATGAACTTTCTTGATAAAACATTACTCGTTCAGCTTTTTTACACGTATGAAAAAAGCTGCGTATACACGCAGCTTTTCAATAAGTGTTATGAGCTCATTTTCACCTGATCTTGAAGATGAACCTCATCTAGCACGCGAACAAACTCACCTTCATTATAAGGATATCCAGCTTTTGAAATTTTCACTTTTACAAGCTTTCCAACCATTTCTTCAGACGCTTTAAACACAACCTTTAAGTAGTTATCAGTATATCCTACATATAAACCACTTTCAGGATCTTCTTTATATTTTTCTTCCGGAATTACTTCTAGTACTTCTCCTTCAAACGTTGAAGCATATTCTTTTGCCAATTGATTTGAAAGTTCGATTAAACGATGCACACGTTGATTTTTTACTTCTTCATCAATTTGGTCGGTCATACGAGCCGCTGGCGTACCTGTACGTTTAGAATACGGGAATACATGAAGCTCTGAAAAACCGTGCTCTTTAATAAAGTTATACGTCTCCATAAACTCTTCTTCTGTTTCACCTGGGAAGCCAACAATAACATCTGATGTAATCGCTAATCCAGGAAGAGCTTCTTTCAGACGGTTTAAGCGCTCACCAAAGAACTCCATTGTATACTTACGACGCATGCGCTTCAATACCGTATTTGAACCTGATTGAAGAGGAATATGCAAATGACGTACAACCATTTCTGATTGATCTAGTACCTCAATCACTTCGTCCGTAATTTGACTTGCTTCAATTGACGAAATACGAATGCGTTTTAATCCTTTTACTTGAGACTCTAAATCACGAAGAAGCTGGGCAAGATTGTAATCTTTCATGTCTTCTCCGTATCCGCCAGTGTGAATACCTGTTAACACGATTTCTTTATAGCCCGCATCCACTAGCTGCTGTGCTTGTGCTACTACTTCTTTAGGATCACGAGATCGCATTAAACCGCGCGCCCATGGAATAATACAGAATGTACAGAAGTTGTTACAGCCTTCTTGAATCTTTAACGAAGCACGCGTACGGTCTGTAAAAGCCGGTACATCTAGCTCTTCATATACGCGTGTTTTCATAATGTTTCCTACGCCGTTAATCGGCTGACGCTCTTTTTTAAATTGTTCAATATAATCAAGCATCTTAACGCGGTCTTGTGTACCTACTACGATATCAACACCAGGAATGGCCATAATTTCAGCTGGCGAAGTTTGAGCATAACACCCAGTTACACAAATAACCGCATCTGGATTTTTCCGCACAGCTCTACGAATAACTTGACGGCTTTTTTTATCTCCTGTATTTGTTACCGTACATGTATTAATTACATATACATCGGCAGTTTGTTCATATTCAACACGCTCATAGCCTTGGCCTTTGAACAATTGCCAAATTGCTTCTGTTTCATAGTGATTTACTTTACACCCTAGCGTGTGAAAAGCAACTGTTGACATAATCGTCACCTCATTAACTCAGTTTGATAAGATATAGCAGACAGCGCATATAAAGGAGCTGTTTCTGCTCGTAAAATCCGCGGACCAAATCCGCTTATTGTAAATTCATTTTCTTCTAATACTTCTACTTCCTGCTCGGTCAAACCACCCTCGGGGCCTACAACCACAAGCACGGAATGGCCCGGTTTTAAAGCCGAAAGAACAGCGTGCAGATGAGATGTTTTTCCTTGCTTTGCTCTTTCTTCATAGGCTACAACTTTATGAGTATAGTCACCGCTAATTTCTACTAGCTTTTTAAAAGAAATTGGGGCTTCTACTGCTGGTACAATCGTACGATGAGATTGTTCTGCAGCCTCTTTAGCAATCTTGTTCCAGCGATCTACTTTTTTTTGACTCTTTTTATCATCCCATTTAACAACTGAACGAGCCGCAATAAAAGGGATAAACTTATACGCCCCAAGTTCTGTCCCTTTTTGGATAATAAGCTCGAGCTTATCCCCTTTAGGCAGACCGTTCACAATTGTAACATGGACTGGAAGCTCTTTTTCTTCGCTTATCCATTCTATAATAGATGCTTTCACTTCGTTAGCGGAAATATTTTCAATTTCACACAAAGCAGCTTGCCCCTGTTCATTACAGGCAATAAACTGTGACCCTTCATTCATTCTCATGACGCGTGAGATATGATGGGCATCATCCTGTGTCACTATGACACTTTGCTCTTGAAATTGATCATTTGGCAGAAAATAACGTTGCATCTTGACACCTTCTCACTTGTTAAGCTTGTTTTTGCGCAATAATTGCTACCCAGTCTTCCATAAGCGTTACTTCTTGAATAACAAAGCCCGCTCCCGTTAGCGCTTTTTTGACATCTTCTTTTTTCGCACTAATAATACCTGATGTAATGAACATGCCTCCTGGCTTTAATACCTTTGCAGCATCGTCTACAAAACGAACGATTACTTCAGCTAGAATATTCGCCACAACAATGTCAACAGGTCCTTCTATACCTTGCAATAAGTTGTTTTGACCTACTGTTACGACGTTCCCAACTTGATTCAGTTCAATATTTTCGCGAGCAGAACGGACGGCTACTTCATCAAGGTCTAGAGCTTGTACATTACTTGCTCCTAACAGAGCTGCGCCAATGCTTAGCACTCCTGAACCTGTACCCACGTCAATAACAGTATCTCCTGCTTTCACTGTTCTTTCCAATGCTTGAAGAGACATAACCGTTGTTGGATGCGTACCTGTCCCAAAAGCCATTCCGGGATCAAGCTCGATAATCAATTCATCTGTGCTGACTTTTTCATAGTTTTCCCAAGTTGGTACAATCGTAAAACGCTCTGAAATTTTCACGGGATGGTAATATTTTTTCCAAGCAGTGGCCCACTCTTCCTCGTTCACTTCACTGATCGTAACTTTGTTAGCTCCTAAATCAAAGTCGTAAACAAGCAGTCCATTAATTTCTTTTTTGATACCATCCACAGTTTCTGCTAAAAAGCTGTTAACTGGAAGATATGCTTTAATCACTACACCTTCTTCTGGGTAGTCTTCTACGTTTAAATCGTAGATTTCACCAAAAGTTGTATCTCTTTCTTTCACTAAATCAGCAGGATCTTCGATGACTACCCCGCTAGCTCCTGATTCATGTAAAATATGAGAGATGGGTTCAATTGCTTCTTGCGCTGTATGAATACAAATTTCAGACCATTTCATTGCTACCAACTTCATCCTTTCTGCCTTCAGTAATATAGGATTTTAAATATGAACATGACAGATGACAGGTTGGCAAAGTACCTTTACCAACCTGTCTCTGTTTACTATGAAAGACAATTATTCTCCTTTAATTGCTCGTTTTACTTTTGCAAAAAAGGAATCATGCTGCTCATCAACGGCTTCTTGACCGCTCAGTTCAGCGAACTCACGCAATAATTGTTTTTGTTTTTCTGATATTTTTGTGGGAGTTACAACTCGAACGTGAATATGCTGATCTCCTTGACCATATCCTCGTACGTTTGCCACACCTTTTCCTTTTAAACGGAATTTCGTTCCCGTTTGTGTACCAGCAGGAATCTTCAACTTCACCTTGCCGTGTAGAGTTGGTACTTCTACTTCATCACCTAGCGCTGCCTGAGCAAACGTTAAAGGCATTTCGCAGTAGATATCGTCTCCATCACGTTCAAAGAATTCATGAGTGCGCACGTGGAACACTACGTATAAATCTCCCGGAGGACCACCATTTACCCCTGGTTCTCCTTGAGCACTTACGCGCAGCTGTTGACCATCATCTACACCAGCTGGAATTTTAACATTAATTTTACGTCGTTTTGTTACTTTACCGTCACCGTGGCACGTTGCACATTTGTCTTTAATGATTTTTCCTGTACCATTACAATGATGACACGCACGTCGATTTACCACGCGGCCAAACGGCGTGTTTTGTTCAACGTTTAACTGACCTGAACCATTACAGTGCGAACATGTATCGACTTTTGTTCCAGGTTTTGCACCTGAACCGTGACATGTTTCACACGTTTCTTCACGTGGAATTTCAATTGTTGTTTCTTTTCCGAAAACAGCTTCTTCAAAAGAAAGTGTCATCGTGTATTGTAAATCGGCACCTTGTCTCGGAGCATTAGGGTCACGTCTGCGACCACCACCACCAAAGATCGAGCTGAAAATATCTTCAAAGCCGAAGCCGCCAAAGTCTGAGCCGCCTCCACCAAAGCCGCCAAAGCCTTGATTTGGATCAGTATGACCAAATTGATCGTATTGTGCTTTTTTTTGGTCATCACTCAATACTTCATATGCTTCTTTTACTTCTTTAAATTTGTCAGCAGCATCTTCCGCTTTGTTAATATCTGGATGATATTGTTTAGAAAGCTTGCGGTATGCTTTTTTTATTTCATCTTTTGTAGCGCTCTTACTGATACCGAGTACTTCATAGTAATCTCGCTTACTCATCAATACTCACTCCCGAATCGTTTCACATAAACGTAATTGTATCATTATTAATAATTCCATAGCAACATAAAAGTTACTTTCTATTGCTCCCGTGCGCGCAGAGAGCTAAGTGAAAAACTTTCCCTTTCGCTTTTCCACGTTAAAAAAGTCAAAGCCAAGAAATAAGCTTGACTTTGACTTTTTAAAAAGATGTGAATCGCACCATGGCGTCATTCACGTTAGTCGTCAAGATGCATTATTTTTTGTCGTCGTTTACTTCTTCAAACTCTGCATCTACAACATCATCATTTTGAGCGCCTTGTTCACCTGCTTGCTGAGCTTGTTGAGCTTGCTCATACAATTTTACAGTTAACGCTTGAACGATTTCTTGAAGTTCATCTTTTTTCGCTTTGATTTCTTCAAGGTCATTCTTTTCAATCGCTGCTTTTAAAGCATCTTTTGCTTCGTTAGCTTTTGTTACTTCAGCTTCTTCTACTTTTCCTTCAAGATCTTTTAGTGTTTTTTCAGTTGTAAACACTAATTGATCTGCTTCATTGCGTAGTTCCACTTCTTCTTTACGTTGCTTATCAGCATCTGCGTTTTCTTCCGCTTCTTTTACCATGCGGTCGATTTCGTCATCTGATAAACCTGTTGAAGATTTAATTGTAATAGCTTGCTCTTTGTTTGTACCTAAATCTTTTGCACGAACGTTTACGATACCGTTTTTGTCAATATCGAATGATACTTCGATTTGAGGTACTCCGCGTGGTGCAGGTGGAATATCAGTTAACTGGAAACGACCTAGCGTTTTGTTGTCTGCAGACATTGGACGCTCACCTTGAAGAACATGAATATCTACAGCCGTTTGGCTATCTGCAGCCGTTGAGAATACTTGTGATTTACTTGTTGGAATCGTCGTATTACGCTCAATTAGCTTTGTAAATACGCCACCCATTGTTTCGATACCTAGTGATAAAGGCGTTACGTCTAGTAATACAACGTCTTTTACATCACCAGTTAATACGCCACCTTGAATTGCTGCACCAAGTGCAACTACTTCATCAGGGTTTACACCTTTGTGAGGATCTTGACCAGTTTCTTTTTTGATTGCATCTTGTACCGCTGGGATACGAGTTGAACCACCAACTAAGATTACTTTATCAAGTTCGCTTGCAGAAAGGCCTGCATCTTTTAAAGCTTGACGCACAGGAGCCATTGTACGCTCTACAAGGCCTGCTGATAACTCGTCAAATTTAGCACGTGATAAAGATACCTCTAAGTGAAGAGGGCCAGCTTCTCCAGCAGTGATAAATGGTAAAGAAATTTGTGTAGATGTTACGCCTGATAAATCTTTTTTCGCTTTTTCAGCCGCATCTTTTAAACGTTGAAGCGCCATTTTATCTTTGCTTAAATCAACGCCGTTTTCTTTTTTGAATTCAGCGACTAAATAGTCGATGATTACTTGGTCAAAGTCGTCACCACCAAGGCGGTTGTCACCTGCAGTTGCGCGAAC
Source organism: Priestia sp. YIM B13490 (assembly GCF_042787735.1). Classification (NCBI taxonomy): domain Bacteria; kingdom Bacillati; phylum Bacillota; class Bacilli; order Caryophanales; family Bacillaceae; genus Priestia; species Priestia sp. YIM B13490. Next base: position 41,754 of record NZ_JBHZOT010000004.1, read on the forward strand.
TTCAAATACGCCGTCGCCAAGTTCTAGAATAGATACGTCAAACGTACCGCCACCAAGGTCATAAACTAAAACTGTTTGATCTTCATCTGTTTTTTCTAATCCGTATGCAAGTGCTGCTGCAGTAGGCTCGTTAATAATACGCTCTACTTCTAAACCAGCAATTTTACCAGCATCTTTTGTTGCTTGACGCTCAGCATCATTAAAGTAAGCAGGAACTGTGATAACAGCTTTTGTTACAGGCTCACCTAAATACTCTTCAGCATACCCTTTTAAATGTTGAAGAATGATAGCTGACATTTCTTGAGGCGTGTATTGCTTGCCTTCTGCTTCAACCTTATGGTCTGTACCCATATGACGTTTAACTGAAATAATTGTGTTAGGGTTTGTAATAGCTTGACGTTTCGCTACTTCCCCAACTTGACGCTCACCGTTTTTGAATGCCACAACTGATGGCGTTGTACGGTTTCCTTCTGGATTTGGAATTACTTTTGGTTCGCCGCCTTCTAATACAGCGACACAAGAGTTAGTTGTACCTAAATCGATACCAATGATCTTACTCATTGACAATGACCTCCTTCATAATATGTAGTGTTATTGATTCACTTTAACCATCGCAGGGCGGATGATTTTATCTTTTAATTTGTAACCTTTTTGAAGCTCTTCTACTACTGTGTTCGGTTCGTATTCATCGTCTTCTACTTGCATCACTGCTTGATGCTCGTATGGATCGAATGTTTTCCCGACTGATTCAATTGCTTCAACACCTTCTTTTTGAAGTGCCTCTACTAATTGACGGTATACCATTTCTACACCTTGCAGCACGGATTTAGTTTGTTCATCCGCTGTGTTAACTTGTAATGCACGTTCAAAGTTATCAAGTGCTGGTAAAATATCCGAAACTAATGATTGAGCACGGTATTTTTGAGCAGCTTCTGCATCGAGACGTGAACGACGACGGAAATTATCGAAATCAGCTTGTAGACGTAAGTAGCGATTCTCTTCTTCTTCAAGCTGTTGCTTTAATTGATCATTTTCTTGTTGAAGAGGGTTTACTTCCTCAGACACTTCAGCTTCAGTTGCTTCAGCAGAGTCTGTTTGAACTTCTTCAACCACTTCTTCGTTTTGTTCTTCTACTTGCTTTTCGTTTGACAATTCATTCACCTCCCTTAAATGTTTACACACATTTTCACATTTTAAACAACGTTTTTTATTTTATCACAGGGAAAGGATGGAAGTAATATATTCCACCCGATTCCTTTATTCTTTATACAAGTTTGTTAACACTTGAGACATATCTGATGACAGCAGCGTAAGCAAACTAATCACACGCGCATATTCCATGCGGGTCGGTCCCAGTATAGCAATTGTACCAAGCTGTTCGTGACCAAAGGAATAACTAGCTGTAATTAAGCTGCACCCTACCATTTCATTCAATTTATTTTCATGACCGATTTTCACATGTATGCCAGCCTCATTTGGGCTTAACAGCTTATAAAACTGCTGTTCATGTTCAATAATGTTAAACAGCCCGCGAATTTTATTAAGATCATGAAATTCCGGCTGAGCAAACATATTCGTTTTGCCGCCAACTACTAATTTGCCATTCATGTTGAGCTTTAATGCATCATTGAGTATATCCATCGTCTGCTCATATCCTTGAATGTGGCTTTTTAAGAGCGTCGCTACTTCTTTGTACATTTTATCATGTAAATCAGTAATGCGAACGCCGATGAGCTTTTCGTTTAAAATGTTAACCATTTTTTCAATATCGGAAGGTTGAATACTGCTCGGCAGCGTAATCGTCCGACTTTCAACGTGTCCTGTATCGGTCACAATAATGGCAACAGCTGACTGAGCCGTTAAAGGTAAAATCTGCAGCTGTTTTAACTTATGGCTGACCGCTTTTGGTCCTAGCACAATAGACGTTAAACTCGTTAAATCAGATAAAATTTGCGCTGACTTTTGAACGAGCTGCTCCAGTTCTACAATGCGTTCAGCGAATACCGAACGTACCGTGGAAACGTCGCTTGCTTTCAAGTGCTCGGGGGACACTAGATGATCAACATAATAACGATAACCTTTCTCAGACGGAACGCGCCCTGAAGAAGTATGAGTTTTTTCAATAAATCCAAGTTCTTCTAGGTCTGACATCTCATTACGAATCGTAGCCGAACTAAAATTAAACTCTTCTTTCTTAGATAATGTTCGAGAGCCTACCGGCTGCGCAGATCGAATGAAATCATCAATAATGACTTGTAAAATTAATAACTGTCGATCAGTAAGCACGCTTCATCACCTCTGTTAGCACTCTAAAACTCTGAGTGCTAAATCTAATAATAAATTACCAAATCACTATAGCGATGTCAACGATTTGATATTAGATTATCCCAATAAAGGCTTGAAAAACTTCATTCCCCAAAAATCGACCATTGTGTGTTAAAAAGACTGAGCTGTTGTCTTCACCCAAAAGTCCTTTCTCTTTGTATTCTTGAATAGGTTCTCCAAATACATCTTTTAATTCTCGATTGAATTTTTTCTTAAACTCCTCTTTTGAGACTCCCTTCGTTTTACGAAGGCCCAAAAACATTTCTTCTTCCATTTTTTCAGCCTCGGTCACGCTCACTTCATTGAGATATGCATTTCCGTTTTGCTCAACCGAATCAATGTACTTTTTTAATGGTCCAATATTTGCTCGTCTTATTCCGTCTATATAGCTATGTGCGCCTGCGCCAATTCCGTAATAATCGTCGTTGTTCCAATATGTTAAATTATGAATACTCTCGTAGCCTGGCTTTGCGAAATTACTGATTTCATATTGATGAAAACCTTGTTTGTCCATTTCTTTCATGAGCAGCTCATACATAGCTGCTTCTTCTTCTTGAGCAGGCAGAGGCAGCTTCCCTTTGTTCATTAAATTATAAAACACCGTTTTAGGTTCAATAATCAACGAATAGGCAGACATATGCTCCACCTCTAATGAAAAAGCCGTTTGAAGCGTCGAAGAGAAATCAGCTACCGTTTGCTCCGGCAGGCTATAAATTAAGTCTAAGCTTATATTCGACATTCCAATCCTTCTCGCTTGCTCAACACAATCAAATACCTGTCTGTTTGAATGCACACGTCCAATTTTCTCCAATAATCTTTCATTAAACGTTTGTACACCAATGCTTAAACGATTCACACCATAATCATGGAGAAGCTGAAGCTTTTCTTTTGTCAATTCATTCGGATTCGCTTCAAATGTAAACTCACCTTTTTCGTCATAAGGGAGGTACATACGAATCGATTCTAAAAAATACTCCAGCTGCTGTTCATCTAAGGCTGTGGGCGTTCCGCCCCCAACGAATATCGTGTTTAAATTGGTCGTTGGATAACGTTCGACTGTTTGTTTCATTTCTTCTCGCATGCTTTCCAAATACGGCATAACGGGCTGATTTTTGAAAAACACTTTATTAAAGTCACAATAATGACAAATATGATGACAAAACGGGATATGCAGATATGCTGCCTTCACCATGGACTTCCACCTCAATCACATTTATAAATGATAAAAATACCGCAGAGTCTCTCTGCGGTATTTTTATCTATGTTTGTTCACACTTATTTACAGCGCTCAAAACTCTTTACTATCGTATCAGATTAGCTTGATTTTCAAAACTAATTTGACATGTTAAATAATAGAATTTCAGCTATTAATCTTCGTCCATGCGAAGCACAGCCATGAATGCTTCCTGCGGTACTTCAACAGAACCGACCTGCTTCATACGTTTTTTACCTTCTTTTTGTTTTTCAAGAAGTTTACGTTTACGAGAGATATCTCCTCCGTAACATTTTGCTAAAACGTTTTTACGAATGGCTTTAATTGTTGAGCGCGCGACGATTTTTTGACCGATTGCCGCTTGAATAGGCACTTCGAACTGTTGACGTGGAATAAGCTCTTTAAGCTTTTCTACAATGACTTTACCACGATCGTACGCCGAATCTCTGTGTACGATAAAGGACAGTGCATCGACCGTTTCGCCGTTTAAGAGAATATCCATCTTCACAAGCTTCGAAGGCTGATATCCAATAAGCTCGTAATCAAACGAAGCATAGCCTTTTGTATTTGATTTTAATTGATCAAAGAAATCATATACAATTTCAGCCAGTGGAATTTCATATACAATACTCACGCGATTAGCATCCAAGTACTGCATATCAATAAAGTTGCCTCGCTTCTTCTGACAAAGCTCCATCACAGCACCTACATAATCGTTTGGTACCATCATCGTTGCCTTTACATACGGTTCTTCCACACGTTCAATCTTTTGTGGGTCCGGCATATTAGACGGATTATCTACAGACAGATGAGTCTCGTCTGTTAAATACACGTCATAAATAACGCTTGGAGCTGTTGTAATTAAATCAATTTTAAATTCGCGTTCAATACGCTCTTGGATAATTTCCATGTGAAGCAACCCTAAGAATCCACAGCGGAAACCAAACCCTAAGGCCTGAGACGTCTCTGGTTCAAACTGAAGTGCAGAGTCATTTAGCTCTAACTTTTCTAGTGCTTCACGAAGATCGTTATACTTTGCTGTATCAATTGGATACAGTCCGCAGTATACCATTGGATTCAGACGACGATAACCAGGAAGAGGTTCACTTGCTCCATTTTTAGCAAGTGTAATCGTGTCCCCTACTCGCGTATCTCCAACGTTTTTAATAGCTGCTGTTAAAAACCCTACGTCGCCAACAGAAAGTTCATCTTTAGCAACGGCTTTTGGCGTTAACACACCTAGCTCCGTTACCTCAAACTCTTTTCCTGTTGCCATCATTTTAATTTTGTCGCCTACTTTTACTCGTCCCTGTACGATACGAATAGATGCAACTACACCTCTGTATGCATCATAAAATGAATCAAAGATCAGCGCTTGAAGCGGTGCATCTGGATCCCCTTCAGGAGCAGGAACTTTTTCAACAATTTGTTCTAAAATTTCTTCGATACCAATTCCTGCTTTAGCTGAAGCTAATACAGCTTCCGACGCATCTAATCCAATTACGTCTTCAACTTCTTGACGCACTCGCTCTGGCTCTGCACTCGGCAGGTCAATCTTATTAATAACAGGTAAAATTTCAAGGTTGTTATCAAGTGCTAAATACACGTTTGCTAGTGTTTGAGCTTCAATACCTTGAGCTGCATCTACTACTAGAATTGCACCTTCACACGCGGCTAAACTTCGCGACACTTCATATGTAAAATCGACGTGTCCCGGTGTATCAATTAGATGAAAAGTATACTCTTCTCCATCTTTTGCTTTGTATTGAAGCTGCACAGCATTTAATTTAATGGTAATTCCACGTTCACGTTCCAAATCCATCGAATCTAAAAGCTGAGCTTTCATTTCTCGCTGTGTTAACGCATTTGTTTTTTCTAAAATACGGTCTGCTAATGTTGACTTACCGTGGTCTATATGAGCAATAATCGAAAAGTTTCTGATTTTCGATTGTCGTTTCAATCTTGCTTCTCTATCCATATTTTTTTCACTCCTACTGAAAATCGGCAAAATACACTAAACTAAATTATAACAACACATTCGTCAACATTCAATAAGCATTCCATTGGGGATTTTTCCATACAAAAAAGCAGAAAGAGATTCTGCTTTTAATTAAGAAGATGATGGATAGCCTTAAAAGCTTTTCCTATTGTACTTTTCACGCCTTCCGCTAAACTTTGACCTAGCGAGGAGAAAAAGTTAAAAGCCTTTCGTTTTTCTAGAAACTGCTGTTTTTCGTCAATATTCACGACTTTTTTTGAACCTAAAACAGCCGCTTCCACCTGACCATCTGACGTTTTAGAAACATTAATAACATGTTCAATCGAAGGATCATTATATCCCTTCATTTTAATCAACCCTTGCTGAGCCGTCTGCATCCCTAAAAATACAATGCACAGTAAAAAAATGGTTAGCACTACTGATTTTAAAGTAAATTTAATCATATTATTAGGCCCCTTACTTCTTTATCTTCTGTAGTACTAACCATTATGACTATATTGTGAAGAACTCATTCATCTAAAAGCGTATTAATGAGTATAGGCTCCAAAGTTCTCTTGATCCACTTCATGATGCAAAGCAGCGTTAAGTCCTCCTGCAACTACATTAGCCATATCTTCAATAAACATATCCACTTCTTTTGGCGTAACCATCAAATTATGGCCTAAAGGTGCAAGCACTTCATGAATAAGACGTCTTTTTTCTTCATCGGGAAGGGTGCCAATCATACCGAGATACGTTTGACGCTGCTCTTCATTAGGTAAATCATCCTCCGTGAGCTTCTTTTTTTCTCCAAACGTCATACCAGACGGAAGCAGCGACTTAGACGGCTTTCCCTGCTCTTTCATTTCTCGGCCAAAATGTTTTAAGATAAAGTCAATTGTATCGCTTGTAATGGAAACAGCATCCACCACCGTTGGAATACCTATTGCAATAACTGGAATGCCAAGTGTTTCATAACTGATTTCTTTGCGTTTGTTTCCAACCCCAGACCCCGGATGAATACCTGAATCTGAAATTTGAATGGTCGCATTTACCCGTTCAATCGAACGAGCGGCCAGCGCGTCGATTGCAATGATAAAATTTGGATTCACTTTCTTTACAACGCCAAAGATAATATCACTTGTCTCAATACCCGTCATTCCCATTACTCCCGGGACAATGGCGCTAACGGGTCTAAAGCCATCTTGCACGCTTTCAGGCTGTAGCTCAAACAGATGTCTTGTAATCAACAAATTATCTACTGCCTTTGGTCCAAGCGCATCTGGTGTAACACTTAAGTTTCCAAGACCCACTACAAGACAGCTAGCATCATCTGGAATGTTGAGGCTTTTAATAAAAAAATTCAGCTCTTTAGCAAATACTTCTTCCATGGCCTCTTGCTTTTCAGTATCCTGCTCGCGAATGCCTACCGATTCAAGGGTTACATATCGGCCTTTTTTCTTACCGATTGCTTCTGCGCCTTCTTCCGTAATTTCTACCATTGAAATTTTGACACCTTGTTCTTCTTTTTCTTTTACAATTACGCCTTTGATTTCTGACTGATTATTCGGTTTAGGCTGATTTTCTAACGCTATGTCTTTTGCTTCGACAGCTAAATCCGTGCGCACGCTATATTGACTTAAATCAAGTTCTTTTTCCATTTCTTAACCTCCTAGACAATCTTTGTTGAAATTATTGTCACCGAGGACTGGCAGATTCATGCATTTAAGAAATGAAAAGTGGAAGGAAGGGCGCAATATCAGCTACAAGCTTTTAAAGAGAGCTCTGTCATATAAAATTCCTTGTCAAGGCTATTGCATTCTGTCCTTGTGTTTGATAAAATATCTTTTGTTCTTATTGTGAAGAATGTCGAGTTCTATATAATCTCGATTGTTATCATTTCGGGAGGTGAAACGGATGCCAAACATTAAATCAGCTATCAAACGTGTAAAAACTACTGAAGCTCGCCGTGCTCATAACATTCAAGCTAAATCAGCTATGCGTACTGCAATCAAAAACTTTGAAGCTTTAGTTGAAAACAACGATGTAGATAACGCAAAAGCAGCATTTGCTGTTGCTTCTAAAAAATTAGACAAAGCTGCACAATCTGGTATTATCCACAAAAATGCTGCAGCTCGTCAAAAATCTCGCTTAGCAGTAAAACTTAACGGTTTATCTGCATAATTGAGACAAAAACGATCCCATTAGGATCGTTTTTTTATTGCGCTCTTTTTAATAAAAACAGCTGTAAAATAAGCGCTTTATCCATTTTCCCCGTCTTCATTTCATAATCTGCCTCTGCTAAATCCTTTAAAATTTCTTTAAGCTGCTGTTCCTCAAAACTTCTGCTCTGCTGCAAAGCAATTTTCACACGAAACGGATGAACCTTAATCGTTTGAGCAATTTGCTGCTGACCGTACCCTTGACTAGACAGCTGCTTCGTATGATAAATCAAACGAAACTGCGTCGCTAACAAAGATAAAATTTTAATAGGCTCTTCGTTATTACGCAGTAAATCCTGATACATATTTAAAGCAGTAGAAACCTTTCGCTGAATAACAGCGTCAATAAGTGTAAATACATTTTGTTCAAGCGTTTTTGCCACAAGCTTAAGCACAACTTCTTTTGTAATGACTCCGTCTTGTCCAACGTATAACACCATTTTTTCAATTTCATTTGTCACAAGCGTTACATTAAGACCCACAAGCTGAATAAGCAGCGTCACAGCATCTTCATCCATATTCACTCCATCTTTTGAAAGTAAATTATGAATCCACTGCTTCATTTCTTTTTCACCAAATTCGTTCGCTTCGATGTAAGCTGCTTGTTTTTTTAATAATTTTGTTATTTTTTTTCTTTCATCCAGCTTTTCATAAGGGGCTAGTAGAATTAACGTTGAAAAAGACGGGGGCTGCTCCACATATTGCTGCAGTTTTGCTAGATCATGCTCTACTTTATCTTTCGATTTTTCAGCCGTTAAAAATGCTGCATTTTTCGCAACCACTACACGCTTGTCTCCTAAAAAAGGAAGCGTTTCAGCATCTTCTAGAACTTGATCAATCGATGTTTCTTCTAAATCGTATAGTGACAAGTTAAATTCTTTATCTTCTTCATTTAACGTATAGCCGACGATTTTATCTCTAATCTTTTTACTCATAAATGCATTGACCCCGTGTATTAAGTAAACGGGGGCTATATTATTTTTGGTAATACTTTTTAAGCTATCAACTGCCAACGTATATACGCTCCTCTTTTTTATTCATCTATATTGATTATGTATAGTTACTGATAAACAAAATACAATTTCTATCGTAAAGGTGTTATGAGTTTTTGGCAACAATACAAAAGGAATTGCCTTAAAACGACAATTCCTCAGTTTATGATAAACATTAACAATATAAGCCCTAGGTTACTTATTTGTTAATGATTAAACCCTTATCTCTATTTTCTCCTCATGTCCATAAAGTATAGTTGTTAACTGTTGTCAGTTTGTGAAAACGCTTTTAAATTGTCTAGATTTTTAAAAAAAGTTAGATTATACTGTAAACAGGAGGGGTGTTAATGAACCAATTTGAAGAAAGTGTCCAAAGTAAACGCAACGACGCTGTCGATTCTGCCGTAGGATTTGGTGTTTCATTTGGCTTTTTCACTGCCTTATTTGTTATTGCAACTGTGATTCACTACTTGGGTTCGTAAAATTGCTTCAAGGCTGCTTCTTAGCAGCCTTTTTTAGTTCGTTTTTCTTACTATAGACTATGGAAGTTGCTGCGAAAACGTTCCTGACTTTTTTGTAAATTCATACATTACCCCACCATCTTCATCCGTTCGATAAATATACACTCCGTAGCTTTTCAGAAGCTCTAATATTTCTTGATGAGGATGACCATAACGATTTTTTTGTCCCGCTGAAACAAGCGCTACTTTAGGATTTAAATGTTGAACAAACTCTTCTGAAGTTGAAGTTTTACTGCCATGATGCCCAACTTTTAATACATCTGCTTTAAGGTTTGGAAAGGCTTTCAATATTCTTTGTTCTCCTTCCCTTTCTAAATCTCCGGTGAATAGCCATCTTAAATTTCCTAACTTAGCGTCTATTACAATTGAGCCGTTGTTGCTCGTTTCTTCGAAACCTGTCGGAGAAATAATCTGAAATAACACACCTCCTTCTTGCCAGCTATCTCCTTGTTGAACAATTTGAACAGGCACGCTTTGTTTTTGAGCAGCGATCACCAAGCCAGTCTCTACATCATTTAATTCAGCTTTTTTCCCAAGCACCAGCTCTCCGACAGCCACTTGTGAAAATAAATGCTGTGCCGCCCCTGCGTGATCATAATCGCCGTGTGTAATAATCATTTTATCTACCCTTGTTATTCCTTTTGAATGCAAAAAGGGAACAAGTACATCTTCTCCCACGTCAAAAGAAGAACGCCGTTTTTGCCATGGTTCTTTTGGAAATGAAACGGTTCCTCCGGTATCGATCATATACACACCTTTTCGATAAGGAAGCTCAATGATAAAGCAGTCTCCTTGTCCTACATCGACCATTGTGACCGTTCCTTTTGGATTCAAATAAGGATACATACATTGTGCGGCTAACAATGCCACGAGAAGAAACATATAGCGAACGAAAAATTCTCCTTCTTCGACCGCCACAAATAAAGCATAAATGCATAAGTACATGCCCAAAAACAGCACAATGTGGGGTTTTCCCGTTACAAAATCAGCGGGAATCCACTCAAAAAAGCCAAGCAATTTTTCACAAAAAAGTAAAAGAATATGAAGAATCTGCTCCAGCAGTTCACTCACTCCCGGCAAGAGGATACGAACAAAAAGAATGAGCAAACAAAGAGGTAATATAACAAGAGAAAACAGCGGTACAAAAACCATATTTAATGGCAAACTGAGGAGAGATACTCCATAAAAATAGTACAACAATAAAGGAAGTGAACTGACTTGTGCAATCGCTGAAACAACCATGAGCTGGCTGAAAGAAGAATGAAAACGAGGTAAAATCGTCTGACTCGATAAAATCAATGCAAAACTAACGGCAAAAGAAAGCTGAAATCCTACATCAAATAAATAGTACGGCTTAAAAAGCAGCATGGCTATAAAAGCAAGGCTGATGCTATCAACCAAAAGAATTTTTCTTTGTATCTTTATCGATATAAGCATCAGCATACTCATAAAAACAGCTCGGACAACTGAAGCGCTGCCACCAGCCAAAACCATGTATACAGGAAGAAGCACAAGTAAAAGCGTAATGGCTCGCTCGCGCGTTATTCCAATCCGAATGAGCAAATAAAAACACATTGCTGTCAGCAGTCCAACATGAAGACCTGATATGGCAAGCAAGTGTATTAAACCAAATTGCTGATAGCGCTTGATACTCTCTTCTTCGATGCCGGTGCGCTCGCCGTAAATTAGTGCCTGCATAAACCCAGCGCCTGGATCCGACATATTTTGTTGAATATAATTAATTCCTTTTTGACGAATAAAGGTAAGGTACGTAAGTGGAGTTAGAGTGGGGAGCTGGCATTTTACCAAATCAAGTCTCTTGACGTTAAGCTGCCAATGAATAGACTGATGGTACAAATATTGCTGATAATCAAATGCATGAAGGTTGCGAGCAGGTGAAGGAGAAGTTAATTGCCCCGCTAGTTGACAAACTTGATGAATCGTTAGCTTTTCGAGCTGCTGTTTCTCTTCCAACGTTTTTAGTTTATAAAAAGCCATGACCTCTTCATTTTGAACCGTAAACTTAAAAGTAAGCTTGTCGCCGTCACTATGCGGCACAGATGAAATTTCGCCTGTAAAAGAAGAAGATTCAGTTAAAAGAACCGTTTTGTTATGCTTATTTGTCTCAGCTAATAGGCAGACGCACAAAACACTCAACAGTGCAGAAGTAATAACCACTTTCCTCGGACATTGTAGCCATTGAAAAATGAAAAGCACGATTAGCAAAAACAGGCTTACAGCGGAATGATTATCATATACATATAAAGCTATCATCATGCTAAAAGCACAGTAAATATAATATCCTTTCACTTTTAGCTCCTTTCTTCTTAAAAGAAAGAGGCTTCTTACTGTTACTAAGTAAAAAACCTCTTTTACCTTTAATTTGCAGTAAACAAAGCGAGAGCTTCACGCTGTAAATTCATCACTTCTGCTTCGTCCGCTCCGCTTTTTTCTAAACGAGCGAGAACATCCGTCACAAATTGAAGCTTCTCTTTACTTTTTAAGTCAATGATTGCTTCATCAAGTTCAACTTTTGCTGTTTTCACTCCCGCCTGTTGAAATAACTCAACAGCATACGGATGATTTTTGTAATCATTAGCGTAATATACTGTTTTAATTCCCGCTTGAATAAGGGCTTTACAGCAGTTTAAACACGGAAAATGCGTGACGTATACTTCCGCATCTTCTGTTTTCACACCAAACTTAGCACACTGCAAGAGTGCATTCACTTCTGCATGAACAGTTCTTACACAGTGTCCATCAATCACATAACAGCCTTCGTCAGCACAATGCACGCCTCCGCTGATCGAGCCGTTGTATCCTCCAGCTATAATACGTTTATCACGCACCACTGTAGCCCCAACAGCCAGACGTTCACAAGTGCTTCTTAAGGCTAGCAAATGGCTTTGTGCCATAAAATATTGATCCCATGAAATCCGGTTCATCTCATTCCCTACCTTTTTATTTAAAACTGAATAATTATAATTATACTTGTCTCTTTCATAGTGTAGCGTTTCTTTTCCTTCTTCGTCAATAAGTCTCTACTGTACCGTAATTTGAGCTTTAATTTTTTCTAGCGACTTCTCGCCAATACCTGATACTTGCCCCAAATCCTCTACTGTTTGAAACAAGCCATTTTCCTCTCGATATGAAACGATGGCACTCGCTTTTGAAGGTCCAATGCCATTTAGTGTTTGCAGTTCATCAGTGTTCGCTGTATTGATATTAACAAGGGGCTGATCATTTGAGGTTCCTGAGGAAGAGATTGAAGAAACTGGAGATGAAGGCGGGATTTCTTCTCCAGCAGCTGGGATGTAAACAGCCATTTCATCTTGTAGCTTGCTAGCTAAGTTGAGCTGTCTTAAGTCCGCTTCTTTTGTAGCGCCTCCGGCTTGTGCTAGAGCATCTTTTACCCTTGCATCTTTCGGAAGCTGGTATACACCGGGCTTCTGAACAGCTCCTTTAATATCCACCATAACAAACGGAGAATCTTGGCTCGAAATTACTTGATCAGACGACTCTCCTTCTTTTTTTACAGCAGAAGATTCTGCCTTTATCATATCTGAGGTTTGAAGAGAACTTTCCGGTTTCTCTCCGCCTGTGCGATAGATATAAAAAGCCAAGCCAACTGCTAAGCAAATACACCCAATTAGCCATTGTTTTTTTGAAAAAGTCAAATTGTACACTCCTTTGAATTTTGAAGTAACGTCATAAATTCCATTACGTCTTCATAGTGTTTAGAAGAAAAGGCTTTTGAAGGAGGGAATGAATCAGTGAACATAGGGTTTATCGGAACAGGAAACATGGGGAAAATATTAATTGATGCGTTTATTGAATCAAAAGCCGTACGTCCTTCTAAAATTACTATTATGAATCGCACAAAAAAAAGAGCCAAAGAGATTCAACAGCAGCATAAAAAAATTCATGTTGCTGATACAGCTGAAGAAGTTGTTCACGCATCCAAAGTCATTTTTATTTGTGTTAAGCCATTGGATATTCACCCCCTTTTAATAAAATTAGAACCACTGCTGACGAAAGATCATTGCATTGTATCCATTACCAGTCCAATTAGCGTAGAACAAATCGAACGCCTCATTCCGAGTCAAGCAGCTAGAATTATCCCCAGCATTACGAATCGGGCATTAGCAGGTGTTTCTCTTTTCACGTTTGGAGAAAGGTGTACGCCTTTTTACCAAAATTATTTACATGAATTATTTTCATCTATGTCAAAGCCTGTGGCTATTGATCAAACGATTACGCGCGTATCATCCGATATCGTAAGCTGCGGTCCTGCATTCTTCAGCTTTTTGCTTCAACGCTTTATTGATGCAGCAGTTCAAGAAACAAATATTTCTGAAGAAGAAGCTACCGTCATGGCCAGTGATATGATTATTGGAATGGGAAAACTGTTGGAAAAAGAAATATTTACGCTTCCTACCTTGCAGGATAAAGTATGCGTAAAAGGCGGTGTAACCGGAGAAGGTATTAAAGTTTTAGAAGCTGAACTCGGAGAGATGTTTGTGCACGTATTTCAAAAAACACATGAAAAATTTGACGAAGACATTGAGCTTGTTCACAATCAGTTTGATAGTCTTATTCCATAATTTCTGTAGAAATCCTGCTTTGAAACAAAAAAAGAAGCCTCTACTCGGCTTCTTTTTTTTGCGCAGAGAAAAAGATGCGCTCACTGTTTGAAGTAGGCTCACTCATTTTGAAATCTGCACTTACTTCTATATTTATAAAACCAGCTTCGCTCAGCCATGATTGATAATGGTCAATCGACCAAGTGCGCTGAGCATGCACCTCATCAAAGCGATGATATGCATCCATTTCTTCATCATAAGCAAAAAACGTAATATCATGCTCTACGCGCGTGTCTGTATCGTCATAGGTGCAGTTCCAAATGTATGACACGTCTTCATCTACGTAAGAAAAAGATTGATTTCCAAATACGTCTTTCATCTTGTGCACTGAATGAACATCAAATATAAAGAGCCCACCTGGTTTTAAGTGCTTATATACACGTTGAATGGTTTCTTGAACTTCTTTATCACTTTGCAAATAGTTCAAAGAATCACAAAAGATTACTACACAGTCGAACTCTTTCAATAACTCAAGTTCCGCCATGTTTTGCTGAAAAAGAGATAGCGTTAACCCTGCTTCTGCCGCCTTTTCCTGGGCTACCATAAGCATATCATCAGACAAATCAACGCCTACTACGGAGAAACCTTCTTGTGCAAATCGAACGGAGAGTTCTCCCGTGCCGCAGGCAAGGTCTAATATACTGTCAGGCTTTGTTTTCGCTTTTGCCACCTGCTGATTAAAAAATTCAGCCCAATCGTCATACGGAACGTCTGCCATTAGCTGATCATATACGTAGGCAAATTCTCCGTACCTGCTCATAGCTGTAGCTCTTCTGAACTTACAAATGGTGCATCTCCCCATAAGCGTTCTAAGTTATAATATCCGCGCTCATCTTTATGGAAAATGTGAACCACAACATCTCCAAGATCAACAAGAACCCACTTAGCCTGCTCAAATCCTTCTAAACGCTTCACAGAAATGCCTTGTTCGTGTGCTTTTTCTTTAATTTCACGAGCGATTGCCTGCACTTGTTTATCTGAGTTACCGTGACAAATAACAAAATAATCTGCCACAAGTGAGATTCCTTCCATATTTAACGCTACGATATCGATTGCTTTTTTATCGTCTGCTGCTTCTACAACAAGAGATAGCAATTCACGTTCAGTCATGTGTTTGACCTCCTAAGATTAAATCATTATATGTCATCATCGTATCGGGATAAACGGCCTGATGTTTAGTCATTAAAAAAGAAATGGTGTTTTTCAGTGATTGAATAAGTGCTGCATTTAAGTCCGTTTTAGCTAACTCCCGCACTTCATCAACACCTGGAAATCTCCTTCCGGGTTCAATGTAATCAGCAACGTACACAATTTTTTCAAGTAACGTCATGCCAGGTCTTCCAGATGTATGGTAAGCAATCGCATCCAATACTTCCTTATCCGTAATCCCTATTTCATTTCTCACTAAAAACGCGCCTACTGGAGCATGCCATAATTCTGTATTGTATTCCAATAAAGAAGGGCTCATGTTTTGATCAATAATAATTTGCTTCATCTCTTCCTTCGGACGAAACTTGGCGTAGTCATGAAAAATAGCAGCCAATTCTGCTTTTTTTTCGTCTGCTTCAAAACGCTTAGCTAATTCAATTGCTGTTTCCATTACCCCGACAGTATGAATATAACGGCGTTCTGTTAACTGTTTCTTTACGATTTCTAATGCCTCAGTTCGATTCATATAATTGATTCTCCTCGATATATTGTTTAACACCAGCAGGTATAAAATAACGAATGGTTTCTTTCTTTACTACTCGTTCGCGAATAAAGGAAGAGGAGACATCAAACTGCGGAACTTCTACTTCTTTTATCGGGTAAGGGGACGTAATGGTATACCCCGGGCGTTTTACACCTACAAATGTAACCAAATTGACTAATTCATCAATTTCATACCACTTCGGCAAATATTCTACCATATCAGCACCAACGATGAAATAAAACTGATATGTTGGATATTTCTCCGTTAGTATTCTCATCGTATCATATGTATATGAAGGCTCTTTGCGCTCAAATTCGATGGGCTGCAGGGTAAATTGATCATGTTCTTCAATAGCTAGCTTTAGCATGTGTAAACGATGATATGGCTCAATAGGCTCTCTGATTGTTTTATGAGGTGGAATATACGACGGCATGAACCATATCTCATCTAATTTCAAGGCATGCAAAACCTCATTTGCCATCATTAAATGCCCCAAATGAGGCGGATTGAATGTTCCACCTAAAATTCCAATACTCTTCAACAATCCCCGACTCCTTTAATTTACTTCATTTTTAAATAGAGCGGGTTTCCCCGCTCTATTTCATTTCACTTTTGGAAGCATTAACTGCTTATTTTCGCGTGATTCTTTATATAATACAATTGTATTTCCAATCACTTGTACAAGCTCTGCTTTTGCTCCTTTTGTTAATCGAGCAGCAACCGTGTCACGATCTTCGTCACAGTTTTGCAGAATGCTTACTTTTAATAATTCTCTTGCTTCTAATGCATCAGCAATTTGACCAATCATATTTTCATTGACTCCACCTTTTCCTACTTGGAAAATTGGATTTAAATGATGTGCTTTTGAACGTAAAAAACGTTTTTGTTTACCTGTTAACATAAAAACCTCCGTTGTATCTTATCTCTTAGTTAGTGTTGAAAGAACAATGTGTTCCATTGCCTCTTCGTCAGGACGGACGTTCGTCCACTTTTCAAATGCAAGTGCACCTTGCAGTACAAACATACCGACACCGTTATGAGTGCCTGCCCCTTTTGCTTCAGCCTCTTTTAAAAGCTTTGTTTTTAAAGGGTTGTAAATAATATCGCTGACTACGGCTTCTTTTTGCAATAAAGTAAGTGCTAATGGCAGCTCATCCACGTTAGGGTACATTCCCACTGAAGTGGTATTAATAATAATATCGAATGTATCTAATTGTTTTTCTGCATCAGAAATAGACATCGCCGCTGTTTTCGTCGAAAAAGGCAGCTCGTTAGCTAATACAGCTGCTTTTTCGGCGGTACGATTGCATATCGCAATTACCTCAGGAGCATGCTGAGCTGCAATTGTATAAAAAATAGCTTTTGCAGCTCCTCCAGCTCCAATAATTAAAATTCTTTTTTGGGATAAGCTTCCTTCTACTGCTTTGAGCAAAGACGTCACATACCCCTCACCGTCGGTATTGTATCCAATATAACGGCCATCTTGATTAACAACTGTATTTACAGCGCCAATTGCCTTTGCTAATGGATCGACTTCATCCAAATGCTTCATAATATCAACTTTATAAGGAATCGTGACATTAAATCCTTGAATGTTTTTATCTTTTAGCTCTCCAATGGCTGACTCAAAATGAACAGGTTCAATTGGAAAAGCTTCATAATGAGCATCCATATTCAGACGTTTAAAGGCATCATTTTGCATCAATGGCGATAGTGAATGCCCAAGCGGATAACCAACTAGCCCATATAATGTACTCAAGATTTTTTCCCCTTTTTGTTTAAATTAAAGAATCGCGCACAAATACGCCGACTCCTTTTGGTGCATGCGCCACAACTTTTGAACCTGACTCATTAACCGTCACCCAGCCCAGCCCTGAAAAAACAATATCCGTTTTTTCATTTTTTATTGTAAATTCATGTGCAACCAGTTCAGGAAACTCATCCATTTGCTCTGGGCGCGGCGGCTGAAGCAGTTCACCTGCTTGCTTTTCATACAACTCATCTGCTTTTTCAAGCTTCGTACGATGGATATGCAAATCGTTCGATACATAACATGTTAATGACTTGCGGCCCCCCTGTACATAATCTAAGCGCGCCAGTCCTCCGAAGTATAACGTTTGCCCTTCATTTAGCTGATAAACCTTCGGCTTTATTTCTTTTTTAGGAGAAATCAGCTTTAAGTCTCGTTTATCTACATAGTGAGCCATTTGATGGTGATTAATAATACCAGGCGTATCATATAGAGATGCGCCGTTATCAAGCGGGATATCAATCATATCCAGCGTTGTGCCCGGATATTGAGATGTAGTAATAATATCTTTTTCTCCCGTTACTTCTTTAATAATGGCATTAATAAATGTTGATTTACCAACGTTTGTACATCCCACAACATATACATCTTTACCTTCGCGATAATGTTCAATGGCTTCGGCAATTTCTCGAATTCCTTGTCCTTTTTGCGCACTCATGAGGAACACATCCACTGATTTTAGCCCAAGCTCTTTCGCTTCTCGCTTCATCCAATGAATTAGTTTATTTTTCTTTATAGACTTTGGCAGTAAATCTGCCTTATTTCCCACTAAAAGGACCTTGTTATTTCCAACAAATCGATGCAAACCAGGTAACCAGCTGCCGTTAAAGTCAAAGATATCTACAACTTTTACAACTAAACCGTCCGTTTGACCAATTCCATTTAAGATTTTTAAAAAATCATCATCTGTTAAGGAAACATCTTGTACTTCATTATAATGCTTCAAGCGAAAGCATCGCTGGCAAATAATAGCTTCTTTTTCTAGTGCTGATTTTGGAGCATAACCAAGTTCATTTGGTCGTTCTGTTTGAATCTCCACTCCGCATCCTACGCACTGTAATTTTTCTTCACTCACGTTTTAATCCTCCCAGTTAATCATACCTTTTCGTTTCATCCAACCTAGAATTCTTCGTTCCATTTTACGGTTAAATTTCGTTACAAATCCATCTGTTTGCGCAACTGGTACAACCAAAACCGTATATACGCCGAGACGATTTCCTCCTAATACATCCGTTAAAAGCTGGTCACCAATCACTACAACCTCATCTTTTTGCAGCTCCATATCACGAAGAGCTCTTCTAAATGCTTTACGCATCGGTTTGCGTGCTTTATATACAAATGGAAGTCCAACTGGATCTGAAAACAGCTTGACTCGTTTCTCCACATTATTCGATACAATCGTAATTTTAATTCCACTATCTTTCATTAACTGAAACCACTCAATTAATTCCGGAGTGGCATCAGGGCGATCCCATTCCACCAACGTGTTATCTAAGTCGGTAATAATTCCTTTTATTCCGCGCTCTTTCAAATCGTCTGGCTTAATTTGAAACACGTTTTTCACATGTTCATTTGGTAAAAAAAGTTTCAACACGTATCATGCACCTCGAATATATAGTTACATACTAAAATTAACGCCGTCTATCATTATAACGACTTCTTGTTATTTTCCAACCTAAAATTTTATTCTCTTCAAAAACAGGTCTTTTCTTAGTATAAAGGATATGCCTTGTGAATGCTTTAACTTTATACAGAAAGTTATTGACAAAAGGTAGCAAACCTCTATTTGTTCGTAGGCTTACGATATATTCACCCTCTGCAAACTTAAAATAAAAAATAGTGCAGAAAACGTTTATTACTGATCAAATAGGGTAAGTGGTAAACAAATTCTGTTAAAAGTTTTCGACAAAAAATGATAAGCCTAATTATGTGGATAAGTTTATACACATTATCCTCTGTTATAGTTCAGCAATTAATGGTAATTATAAACAACATACCCACATTTTATCCACCGAAAGCTGTGGATAACAGAACGATTGTTCCTTTATTTGATTCATGTTAGATTATAAATAAGGAATTTATTAGCATTTAAATATAACTTTTTAGGATATTTATTTTAGTAGGAGGTGGCGGCAATCTTATGAGAAAATTATCAGATGAGCTGCTTATTGAATCATACAGCAAAGCAACCGAACTGCAATTAAGCCCTGATTTTATAAAATTAATTGAAGAGGAAATTGAAAGAAGATCATTAAAGATTAGCATACAAATTCCTTCTTAACGAATAAAAGAGCCTTCTTAATAAAAGAAAGCTGCATCTTCATTTATCTATCTACTCTTTTATTATATAGGCTCTATTTTTTCAAATGAGCAATTGGTTCTCCATACTTTACATAAGAACCTGAGTGGACGTTAGAATCAAAAATGATTGAGTTCTTCTCAAATAATAAAATGACAGTCGAACCAAACGTGAAGTAAGCCATTTCTTCCCCTTTTTCGACTACTTCTTTTTTAGAAACCGCTTCAATGCTGTTGATAAACATGGCTCCTACTTTTACCATCAGCATGTGACCATTTTCAAATGTTAACTCCGTGAGCTTCCGGAAATTTTTCACCAGCGGTTCTTTTCCGTACTTGATTCCTAATGAATTTACTGGATAAGACTTTTGTCCAACGGTCCACGTATTCCCCACTTGGGCTTTAAGAGGACTGTGAATACGATGATAGTCTTTCGGACTAAGATAGAGAATAATAAACTGTCCCTCTATATATTTTTCAAGAATGAGATCATTTGAAACCATTTCCTGTATAGAATAAGGTTTGTTTTTTACAATCATTTCTTTTTGAGGCGTAATGACTCCATATGCTTCTATCTTTGCATCTACAGGACTGACAACGCTGTCTTTCTGCTGGTCGACCGGACGGGCAGAAGGATTCAAACGGCGAATAAATAGCTCGTGTAAGGTTTGATAGTGATGCAGAGGCTTGTCCATTTCTTCTTTATTTACTTTAAAAACTTTTGTATAGGAGGGTATAACAAACCGACTCCATTTAGAAAAAGTGAATTTCCGAATGAGCTTCGATGATCCTTGATGATTCGTAAGCTCAATAAACGTTCGATACAGGTGCTGCAACAATAATTTTACCTCCACATACTGAATAGTTCTTTACTAGAATAAGGTTTGCGTCTACAATGAAATTACCATTATTTTTACCTTTAGTTCATTCCATCCTTTAAAGGAGTGAGGAAATTGTTTTTATTAGACTATCTAGATCATACAATTAAAAAGCTGAGATCCCAAGCGGCAAACTCCTTAACGATTGTTAATTTAAGTTTAGGAAGCTTTGCTATTTTATTTGTCATGAAAAATGAATTGAACTTAAGTTTATTACTGATTTTTTTAGCAGCGTTAGCAGACCGATTCGACGGCATGGTAGCCAGAAAGCTGCAAATTGAATCTGAACTTGGAAAACAACTGGACTCCATGTGCGATATTATATCATTTGGCATCGCTCCAGCTCTACTACTTTATCAAAGTATTTTGTCTCACTTTGGTGCTGCAGGTTCAATTGTTACCATCTGTTACATTGCTTGCGGAGCACTTCGTCTTGCTCGCTTTAACATCACAGAAAATACTGGGTATTTTACAGGGCTCCCTATTACCGCAGCAGGTTGTTTATTAACTCTTAGCTACTTGGGCGTCCCTTATTTGCCTTCACACTTTTATATGTTTTTAATTATCGTACTCGCTTGCTTGATGATTAGTACTTTCAAGCTAAAAAAAGTGTAGAGCTCCATTTACTTTTGCAGAGGAATATTATCGTCTTGCTTCTTTTCCTAGTTATAGAATAAATCATCTTCTTTAAGAAACAAAGCAAAAATTCCTTAAGAATTCTTAAGAATGAATGGTTCTATTCGGTAGGATATGTCATCTAAAAAAACTCATGCACATGCATGAGTTTTTTTTAACACCAGCAGCTAAAAAACCAATAGAAGCTTCCGAAAATTAATAACAGGACAAACAGAACAATCAACAATCCAAGTCCCCAGCCGAAGCCTCCTCCACATGGGTAAGCTGGATAATTAGGATAACAGCAGCCTCCGTAACCGTACATACTTTCCCTCCTTACACTATGAACTACTACTAGCGTATGTACATACTTTTTCTCTGTATAGGCTGGTAACTATCTATAAAGAAAAATCTGTGGACTTTTTCAAACTCTCTTGTCCCCGGGGGGAATTTTAAACGTACAGGCAAAGACATCCTTCTTTTTACATATAGTGTAATGTTAGTCTCTCACAAGTTGATATCCCCTTATGGAGGTGAAGAGATGTCTGCATTATTTACCGCACTAGGCTATTTCTTTAAAGAATTGGTTTTCCTTGTTTCCTACGTAAAAAACAATGCCTTTCCTCAACCCTTGTCTGCTGCTGAAGAAAAGAGATATTTATCTTTAATGGAACAAGGAGATCAAGAAGCGCGAAACCTTCTTATCGAACACAATCTCCGGCTCGTTGCGCATATTGTTAAAAAGTTTGAAAACACGGGAGAGGATGCGGAAGATTTAATTTCAATTGGGACAATCGGTTTAATTAAAGCAATCGAAAGTTATTCGCAAGGAAAAGGAACAAAATTAGCTACTTATGCCGCACGATGTATTGAAAATGAAATATTGATGCACTTGCGAGCGCTCAAAAAAACAAAAAAAGATGTGTCTCTGCATGATCCAATTGGCCAGGATAAAGAAGGAAATGAAATCAGTTTGATTGATGTATTAAAATCAGAATCAGACGATGTAATTGATATGATTCAACTAAATATGGAATTAGAAAAAATAAAAGAATACATCGATATTCTCGATGATCGGGAAAAGGAAGTAATTGTTGGTCGCTTCGGTTTGGATCTGCAGGATGAAAAAACCCAGCGAGAAATTGCAAAAGAATTAAATATTTCAAGAAGTTATGTTTCGCGAATTGAAAAGCGAGCGCTGATGAAAATGTTTCACGAATTTTACAGAGCCGAAAAAGAGAAAAAAAAGAGCGGAAAGAAGGAGAATTAATCCTTCTTTCCGCTCTTTTTTTAAAATAATTTCCAAATAATAATCCGTAGCAAACACATCATTACTCCCCCTACTAATCATTTAGGTGGAATCTTTCTCCACAAGTAGCCATACAACGATATATCCTTTTTGATTAATCATCATTCATCCACTCCTTTCCACTGTTCAAATTAGAAATGACGGTAAAACTCATACTTGCGGTCTTTTATTTCTTCTTCTAATTGTCTTACATACTGTTCATGCTTAATTTCTGCCTCAGAGTATTGACGAGACTTTATGGTAATAGTTAAAAAGAAAATGTTCAGTGTCATTACAATCACCTCCTTATACACAAAAAAGCCACAGTAATGCATAAGCATCCTGTGGCTGAAAAATAATAAAAACCACAGGGCTACTATTCGCACCTGTGGTGAATTAACGTGTTTTAATGATCAAAGTAAGAAAGTTACTTGATACAGGAACACGGCCGAATAGTATACGTATATAGACGATTTTTGAACATAGTTGAAACTAGATGACCCATAACTGATAAACGTCTTAACATATGACTCGACCTCCTTTTAATAAAGTATTTTCCTTACAATGGTAATTATATCCACGGACTCATAAAAAGTAAACTGTTTTTTTGAAAAATAGGGAATTTTTTTATTTTTTCAACCCTCATAAAAAAAAGACGATGTATGATCGTCTTTTTATATCTATTATTCTTTTTCTTTCATTAGTTCTTTTTTCAGTTTTTTAGTTTGATAACTAAAATAAAAGGCAAGGGCGGCAAAAAGAATAACGATGGCTTCCATTATTCCAAGCTGCATATCACTTTTTTCACCTTGGCCAATCATAACACCAATGTACAAGAATGTACTTACGGCTAGAAGGACGTAAATAAAGCGGCTGTAATCTTCAATTTTTGCTTTGATGCTTTGAGCTTTCATACAATCACCTTCTCAGTAGAATGTTATAACTCTACTCTATCATAGATCTATAGGTCTATAAAAATCCTATTTTTACCACCCTCATTTCAATGCCTCTTCTAAGTCTTCAATTAAATCTTCTACATCTTCAAGGCCTACAGAAATACGAATTAATCCATCTGTAATTCCTAGCTCTTCACGTCGGTCGCTCGGTATAGAAGCATGAGTCATTTTAGAAGGAATGGAAATAAGGCTTTCAATGGCTCCTAAACTTTCTGCTAATGTAAAATACTTCACTTTGCTCAGTACTTGTTCGGCTTTCTCTTCGCTTCCCACATCAAAAGAAACCATTCCTCCAAAACCTCTTGCCTGCTTTTTAGCAATGAGGTGGTTTGGATGGGTTTTTAATCCTGGATAATATACTTTTGTAACAGCAGGATGAGCAAGTAAAAATTCTACTATTTTCCCAGTGTTGAATTCATGTTCTTCCATTCGTATTCCTAATGTTTTAATCCCCCTCATCAAAAGCCAAGAATCTTGGGGCCCTAAAATGCCTCCAGTCGCATTTTGAATAAAATGAAGGTCTTCTGCCAATTTAGACGAATTCACAACGGCTAGCCCTGCTACAACGTCACTGTGGCCGCCTAGATACTTAGTTGCACTGTGCAGAACGATATCCGCACCTTTTTCGATAGGGTTTTGCCAATACGGGGTACTGAATGTGTTATCAACGATGGTAAGTAAATGATGCTGTTTAGCTACTGAAGAAGCCTGCTGCAAGTCAGTAATTTTTAGGAGAGGATTCGTGGGAGTCTCGATATAAATAGCTTTTGTGTTGGGGCGAATTTCTTTCTTAATATTTTCGATGTCGCTTGTATCAATAAAAGTAGCTTCAATGCCAATACGGCTCAGCACTTTTGTAATCACTCGGTACGTTCCTCCGTAAACGTCATCTGTAATTAGCACATGATCTCCGCTGTTAAACAGCATGAATACAGCAGTAGTAGCTGCCATACCAGATCCAAACGCAAACCCAGCATATCCTCCTTCAATTTCTTTGATAAGTTCTTCTAAGGCGTGTCGTGTAGGGTTACCGGTTCTAGAATATTCGTATCCCGTATGTTTCCCAGCTCCCTCTTGTTTATAAGTGCTCACTTGATAAATAGGAACAGAGACAGCACCCGTCTGTTCATCGCCAACAATTCCACCATGAATTAACTGTGTTTTACGTTTCATCTTATCTTCCTCCACTGTAAATATTTTTACTTAAGTACCGTTCGCTGCTATCGGGAAAAATAGTGACAATATGAGCGCCTTTTTCTGCATTTTTTGCTTCGAGCAGGGCTGCTTCGAAGGCTGCTCCTGAAGAGCTCCCTACTAGTAACCCTTCTTTTAAAGCCAGCTCTTTCACTCTTTGAAAAGCATAAACATCTTCAACAGTATGAATAGCATTAAAATAAGACCGCTCCATATAATCAGGGATGAACTCCATTCCAATTCCTTCAGTTAAGTGAGGGCCGGATTTCCCTCCGTTTAAAATCGAACCTTCTGGCTCAACAATGACTGTTTTTAGAGAAGGATTTTTTTCTTTCAAAAATTTTGCTGTACCCATAAATGTTCCACCTGTACCTGCTCCAGCTACAAACACGTCGATTTTTCCATCAAGCTGTTCATATATTTCTGGCCCTAAGGTTTTGTAATAAGTCATAGGATTGGCCGGATTAGCAAACTGCTGAGGACAATAAGAACCAGGTATTTCACGCAGCAGCTCTTGAGCCTTGTTTATAGCACCTTTCATACCAGCTTCAGTAGGTGTTTGAACCACCGTTGCCCCCAAAGCCTTCATAAGCTGCTGTTTTTCAATACTGAATTTTTCTGGAACACATAGTATAACATTTATTTCGTGCTGAAGAGCAGCTAAAGCCAGCCCAATCCCCGTATTTCCAGCAGTAGGCTCAACCACCGTTCCGCCTCGATTCAGTCTTCCAGAGCTAAGAGCTTCTTTCAGCAGTTCTTTTCCTAAACGATCTTTTACACTTCCTCCTGGATTAACATATTCCAGTTTAGCAAATATCCTGATTTCTCTGGGTAAATCAAATTGTGTAATCTCAATCATAGGTGTGTTTCCAATCAATTCATGAACGTTTTTGGCTACCTTCATAAGCTTGAACACCTCGCTATCGAATAATATAACTTAACCTATAAATAAAGTCGGAATTAAGGTAAAAATATAGTCTACACCCCATGTTATGATAAACGATGCAGAGTGTAGACGAAAACAAACTCTATATTTTACGAACAGCTTATTTTAATTTTGTAATAAAATTCAATACTAATTTCGTTGAATTAACAGCTGCTTTTTCTAAAAATTGCTCAAAAGAAACATTTGATTCTTTGCCGGCGATGTCAGAAAGAGCACGAAGAATAACAAACGGTACGCCAAATTGATAGCATACTTGAGCAACAGCCGCCGCTTCCATTTCAGCTGCATACAGGTCTGGAAACTTAGAGCGAACAAACTCTACGCGCACAGGATCGTTCATGAACGAATCACCTGTAGCAATTAGCCCTTTTACAATTTTCATATCCGTTACTTCAAGAGCGCTTTCTTCAGCAAGACGAACTAGTTTTTCATCTGCTTTAAAAGCTGCAGGCAAGTTTGGTACTTGACCGTATTCATAGTTGAATACCGTTACATCTACATCATGATGACGAACTTCTGTTGAAATAACCGCATCTCCTACGTTTAACTCCGGATGGAAGCCGCCTGCTGATCCTGTATTAATAACGTAATCAGGTTTGAACTTCTCTAGTAAGATGGCTGTAGATAACGCAGCATTTACTTTTCCAATACCTGATTTTAATAATACAACCTCCACACCGCTGATTGTTCCTGTCGAGTATTCACATCCTGCGATTACTGTTTCTTGACGATTTTCAATTTTATCGCGTAAAATCGTCACTTCTTCTTCCATTGCTCCAATGATTGCTACTTTCATTTTAAAACCTCTTTCTACTATTGTTTCGTTGCCTCCAATACCCACACAAAGTGATTAAATTGTGTAAAGGTTATGTGAAAACCATTGCTTTCAAAGATTTGCTTTAAGACGGGAATCGTTGTATAGTATTCCCTCTCTAGATCTTCTGCTAGTTGCGTATACCCTTTTTGTTTTGCCTGAACAATGGTATCAGCAAATGAATCTGCTGTTTCAAACATTGTATCAGCAAACACTATTTTACCACCGGTTTGAAGTAACTTTCCATAGTTTATCACAGCTTCTTCTTTTTCTTTATCTGTCAAATGATGAAAAGCATACGTACTAACTAAGCTCTCTGCTGGAAACAATGATGTATCAAATTGTAAAAAGTCTCCTGGTGTGACTAAAACATCTGCCCCTAATTTCTGGTGTGCCAATTGTCTCATTGGTACTGAAGGTTCAATTCCTACTACAGTCAGTTCTTTTTCTAACAGTTTTTTTGTTAAGTTTCCAGTCCCTGTTCCAAATTCTATCACATGCCCTATTGAACGGTCTGCTACATACTCTAAGATTTCATTATAATTGCGAAACACTTCTCTATACTGTTCATCTTTCCCGCTTACCGATGCATCATACTCATTCGCCCACTTTTCAAAGATATCTAAAAACTCTAACCCCATAAAAAACGCCTCCTTATAACTAATAATTCTTATGGATATAGTATGTTTTTAGCTATCGTTTGTTCTTCATTTACAAATTATTTTAAGCTTTTAACTTTCTATTTGCTATACTATAGTAATGAGGTAAGGAGGTCGTAAGATGAATTTTGAATTTGAAATGATTGAAGATAAAATAGAATTTTTTGAAGCGCCTGATGTTAAAATGCTTGAGAAACAAATTGCGGAAAAAATTGATCAAAATAAAGCGATTTTGCTTGAGGTTCATAGCGTATCTCATCAAATGTCTGTGGACTATGAACAAGGTAAAAAACTGTACTCTGCGGTTGTTCATTTCAAATTAAAAAAGCAGCGCTAGCGCGCTGCTTTTCTTATTGAAGCTTATCCACTACTGCGGGCTTCCAGCCTTCTCCATCTACCCATTCAATTTGAACGCGGTATTTTGTTGATGAGTTGCCTTTAGGACTAACCGTAGCTACCGCTTTACCTACGCCACCGTTATTCCCTAAACGCCATACGGTCATATTGCTTGGGCTAATGCCTGACCCTTCGCCTACAGCTTTTAGCATTTCGTTCCAATCCGTTGATCCTTTTTTATAAGTTGCTGCAGGTGCATCTTGTGACGTACCTACTGAATCCCATGAAGGATCTACCTTGCGTTCTGCCACGCCAGGCTCTGGATTTTTCTCTACTTCAGCCTGTGAATCTGAGTCATTTGATTCTTCATCTGTTGCTTGATCATCTTCAGAGCTTTGGTCATCTTCAGAGCTTTGGTCATCTTCAGAACTTTGATCGTCCGTTGCTTGATCATCTGTTGCTTGATCATCTTTCGAAGAATCATCGTCTTTTTTAGCCGTCTTGTCCGTTTTTTGGTCATTTGTTTGCGGATTGTTTTGAGTTGTTTCCGCTTGGTTATCCGATTTATCCTTGTTTCCAAGAATCATCGTACCACCGACAAATACAATTAAAACTGCTACGACAGCAATTAACAGATTATATAATCGGTTTACTTTTTTTTCTTTGTTTTCGTGTCTTGAAGAACGATTGTTATTCATTGCTACAATTTCCTCCAACTTTTATAATGCTTTATTCTAACATGTGTTTTCTTATACATGAAGCATCAAAATTTATTTGAAGTATATTTGTAATATTTTTTACAAATTCTTCTTGTTTTAACGTGTATTTAAGTCATACATCCCTTTAACAATATCATAAAATACGCTGTTTGTGGGAGATATCGCACTTTTTGTATTTAAATCCACTACTACCATTGCATATTTTGGATCATCTGCAGGAAAGTAACCCGCAAACCATTTATTGACGATATCTTCTTTCACATTGATTTCAGCAGTTCCTGACTTTCCTGCCACTTCATAAGGAAGCGTTTGAAATCTTCTTCCTGTTCCTTTTTCGCTCTGTACGACACCTTTTAAAAGCTGTTGCATAGAAGCAGCTGTGGCTTTATTAATGGTATCTCCTTTTAGCTCGTGCTCTTTAAACGTATACAATGACGTGTTGTTTTTATACTCTAGTGCATCTACAGCTTTTACCTGTTTCTTTTCTCCTCCGCGTGCAATTGTCGCCATCATATTTGCTACTGCAAGCGGGGTCACTTTTACATCAAGCTGTCCAATTGCCGTTTGAGCTACAGCATTTGGTACTTTCTTTTCTCTTTCATTTGTCCAAACTCTTCCCGATTTTTCTCCTAAAAACTGCTTAAAATGTTCAAAGTGAAACACATCACCCGTCCATCCTACAGGCTGAATAAGCCCTAACTTATCGGCATATTGTTCAAGGATATTCGGATTAGATATTATCATTTCTTTTGCTAGCTGTGCAAACGTTGCATTACAACTTTGCGCGAAGCTTTCTTCAAACGTCAGCTGCCCTTTTTGATGATCTTCTTCTACATTATTGCCATAAATACTTTTATCACAGTTATAGGTAAAAGAAGGCTGAATTTTATTTTGTTCAAGCGCTGCAGCTGCTGTTATGGTTTTAAATATAGATCCAGGAGTTTGTGGCGTCAGCAAACGATTTTCTACGCTGTCTGAACCATTTTGCTTTTTAAATGGATCTTTCTTATTAATCGAAGGCCTACTGGCCATCGCAATTACTTTATTGTTTTTTATATCAATTAAGACGGCTCCTCCGTCTTTTAACTTATAATGATTTAATGTATTCTCTACTAGCTCCTGAGCAGACAAATCAAGCGTCGTACGCACACTGACTGGATAATACGGGTTAGCTGTGCCCGTGTATTTTACATCGATGCCAAACATAGGCCCACCTAGGCGATCAACATGATAAAGGAGCTTAGACTCCTGTTCCGGCAGCAAAAACTCGTCAAAAGCCCTCTGCATCCCTGAGATACCTACAGGCGTAGTTGATTTAATTGCTCCATTTTTTAATTTGTCACTATACTTCTCTTCAATTATTTGTTTGCTTTGTGCCTCTAGTCCGATTAAATGTTCAGCAAGAGGAACTGGACGCTCATCTTTTAGAGGAATTCCAAATACGCCAGGTACCTTTAATGCATTTATTTTTTCGACTTGTGCATGGGATAATTCTTTTGTAATAACAACCGGTGTTTTAGCATTCGCTAGTCTGTTCGTTAGTTCCTTTGGTTGCATTCCCACGATTTCACTTACTTGCTGAACAGGCCACTTCATTTTTTCTAAAAATGGAAACAGGACTAAGCGATTATGGGTGATAGATGTTAAAGACTGTCCATTTTTATCTTCAAATTTCCCTCGCCCGTCATCTACCACCATTTCCTGCGTACGCTGTTTTACGCTTCCTTCAATTAAGTTAATCTTTTTGTCAGTAAAAGATTCTGTGCTGACAAGCTGAAGTTGAACAAGCCGTGCTCCCAGTCCACTAATTAATAATAAAATAAAAATAAGAGTAATATAAATTCGCTTGTGAATTATTTTCATGACTACACCTCACTCTTTACAAGTGTCGACGTTGCCATTACTTTTAAAACCATTATCTTAAGAAATATTCATTCTTTTTTTCGTTTCACAAAAAAACTTGCTGATTCAGCAAGTTTTTATTATTAATTTTCTGTTAAAAATTGTTGAGTTGTTCTTAGCTTTCCTATTTTCGGAAAGATGTAAGAAAGAGTTGCTTCATGCTCTTCTTTTGTAAATGTCGCCATGGCATCCGTGATAAAAATTTGGTTATACCCATACTGAAATGCTTCACGAGCTGTGCTTTCCACACCAATATTTGTTGCAATCCCGCAAAGGACAATTGTATCAATTCCTCTTCGGCGAAGCTGAAGGTCTAAATCTGTCCCAAAAAAGGCTCCCCACTGACGTTTT
This sequence comes from Priestia sp. YIM B13490, assembly GCF_042787735.1. Classification (NCBI taxonomy): domain Bacteria; kingdom Bacillati; phylum Bacillota; class Bacilli; order Caryophanales; family Bacillaceae; genus Priestia; species Priestia sp. YIM B13490. The sequence goes on from NZ_JBHZOT010000004.1 coordinate 72,107, forward strand.
GTCACAATATAATCATTCTCTTGAACATTAAGTCTTGGATCGAATTCCGCCCAGTCTGCAGGTCTTTCTTGAGGAGCAGATGGCTTTTGATCCGTTTCTGGCGTTAACGCATCTTTTCCATCTTGAAAATCTACTCGTACAAAACTAATAAATCCATTTTGTTCGCGGAAACGATTCACAAGCTGAACAGATTTCTCCACAATTTCGTCTCCTCCAATTGGAACAATCCCTTTTTGTAAATCAATTAAAACAAGCGCTGTTTTAGCAAAATCGATATCTTTCATTTTCATCTTTCCTTTCTTACATATCTTTTCTATTCACTCCGCTTTTTAAAATCATATAAAAAAAGCTGACGCGTGTCAGCTTTTTTACTTACGAGCATTCAGTAGAACGCTTCCAACCAAATGTTTTACTTAACAGATACAATTTTCACTGACATATCTCCACCAGGAGTTTGAACAGTTACTTGATCTCCAATTTGTTTGCCCATTAGACTTTTAGCAATTGGCGAATCATTTGAAATTTTCCCTTCAAACGGATCTGCTTCTGCACTACCTACAATTGTATACGTTTCTTCGTCACCATCTGGCAGCTCTACAAATGTTACAGATTTACCTAATGATACAATAGAAGAGTTTTCTACATCTTCTTCAATAATTTTCGCATTGCGAATCATATTTTCAAGCGTTGTAATACGGCCTTCTACGAAAGCCTGCTCGTCTTTTGCAGAATCGTACTCAGAGTTCTCCGATAAATCTCCAAAACTGCGGGCGATTTTGATACGCTCTACAACTTCTTTACGTTTTACTGTTTTTAAATATTCTAGCTCTTGCTCTAGCTTTAGCTTTCCTTCTTCTGTCATTGGAAATACTTTTTCTTGTGCCATAATCCCTTCACTCCTTCTTGAACTCAAAATCTCTAGTGTATACAGTCCATTTCTGTATGTACAAAAAATTTTCCACTCTGTGGAAAAATCAGTTAATAGAGAAATGACAGCTTCAAAACAGAAGCTGCTCGTTTCTCTATTCTTTATAATGTTTGTGTTTAGTTAGCAGAATATGTCTGCATTGTCTTCAAAAAAATTCCTGCATCTATGCTATGTTATTATAAAATGGCATTTTGTTCAAGAATTGTTTGAATTTTAGTGACCATCAAGTCAATCGCTACGTGGTTTTGACCGCCTTCAGGAATGATAATATCTGCATAACGTTTTGTTGGTTCAACAAACTGATTATGCATCGGGCGAACGACAGATACGTATTGATCAACAACTGACTCAAGCGTACGCTCTCGTTCTTTAATATCACGAAGCATACGACGAATGATACGAAGATCCGCATCTGTATCTACGTATAGCTTGATATCCATTAAATTACGCAAGCGCTGATCTTCTAGTACAAGAATACCTTCTAAGATAATAACATCTTTTGGTTCTTCTCTAATTACCTTTTCAGAGCGCGTATGAATTGCGTAATCATATACCGGTTTGTCAATGCTCTCATAATTTAATAAGTTTTGCAAGTGTTCAATCAGCAAATCATTATCAAATGCTAAAGGATGATCGTAGTTTGTTTGCAAACGCTGTTCAAACGGTACATCGCTTTGATCTTTATAATAATAGTCTTGCTCAAGAAGCATAATAGAATGCCCTTTAAAATATTCATAAATAGCTTTGGTTACAGTTGTTTTACCAGAACCGGATCCACCAGCGATACCGATTACAACGGGCTTTTTCCCCATTTTATATTTAAATCCCCTTTCGCATCATGTTATATGAAAATAGAGGTTGGTCCACTTTAAATTTCACAATTTGCAGCGGATGACGCGCAGCATCTAGTTCATTGCCATCTTCGTCCCAAATTTTATCTATTTTTTGCGTAAAGTTTTTAATTTCCGGACCGAAAAATTCCACTTCTTCTCCCGGTTTAAAATAGTTACGCTGTTGCAATGTCACGATGCTTGTTTCTTCATCATAATTCAATACTAAACCAGCAAAATCAAATTTTGTTTTCTTGCCGTGTACGCCAAACATTTGCTCATCTACTCCAGGAACTCCTTCAAAAAAGGCAGGAGCCGTATCGCGGTTTGCACATTTGTCTAGCTCATCAAGCCATTCTTTTTGAATCACAAAATTCTCAGGATCTGCACAGTATGCGTCAATCACCTTGCGATACACGCTCACCACTGTTGCGATATAGTGAATCGACTTCATACGTCCTTCAATTTTTAAGCTATCAATACCCAGCTCAATCATTTGAGGGATAGATTGAATTAAATTTAAGTCTTTTGGACTCATTGCAAACGGATCGTCTTGCTCATCAAATAAAGCCGTTTCCGTTTTACCGTCTTCTACTTTAAATAAATCATAGTCCCAACGGCATGATTGACAGCAGCCTCCGCGGTTTGAATCACGCGCTGTCATATGGTTACTTAGCACGCAGCGGCCTGAATAGGCAATACACATCGCTCCATGAATAAAAGCTTCAATTTCAATATCCACTTTTTCTTTCATTTCGCGCATTTCTTCAGCACCCGTTTCACGAGCAAGTACAACACGTTCTAATCCTTCTTCTTTCCAGAACTGAACGGCTTTCCAGTTTGAAAGTGATTGCTGCGTACTTAAATGTACTTCAAGCTTAGGTGCAACGCGTCGACAGGTTTCGATAATTAACGGATCAGCGACGATGATTCCAGAAACACCAGCGCGCTCTAATCCCATTAAATAATCTTCAAGTCCGTCCATATTTTCATTATGAGCAAAAATGTTTGTTGTAACATAAATACGTGCGCCGTATTTGTTTGCAAACTGAACACCTTCTGCCATTTCTTCAAATGTAAAGTTATCTGCATTTGAACGAAGGCCAAACTCTTTTCCTCCGATAAACACAGCATCTGCTCCATAGTGTACGGCAACTTTTAATTTTTCAAGGTTACCGGCTGGAGCTAACAACTCAGGCTTCTTAGTAATCACTCGTTTACCTTCTACTACAGTATCGATTTGAACAGCCATCGTTTGTACCTCCTTTGTTTATCTTTCTTTGCATGCTTTTTAATATACCGTTTCTTTAAAGAAAAACCCTGTGTCTAACGGACGGTTAATCGGCTGCAAGCTTTCAATTTCTTCTAACAAATCGTCTTTAACGTTTTCGTATTCTTCACGGTCATCTACACATAAATCAATCGCTTGACGATATTTTTTTGTTACTTCTAAAATATATTGCGGTGACTTTAATACGCCGTCAATTTTGAATACATCTACTTCAGCATCAATCATTTCGGAAAGCTCATCGATAATGCACATATCATTTGGACTCATAATGTGCGTTCCATTTTCATCTTCGAAAATTGGATACTTATTGTTTCGCTCATTATCAAGTAAAAACATATCTTTTTCCACTTTACGATTTTCAATTTCCATGACTTTTCCTTGATACTCAAAGTAGTTGCCAAGAAGTGAACGTTTTGATTGGAACATGCACGTCATGCCATGCACCTGAACTTCAATTTCTACTTCGGCTTTTTCTTTGATATCAATGATGCTATCCATGCTTAGCTCACGAGCAAGAACTGCGCGCTTAGCTCCTTTACGCCCCCAGTAGTTACATGAATACCAGTTTGTGCCCGTTGTTTCAGTACTCCAGTGCATCTTCATTTCTGGAGCTGTTTCACGCACTGCCATCAATACAGCAGGATCTCCAAATACAATCGCATCCACGCTTGCTTCTTTTAAGAATAAAATATATTCATTTAGTTCGGCGATTTTATCATTGTGAAATAATCCGTTCATCGCTACGTAGACTTTTGCATTATGCTGATGAGAAATATTTACAGCTTCTACGATATCTTCACGTTTGAATTCACCTGCTAAACGCAAACCGTAGCGCTGTTCACCAACCATAATAGCTGTTGCTCCAGCTTGTAGTAATGATTCGATTTCTGAAACTGCAGTTGGTGTCACTAATAGTTCTGGTTTTTTCATTCTTGGTCACCTCTTTTAATACTAATCGCGATTCCGTCTCCAATAGGGAGAATAGTTGTATAATAATCGGGATGATTCATCAGCCACGTATTGTATGCCTGAATTTTTTTAATTAAGCTGCGACGTCGACGTGTTTCTACTTCGGCCAAATCGGTCGCTACATGACCTTTAAATAGTACGTTATCCGAAATAATCATTCCTTTAGAAGAGAGCATCGGCTCATAATGTTCAAAAAAACGCTGATACTGACCTTTAGCTGCATCAATAAACACTGCATCATAAGGACCATGACGTTCAATCTCATCTCTAAGCTCTAGTGCATCTCCAAACAACGACACAATTTTATCTTGTTTTCCCGCCCGTTCAATAAATTCTTGCGCTTTTTGGTAACGCTCTTCATTTCGTTCTACCGTAACCACTCGTGCCTCTGGAAGCGCATGGGTCATTCGAATAGACGAATATGCAATCGCTGTTCCAATTTCTAATATATGTTTTGGCTGATGAAGACGAAGAATTTGCAATAGCGTTTCAACACCAATCAATTCCATAATCGGAACGTGATGTTCTTTTGCATAAGCTTCCATTTCTTCAATAAGCTCCTGGCGCTTAGGAATAAGCTTTTCCACATACTGCTCTACGTTTTGTAAAAGCAAAACACTTCCTCCGTTCTCAGAAGTACATTTTACATTATGTTTTCATAACGTTTTATTACTGCAAAATAGTAAGACAACTAGTCTATTATAAGTTTTTTTCGTTTTTACGTAAACCCGATATATTTTAACATAAAAGATGGGGAATGCGAAGTATCGCGATTCCCCAATTTTAAATTTCCACTTATTTTTCGGTATTTTGCTTTTCTTTACCTGTAATATGCTTGGCTTTTTCTTTGTTATGTTCTTCTAACGTTTTGGTAAAAATAACTTTTCCTTCAGGTGTGGCCAAGAAGTATAAATAATCTGTATTGGCTGGATGTAACGCAGCTTTGATTGACATCAAACCAGAGCTGGCAATTGGTCCTGGAGGCAACCCTTTCACTTTATAAGTATTGTAAGGGGAGTCCACTTCTAAATGCTTATAGAACACGCGGTCTTTATGCTCTCCTAAGGCATATAAGACGGTTGGATCCGTTTGAAGAGGCATATTTTTTTCAAGGCGATTATAAAAGACGCTGGCAATTTTTTCTCGGTCGACTTTTGCAGTTGCTTCCTCTTCAATCAGAGAAGACATGGTTAACAATTTATGTGCACTGAATTTTTTCTTCTCCATTTGCCCACTGTACTGACCTAATACATTATTTGTTTTCCCTACCATTTTATCCAATATTTCATCTAACGACACATTTTTATCATAAAAATCATACGTAACGGGATATAAATAACCTTCTAGCGGATGTTTAATATCTTTTTGCATCACTTCATCCGTTACTAAATCTGGATATTTTTCTTTCATTTTATTGACGAATGCCTTATCGTCTAGCTTTTTCATGACTTCGTCTTTTGTAAACTTTGTATTTTTAGCAATGATATCAGCAATTTCGACAAGCTGACGTCCTTCTGGAATGGTGACACGAATATCCGGTTGTTTTGAAACCTCGCCTTTTTCCATTTTTTCAACCATTTCCCCTAAGCTCATGGAAGGAGAAAATAAATACGTTCCAGCTTGAAATCCAGACACATGGGTTAATTTTACGTAATAGCGAAATGCACTTTTACTTTTAATTAAATCTTCTTTTTGCAATACCGTACCAATCGATTGGACGGAAGAACCTTGTGGAATGGTCACATTTACTTTTTTATTGCTGTTTCGATCCACGGGCGTTAAGCGGGATTGAGCATAGAAAAATGCACCGCCAACTAGTAAAAGAAGTACGATAATTGTAATAAAAATAACTCGTTTTTTTCTTGAACGATTAGGTGGTAAAAATGTTTGTTGCGACAAGCAGCTTCCTGGTTAAATCTACTTCTGTAAAAGAAGATACAACCAGTTTCACCTCTTTTCTTCTTGATTTTTTATAAGTATGAACAGAGAGGAGACATGAGATTGCGATTCATTCGTATCGCCTATAGGTGTGAGATGGTATCGCTTCCTTAAACTCTCGCCTCTTCTAAAATTTTTCCATGATTTATGTTATTGTCTGCCCAAAGTCTAGTTTCATCCGTTCAAACAATGAATTCTTTTATTAAAATGCACTCTCACACGCAGGAATTATTATACTACAATTTATCTTATTTTTCGTCATTATCATACAATCTGCCCTAAGAATGCAAGGAAAAACCTTTTTATATCTAAAAAGAACAGCCGCTATGTAAAAAAAAGCTGATAACGATTGTCATCAGCTTTTTCACTATAATTATTCGCCTTCTTCGTCAAGGAATGTATTAACCATTTCCTCAACCATGTCCCACTCTTCTTCTGTTTCAATCGGTTGAAGCTCACCGTCTTGACCGTCTTCACTTGGTGTGAAAGCAGATGCATGAATTTCAATTTCCTCTTCATCATCTTGGTCTGCTCCGATTGGATAGTAAATTACATATGATTTGTTATATTGATCAGAATCAAATGTGAATAAAATTTCGCATAGCTGCTCATTTCCATTCTCATCGACGATTGTAATTTTATTTTCTTCTACGCTCATGTTTGCACCTCATTTTATATTGTAAGCTCTTAGCTTAACTTTTTCTTCAGCGAAAAGCAAGCCGTTCAGTTATTTCACTTCCCTTTTACGTACAAAAGAATATGCAAAAGGGAAATTCATAACTTTTCAGCTGAGGCAAAGCCTGCTGCTTTTCTTACTGCTTGCTGTCTAAGTATCCTTGAAGAATCATAACAGCTGCCATTTTATCGATTACTTTTTTGCGTTTCTTGCGGCTTACATCGGCAGACAGCAGTACTCGCTCTGCTGCCATCGTCGACAAGCGCTCGTCCCACATCATCGTTTCAATGTTAAGTTTTTCTTTGACGTTGTCAGCAAACTCAATGCACGCTTCGCCTCGAGGGCCAATCGTACCATTCATATTTTTAGGAAGACCCACTACGATTTTCTCTACGGAATATTCGTCAATTAGTTGCTGTAAACGAGGATATGATTGCTCCATCTGCTCATCTGCAATTTTAATTGTTTCAATTCCTTGCGCTGTCCATCCCATTTCATCACTAACTGCCACACCAATTGTTTTGGTTCCTACATCTAATCCTAATACGCGCATTTATGAATCCTTTCGATGCTGTTGTAAATAAGATTTAACAAGTTCTTCAATGAGCTCGTCTCGCTCTAACTGGCGAATTGTGTTTCTCGCATCGTTATGACGAGGAATGTAAGCAGGGTCTCCTGATAACAAATACCCAACGATTTGGTTGATCGGGTTGTAGCCTTTTTCTTGCAGTGCGTCATAAACCGTAAACAATACTTCATGTACGTTTGTTTCAGCTGGCTCATCTTGAAAATTAAATTGCATGGTTTTATCAAATGAACTCACGGTCCCACCTCACTCTCTTAATTTGTGAACACATTGTGCACTATGCTAAGTCTTATTTATATTGTACACCAAGAAAGAGGAGAATTAAACGGATTTAACCCATTCTTCTACAGTGCCAAGTGCTTTTTCAATTTGGCTAGCGTCTTTTCCTCCAGCTTGCGCCATGTCAGGACGTCCGCCTCCGCCTCCGCCGCAAATCGTCGCTACTTCTTTAACAAGTTTGCCTGCATGATGGCCCTTAGCAATTAAATCTTTTGTTACACCTGCAATAATATTTACCTTTTCACCTTGTGGAGAAGCTAATACGATCACAGCGGATTCTAATTTTTGTTTTAAATCGTCAACCATTGCGCGAAGGTTATTCATATCCGTTGCATTCACTTTCGCTGCTAGTACATTCACACCATTAATGTTTTGCACGCGGTCAACGAGATTGCCAGCTTCAATATTGCCAAGCTTTGTAGATAGTGAATCATTTTCACGCTGAAGGTTACGAATTTCTTCTAGTAATCCTTCAACTCGCCCTACTAAATCACGCGGGTTGGATTTTACTTTTGCCGCAGCTTCTTTTAGTAAGCCTACTTGATCGTTCATTAACTGATAGGCAGCTTTTCCAGTTACAGCTTCAATGCGTCGAGTACCTGCACCGATTCCCGATTCTGATACAATTTTAAATAAACCGATAACAGACGTATTTGGCACGTGACATCCACCACATAATTCTAAGCTGTAGTCGCCTACTTGTACTACGCGCACGATATCTCCGTATTTCTCACCAAATAGCGCCATTGCACCCATCGCTTTTGCTTCGTCAATTGCTTTGTTTTCAATTTGTACAGAGATGCTGTCCCAAATCTTTTCATTAACGATTTGTTCAATTTTCTCGAGCTCTTCTTGTGTCACTTGACCAAAGTGAGAGAAGTCAAAGCGCAAGCGATCCGCTGTTACTAAAGAACCCGCTTGATTAACATGCGTTCCTAACGTATCTTTTAATGCTTGATGCAATAAATGCGTTGCCGTATGGTTTTTCACAATCGCACTGCGGTTTTCTTCATCAAGCGTCGCCGTATATGTTTCACCTTTTACAAGCTCACCGTTTGTTACAGCTACCGTTTGGACATTTTGGCCGTTTGGCGCTTTTTGAACGTCTTTTACTTGCGCTGTTCCTGCAGCACTTTGGATCGTACCTTGGTCCGCAATTTGACCGCCGCTTTCTGCATAGAATGGCGTGTGGCTTAAGATGACTTGCGCTTCTGTTCCAGCTTCAGCGCGGTCAACAAGCTCACCGTCTACAATAATTGCTTCAACAACTGTTTCTACTTCATTTTTATCATAGCCAACAAACTCACTTGCAACGGTTACTTCACCAAGTACGCCGCCTTGAACTTGCATAGAACTAGAATCTTGACGAGCAGCACGCGCACGCTCACGCTGTGCTTCCATTTCACGTTCAAAACCTGCATGATCAATTTTCATGTTCTCATCTTCTGCATATTCTTCCGTTAATTCAACAGGGAATCCATACGTGTCATATAAACGGAAAACATCTTCGCCTTGTACCGTATCACTGTTTTGCGCTTTTTCTTTTTTAATAACGGTTGCCAAAATAGCTAGTCCGTCATTTAACGTTTCGTGAAAACGCTCTTCTTCATTTTTTACTACGCGCTGGATAAAATCCGTTTTTTCCTTTACTTCCGGATAGAAATCAACCATGATTTCACCTACTACCGGCACTAGCTCGTACATGAACGGACGATTAATGTTTAACTTTTTAGCATAGCGAACTGCTCGGCGTAACAAACGGCGCAGCACATACCCACGGCCTTCATTTGAAGGAAGCGCACCATCACCTACAGCAAATGTTACCGTACGAATATGGTCAGCAATGACTTTAAATGCCGTATCTTGCTCATCATTTGTACGATATTTAGCGCCTGAAATGTTTTCTGTTGCTTCAATAATTGGCATAAACAAATCTGTATCAAAGTTTGTTTGCACGTCTTGAATAACAGAAACCATACGCTCTAAGCCCATTCCCGTATCGATGTTTTTCTTTGGAAGCGGCGTGTACGTGCCATCAGGATTGTGATTAAATTGAGAAAATACAAGGTTCCAAATTTCTAAATAGCGCTCATTTTCTCCACCTGGATATAATTCGGGATCAGTTAGGTCATTTCCATATGCTTCTCCGCGATCATAAAAGATCTCTGTATTTGGACCACTCGGACCTTCTCCGATATCCCAGAAATTACCTTCTAAACGAATGATGCGCTCTTTAGGCACGCCCATTTTTTCATTCCAAATCTTAAATGCTTCTTCATCTTCAGGGTGAACTGTTACAGATAGCTTATCTGCGTCGAATCCAATCCATTTATCGCTCGTTAAGAATTCCCATGCCCATTGGATGGCTTCTTCTTTGAAATAATCACCGATAGAGAAATTGCCAAGCATTTCAAAAAACGTATGATGGCGAGCCGTTTTACCTACGTTTTCGATATCGTTTGTACGAATGGATTTTTGTGCGTTACAAATACGCGGATTTTGAGGAATAACACGACCATCAAAATATTTTTTTAATGTAGCTACTCCACTGTTAATCCATAATAAAGATGGATCTTCATGCGGAACTAAAGATGCGCTTGGTTCTACATCATGGCCTTTTTCTTTAAAGAAATCTAAATACATTTGACGAACTTGTGCTGACGTCAGTTTTTTCATGATTGGTCCTCCTTTAATACTCTTCTTATTTATAGACAAAAAAATGATGACATAAAAGCATCTATTTTCTCCGTGTACAAAAGCAATTGCTAGTTATTTGCACACAAAAAAACTCTCATCCCTGTAGCAGGGACGAGAGTTGAACTCGCGGTACCACCCTGATTATAAATGCCAAAAGCATTTATCACCTTCATAGCGTTAACGTTGCTGACACGGCAGGTTTTAGCCTGCACTCTGGACTAGCGTTCAGCTGCTCTTTGTTTAGCGCTTCTTTCAGCCAAGGAAGCCCTTCTCTAAAAACCAGTGTGCAACGTACTCGATCCATCATTGTGTTTAAAATATGTAGCGTTTTCTTATGGCGATATTATGACAAATTAACCGCTCTTTGTCAATGTTTGAGCGTATAAGAGCGGATATGCAAAATAGATATTTTAATGACTGCTAAAATTGGCACAGCCAAAATGAGACCCAATACTCCTCCAAATTCTCCTCCTAAAAGGAGCGCAAGCATGATAAACAAAGGATGAATATGAAGACTCTTTCCTACGATAAGCGGAGACAGCACATTTCCCTCTAGAAACTGCAGCACAAAGATTATAATGACAATGGTAATAACCAACTTTATCGAGATTGTGGCTGCAATAATAGCCGCTGGAACTGCACCAATAATCGGGCCAAAATAAGGAATGATATTCGTTACACCAATAATGAAGCCTAAAAGAAGTGCATAAGGTACATGAAAGAACCACAGTGCTGCCGTGGCAATCACACCAATAATGAGACAAACAAAAAACTGCCCTCTAATATAATTGCCGAGCGATTCATTCACATCCGATAAAAAACGTTCGCCTGGTTTGTGCCACTTTTTAGGCGTGACATAAGCCGTTGCTTTCTTAATAGAGGAAAAATCCTTCAGCATATAAAAAACAATAAATGGAATAATGATTAAAATTAAAAAAGAGGTAATCAATGACTTTAATCCTTCGGCCACTTTTGTAAGCCACACGTTGAGCGTAGCCTCTACATCATCAATGCTGCCTTCAATTTTCTCATGTACACCGTTTGGAAGTGAAGTTGTACGATCATGAATCGATTCTACCCAATGTCTATATGTATTCGTAAAATGAGGCAGCTGTTCGTTTAAATCTTTTACTTGTTCCACAAAAATAGGATACGACTTATAGGCTCCAAACCCAATTCCTCCAAAAAAGATGATGTAGATCAGTAAAATAGCTAGAGGACGAGGCACGCCTTTATCATGCGTTTTTTCAATAAGCGGATGAAGTAAATATGTAATGAATGCTGCAATAAAAAAAGGCAGCAGTGCTTTTAAAAACATGTAAATAACAGGAAGCCATAAAAACTGGACTTTAAAAAAGACTAATATGCACAGCAGCGCTAATAACAGCAGTCCGAATCTATAGAACCATTTGAATGAACTATCTTTCAACGTAAACTCCTCCTCTCTTCTATTTTTTGATAAAGGAAGGAGTTTATACATGCTGTTGTCTCTTCTGCCTGCAAAAAAGCACTATTGCAGCTCAGTGCAATAGTGCTTTTTTTATTAGTGAATAGCTTTCATCATACGTTTACGCATTTTTTTCATATTTCTTTTTGTAAACATCTCTCGATCATCTGCCATTTTAAATGCATAAGCTCCAAGACCGAAAGCGACTACTGACGGAATAATTCTGCCCATTGCTCTTCCTCCCGGTAAAAAAGAATTAGAAATTAATTGTGCGCTCGTCGTCTGAGAACAAATCATCAAGCGAGCTCAATGTTCCATCTTCTTCTACTTGGTGAGTATTAATTTGTCCTTTTGAAATAGTCATTTCAATAAAACAATTCCAACAGTAATACTGATTTACACCAATTTTGCCAACGTCAATACTTTTACAGTTTGGACATTTAAACAAAGTCGACACCTCTTTATACGTTCTACTTATATAAACGCATTATGTCCACTTCTTTCCATGTCCATACTTTATTTTCTGACAATTAGCAAAGAAGGATGGCAACAAAGGAGTTTATTTAACTCTTTGTTAGCATACGAAAGGTTACATGAAATCATACGGCGTAACGTTTTCCATCCCAATATTTGCATCTTTCATAAATGGAATTTCGGGATCTTCTATGTCGTTATCCAAGCTTTCTCGAAGCAACGGCTGTAAATTCGTTTGGCGAACGCTGTCTTCATTTCGGCTAACTCCCAGCTGAAACGCTTCGTCTTCTCCGCATAAAATTAAAAACTGTTTGCTTCGCGTAACGGCGGTATAAAGTAAATTACGTCGCAGCATCCGGTAATAGCTTTTAACAATTGGAAGCACAACAATTGGAAATTCACTTCCCTGTGATTTATGAATGGAACAGCAGTATGCATGAGTTATTTGATTAAAGTCTTGCTTTGTGTAAGTTACTTCATTTCCTTCATATGAAATAACCAGCATATCCTGTTTTTCCGTATTTTCTTTGGCAAAGAAAACCGAGACAATTTCTCCCATATCTCCGTTAAATACGTTGCTATCCGGCTGATTTACAAGCTGCAGCACTTTATCTCCGACTCGGTACGTAATATCTCCGTGCTTAAGCTCTCTTCTTTGTTCAGAAGCCGGGTTGAATAATTCCTGAAGAACTTCATTCAGCTTATCAATACCTGCAGGACCTTTATACATAGGAGCTAAAACTTGAATATCTTTAGCCGTATAGCCTTTTTTTAACGCATTCCCGCAAACTTGTTGCACGACGTTCGTGATGTGCTGTCCTTGACAACGAATAAAAGAACGATCTCCTTGCTGCCTTGATAAGTCTTCCGGAAGCTTTCCTTTTTTTATTTCATGAGCCAAATCAATAATTGACGATCCTTCCGCTTGCCGGTATACATCTGTCAGCCGGACGGTAGGAACTACTTCTGAACTCAGTAAATCTTTTAACACCTGTCCCGGCCCTACTGAAGGAAGCTGGTCTTCGTCTCCAACTAAAATAACCTGTAAATTAGCAGGAAGAGATTTAAACAGCTGATGAGCAAGCCACAAATCTACCATTGATACTTCATCCACAATCAGTAATTTTCCGTCAATTGGATTTTCCTCATTATGATCAAATCCTTCTTGTCCGTTCCATTTTAATAATCTGTGAATGGTAACTGCCGGAAGTCCCGTCGCTTCGCTCATTCGTTTAGCAGCGCGTCCAGTAGGTGCCACAAGTAAAACAGGAAAAGCTTCATCTTTTTTATAATCCCCTGGATTTAACGAACATCCGTGAAGTTCTGCATAGAGTTCGACTATTCCTTTAATAACCGTTGTTTTCCCTGTACCTGGTCCACCTGTTAAGAGAAGCATCGGAGACATTAAAGCGGTTTGTATGCCCTTGCGCTGAGAAGGTGCATATTGCACGTCTAATCGCTCTTCTAGTTCACCCAGTGCCAATAAGAATTCTGATTCTGGAAACTGCTCTTCGTACTGTGTTTGAGCCATAATTTTTTGAATAGCTTTAACCAGCCCTTTTTCAGCATAGAAAAGGGGAGGAAAATAAATTTTTTCGTCTTGAATGATAAGCTTTTTGTCTGCTTTTAATGCGTCCACTTCTCTTGTAAGATCCATTTCAGACAGGTTCTCATGCCTGCTTTTTCGAAGAAGCTCTGCTGTTTTTCCATATAGTTGATCTGCCGTGACGTATACATGTCCCATTTGATTGCATTCTTGCTCAATGACATATAAAATACCTGCACGCAAACGATCAGGATGATTGGTTGCCATACCAAGCCTCTTTCCAAGTTCATCGGCCCTGCTAAAGCCAATACCTTGAATATCTTCTACGAGCTGATAAGGATTATTTTGAACAATTTCAAGCGCTTCTTGTTTGTACGCTTGGAAAATCTTCATCGAAAGCTGCGGTCCAAACCCAAGGTCTGTCAGCTTTACCATTACTTCTTCTAACCCTTGATGTTCACGAAGCTGCGTGACTAAAGCTTCTGCCTTGTCGGCTGAAAGCCTCGGAACCTCTTTTAGCACAGACTCATTTTGCAAAATACGAAAAATAGCGCGTTCTCCTAGAGCGTCCACAATGTTTTCAGCAGTTTTTTTACCGATTCCGTGAAATAAATCGCTAGACAGGTACTGAACAACCCCTTGCCTTGATTGCGGAAGTTCTTTTTTAAACTGTTCAACATGAAACTGCAGACCAAACTTTGGATGCTCTTTGAAGTCTCCGTAAAACGTGTATACTTCATCTTCATTCAGCTTAGGAAAATAGCCTGTAACGACCGTTTCTTTATCTTCAATCTCTAAATTTGTTTTTTTGATCCGTATCCGCGTAACGTTATATAAGTTTTCTTCGTTATGAAAGACCGTTACAATCGACGTGCCGCTTATATAATGACGTTCTGGCTGTGAAGGGTTCACTTGTTCTTCGTTCATGTTATCCTTCCTTTACCCGCTTTCTTAATGTTCTAATGTAGACAGAACTTGTTTGGCATTTGCTGCCATTACGTGATCTGGCTGCACGTTTAAAGCTTCATCTAACATCTCAATCGCCTTGTCTTTGTCATCTTTCATAGCATACGCTACGCCTAAATTATAAAAAGCATCGGCGTGTTCTGGCTCTTGATTGACTACCTTAAGAAATTCAGCAATCGCTTCATCTACCATTTCGAGCTGTGCTAAACAAAGACCGTACTGAAATTTTGCTTCTACATCATGTTCGTTTAGTTCTACCGCCCGCTGAAGATAAGGCATCGCAAAACGAATTTCTTCCATATGAAACAGCGTTAAACCAAGCATAAAGTACGCATCGGATGAATCTAAGCCTTTTTTGATTGCTAAATCAAAGTAGTGCTTTGCCTGCTCAAGCTGCTCTGCATTAAAATAAATATTTCCTGCTCCGTAATACGCTGTTGCCGTTTCTTCATCTAATTCAATCGCACGTTCATAAAATTTCAAAGCACGATCCATCTCACTAACAGCCGCTAACAAATTGCCAAAATTCACATACACAATTGGATCTTTTGGATTATCTTCAATTGCTTCTGAAAATGTTTTAGCAGCCTCTTCAAATTTCCCTTCCTGCATATACTGAATTCCTAGCTGATTTTTATCTGTCATTTTTTCGTTCACTCCACTGTTTTAGTTATGATTTAAGAGATTTTCACATCATGAAAATCTACAATATGTAAGTTATTAGTTTACCCAGTAAGTAAAGTATATCATAGAAAAACCTCAGCTATATACGGCCGAGGTTTTTCGTTCTTGCTTATATGAATTATACGTACCAGATTTGCTCTTCTTCTTGAAATACTTTGTCAATTGTTGCTCCGCCAAGACATTCATCGTCTTTGTAAAACACAACTGCTTGACCTGGCGTAATTGCGCGAACAGGTTCAGCAAAAATAACCTTAATTGTATCATCATCGACTTTTTCAACGGTTACTGCTGAATCAGTTTGACGATAGCGGAATTTTGCTGTGCACGTCATTGGTGACGACCAGTCACGTTCGCTTACCCAGCTGACATTGGTTGCTGTAAGAGATGTAGAATAAAGAAGCTCATTGTGAAAGCCTTGATCGACGTATAAAACATTTTTTTCTAAATCTTTTCCGACTACAAACCAAGGTTCACCGCTGCCTCCAATACCTAAACCGTGGCGTTGACCAATCGTGTAGTACATAAGACCGTCGTGCTTGCCTTTTACTTCGCCGTCAAGCGTTTGCATTACACCTGGCTGAGCAGGAAGATACTGACTTAAAAATTCTTTGAAGTTGCGTTCACCGATAAAGCAAATACCTGTGCTGTCTTTTTTCGTTGCTGTAGCAAGGCCTGCTTCTTTCGCAATTTCACGCACTTTTGATTTCTCAATTTCACCAATCGGGAACATTACTTTTGAAAGCTGATCTTGTCCTAATTGATTTAAGAAATACGTTTGATCTTTATTTCCATCTACGCCTCTAAGCATTTTATACTCCCCGTCGCGGTACGCAACGCGTGCATAATGTCCTGTCGCTAGATAATCTGCTCCTAGCGTCATTGCATGCTCTAAAAAGGCTTTGAATTTAATTTCTTTATTACACATTACATCAGGATTCGGTGTACGACCTGCTTTATATTCCTCTAAAAAGTAGGTAAATACTTTATCCCAATATTGTTTTTCAAAGTTGACTGCATAGTAGGGAATACCAATTTGATTACATACGCGAATAACATCGTTATAATCTTCAGTCGCAGTACAAACGCCGTTTTCATCCGTATCGTCCCAGTTCTTCATAAAGATTCCGATCACATCGTATCCTTGTTGTTTTAATAAAAGAGCTGCTACGGATGAATCAACGCCTCCGCTCATTCCGACTACTACACGTGTATCTTTAGGTGATTTTGTCAACTTCGCCACCTCCGTTTTCTTCATTTTAATTAAATTGTTCGCTAAAAAGCGAAAGAAACGACACAAACCATCAGTGAGGGATGAAGACCCTACTGATGGCTGCTATTTACATCGTTAGTCGCTTAACGATGTTTGCTGTTTGACGTGCGGTTTTTTCAATTTGCTCAGCTGAGTTTCCTAAGCCAAAGCTAAATCGAATAGAAGTTGTTAAACGTTCAGAACCTTTTCCAAACATAGCAACAAGCACATGAGAAGGATCGATTGCTCCCGCTGTGCAAGCTGAACCGCTCGATGCCGCAATTCCTGCTAAGTCTAAATTCACGAGCATCGATTCAACATTTGTTTTTGGAAATGATAAATTTAACACATGTGGCAGAGAATTTTCAAGATGTCCGTTAATTTCAAATGAAATACCTTCTTCTTTCAACACAGCTACCATTATTTCTTTGTATCTTCTATATTCATCTGCACGTGTTTGCAGCGTTTGTTGCGAAATTTTCACAGCTTCTTCAAACCCGACAATACTTGTCATGTTCTCAGTTCCAGCTCGTCGTTTGCGCTCTTGTTCTCCTCCAAATAGCAAAGGAGACAGTGAAACATGAGCAGCTGCATATAAAAAGCCCATCCCTTTTGGTCCGTTAATTTTATGAGCAGAAACGGATAAAAGATCGACACCTAATTGTTGCACATTTAACGGAATTAATCCATAAGCTTGCACTGCATCCGTGTGGAAATATGCTCCATGCTCTTTTAATAGAACTCCAATTTCTCCAATTGGCTGAATAGCACCTACTTCATTATTTCCAAACATCACCGACACAAGAATTGTTTGATCGGTTAGGGCTGATTTTATTTCATCCACAGATACTTGTCCGTACTCATTAACTGGTAAGTAAGTCACTTCAAAGCCCTGTGTTTCTAAATATTCACACGTATGAAGCACAGCGTGGTGTTCAATTTGCGTGGTAATAATATGATTTCCTTTATGGCGGTTTGCAAGAGCTACTCCGATCAGTGCCATATTATCTGCTTCTGTCCCACCACTTGTAAAAATCAGTTCATTTTCGTGTGCTCCAATACTTGCTGCAATCGTTTGGCGAGCTTCGTCTAAATAGCGTCGACTTTCCCGCCCGTAGTGATGAATACTAGACGGATTTCCAAAGTACTCATGCATAAAAGTCGTCATTTTCTCAACGACTGCTGGATGTATTGGAGACGTTGCTGCATGATCAACATAAATACGTTCCAAAATAAACGCCTCCTAGCTCATTATTAAATATAAAACATATAAGACGCTTGATCATCATCAGAATGATTTGCTAAATCTTCAAGCGTTGTACTATCTAGCACTTCTTTAACCGCATCTCGAATACGAATCCACAGCTCGCGTTTTGCAGGCTCTTCATCTTCAATTCCTTCTACAGGACTAATAGGACCTTCTAAAACAGAAATAATATCACCAGAAGTAATGTTAGCAGGTTCATGTGCTAAGATGTAACCTCCATAAGCTCCGCGCACGCTTTTTACAAGCCCAGCGTTACGCAGCGGTGAAATAAGCTGCTCTAAATAATGTTCAGATAAGTCATGCGTTTGAGCAATAGTTTTAAGCGAGATAGGACCTTCGCCAAAGCGCTTCGCAAGCTCAATCATAATCGTTAAACCGTAGCGTCCTTTTGTTGAAATTTTCATACGATACACTCCTTCAATACACTTTTTTTATTTATGAAAAAAATAAGACCCTCACGTTGTCACTGAATGCTGTGATGAGTCGTTTTTTACTAAGCTATATGAACTTCTCTATATGCATTTCTTGCAAATGTAACTGTTGATATTATAACATACTATGCCTATAAGATAAATTTCCACCACCTATTCACCGCTTGTGATACAGTGAAAGAAAAGAAAGGAGAAAAACATGGCTACAAAACCTCTCGCATTTCGAATGCGTCCGACTCATTTAGATGACGTTATCGGACAGCAGCATTTAGTTGGCAAAGATAAAATGATTTATCGAATGGTAAAAGCAAATCACTTAAGCTCGATGATTTTATATGGACCTCCAGGCGTTGGAAAAACAACAATTGCCACGGCTATTGCAAAAACAACCAACACGGCGTTTCGTCAGTTGAATGCCGTTGTAAACAATAAAAAGGATATGGAAATTGTCGCCGAAGAAGCCAAAATGTCAGGCAAAGTAATTCTCCTGTTAGATGAAGTTCATCGCCTTGACAAAGCTAAGCAAGACTTTTTGCTTCCTTACTTAGAAAACGGCATGATCATTCTAATCGGAGCGACAACAAGCAATCCTTATCACGCAATTAATCCTGCTATTCGAAGCAGATGCCAAATCTTCGAATTAAAATCTCTTACGCCAGATGATATCAAAATGGCGCTAACAAGGGCGCTCAACGACTCATCAAACGGATTTGGGGATAGAAAAATTATTGTAGAAGATGACGCCATGAACCACTTTGCCAACAGCTGTAACGGTGACGTGCGCTCGGCTTTGAATGCTCTGGAACTGGCTGTTTTATCAACAGGTGAAAGCGATGGTAAAATCATTATTACCTTACAAACGGCAGAAGAATGTCTGCAGCAAAAATATTTTTCACATGATAAAAATGGTGACGCTCACTATGATGTATTATCGGCTTTTCAAAAATCGATTCGCGGCAGCGACGTAAATGCCGCTCTTCATTATTTGGGACGGCTAATTGAAGCAGGAGACTTGATCAGCATCAATCGTCGCCTTTTAGTCATTGCCTATGAAGACATTGGACTAGCTGATCCGGATGCCGGCATGAGAACTCTCGCAGCTATTCAAGCAACTGAGCGATTAGGACTCCCAGAAGCACGTATCCCGCTTGCAAACGCCGTTATTGAGCTTTGTCTATCACCGAAGTCCAACGCTGCTTACAAAGCATTAGATGAAGCGATAAGCGATATTAAAAAAGGGCTTTCCGGCGACGTTCCCCCTCATTTGAAGGATGCTCATTACAAAGGAGCAGAGAACCTTGGCCGAGGCGTTGAATATCAATACCCGCATGATTTTGATAACGGATGGGTCCTTCAACAGTATTTACCGGATCGCATCAAAAACAAACAATATTTTCATCCTAAACAAAATGGACAAGAAAAATACTTTTCAAAAGTTTTCAATCGTTTAGAGACATTAAAAAAAGAAAATGGCTGAAACTGTTGCTCAGTTTCAAAGCCATTTTCTTTTTTGTCTTTATCTATTAAGCTGCACTTTTAACGTCTTTGCGTTTTTTCGTTTTTGTTGAACCTTTAAAGTAGCTGTCTAAAAGTTTAGCGACTAAACGAGCGATTATGTTAAACAACAGAACCATAATGATTAAAATAGCAGCTGACTTTGTTGCAATCAATCTTGCATCAGGTACGATTCCTTCAGAGTTTAATTTCCAAATGTGAACGGCAAGCGTCTCTGCTGGTCGAAAAATATTAAACGGGTTTACAGGACTCGTTAAGTCAGCATTTGAATTTAACATCGGCGTCGTTAAGCCAGCCGTATAAATCAACGCAGCTGCCTCTCCAAAGATTCGTCCCGCTGTTAAAATAACGCCTGTGATAATTTGTTGAATCGCTGATGGAATGACGACTTTGACAATTGTTTGCCATTTAGTCGCACCCAACCCTAAACTCGCTTCTTTTACACTCGCAGGAACAGATGCAATCGCACTTTCACATACGCGTGTTAAACCCGGTAAATTTAAAATTGTAATCACAAGTGCTCCGCCGATAAGCGTATAGCCCCAGCCTGAAAATGTGACAAAAATTAATAATCCAAATAAACCAACTACAATGGACGGTAATGACGCCATTGTTTCGATACATAAGCGGACGAAATTTAAGAAACGACCTTGCTTCGCGTACTCCGCTAAGTAAATTCCGGCTCCTAAACCAAGAGGAATAGAAATGATCAGCGTTAAAACAAGCATGTAGAACGAGTTAAACAGTTGGGGTCCGATACCGCCTCCTGCCATCGTATTGCTTGGCTTTCCAAATAAAAAGTTCGGATCCCAAAATCCCCAACCTTTAGCGATAATTTCAACAACTAAATACACTAATAGCAACACAACTAGAGCGGCAATGCCATAAAAAATACCTGTCCATATATTATTTACTGTGCGTGCATTTTTGTTTCTCATTGATGAGCACCTCGTTTCCCAATTGCTCGGATAATTAAAATGAACACGAAAGAAATAAGCAGTAAAATCATGGCTAACGTCCACAGTGCGTTATTCCATGCCGTTCCGTTTAACGTATTAGACATATCCATTGTTAAAATACCTGTTAATGTTGCCGTTGGGCTATATAAGCTTTCAGGAAGCTTAACCGTGTTTCCGATAACCATTTGAACAGCTAGCGCTTCTCCGAATGCGCGGGCAAGCCCTAACACGATACCTGTTAAAATACCTGTTTTAGCAGATGGAATAATGACTCGGCTAATTGCCTGCCATCTTGTTGAACCTAGTCCATAAGAAGCTTCTAAATATTCAGGTGCTACGCTTCGAATTGCATCGTCAGCAATACTTGCAATTGTCGGAAGAATCATGACGCTTAAGACAATAATTCCGGCAATCAAACTAAAGCCCACTCCGCCGAAGTTATCGCGAAGAAGCGGCACTAAAATTGTAACCCCTAAAAGACCGTATACCACTGAAGGAACTCCTACTAAGAGTTCTAAAACGGGTCGTAAAACCGTTGAACCAAATTTAGGCGAAATATAGTTGTTAAAAATGGCGATAGCAATTCCAATTGGAGCACTTATAATAACGGCTCCGATTGATACAAGCATGGAACCTAGAATAAACACAAGTGCACCGTATTCTTTATTGTTTGGACTCCATTTTGTTGAAGTCAACATTTCACCGATTGATATATTACTCTGTAAAAATGACTGTATGCCTTTTTCACAAATAAATACGATAATAGCTAACGTAACAAGTACAATTAAAATACCGCAAAATGTAGAAAGCGTACGGCCAATGTATTCGCTTTTTACATAATTAATGGATTTTTTCCCCTTCATCGCTCTGTCTCCTTACATATTCAGTATATATTCGCTTTTCTTTTTATTCGCTATATACTTTATTAACATTCAAATAGAATAAGACTGACTGTGTTAGTCAGCCCTATTCTTTTTAAAAACACTCTTATTTTTTGAACTCAGTCATTGGGATATATCCCATATCTTTTACTTGCTTAGCAAAGTCTTTACCAGCTACGTAGTCAATGTACTCTTTTGCACCATCTTTTGGCTCACCGTTTGTAATCATGTACTCATAAGACCAAAACGGATATTTTTTAGAAACAATGTTTTCTGTTGTTGGCTCTACACCATCAATATTAAGCATTTTTAAACTTTCTTTTTTATCGCCAATTAAATACGACATAGCAAGGTAACTTACTGCTCCTGGCGTTGAGTTTACTGATTGCTCAACCGCTCCGTTTGAATCTTGAGCTGTACCAACGCTGTCATTTACTTTTGCGTCACCCATTAATGTTTTCTCGAATGTAGCACGTGTACCAGATGATGCTGGACGGTTGATTACGTTAATTTTCTCGTCGTTTCCGCCAACTTCTTTCCAGTTTTTAATTTCACCAGAGAAAATCTTTTGAATTTGCTCTTTTGTTAACGATTCTACTTTTACATCTTTATTTACAACAAGTGCGAACCCAATGCCCGCTACTTTCGTATCGACAAGTTTATCTGCTTTTGATTTATCTTCGATTTTATCGGCTGCTGGAACGTCAGAGTTTCCAATGTCAACTGCTCCTGATGCTACTTGGTTAACACCCGTTCCACTACCTCCACCTTGTACCGTTACTGAAAGGTTTGGATATTTTTCAGTAATTCCATTGGCTGCTTCTTCTGCAAGTGGTTGTAAAGCTGTAGATCCCGCCGCTGTTAACGTACCTGAAACTTCTTCTTTGCTGCCCGAACCACTGTCGTTGCTTGCTCCGTCTTTACCACATGCTGCTAGTGCTCCTACCATTAAAAAAGCTGCTAATGTTACTTTAAAACCCTTTGTTTTCATTACATTACCCTCCAATAAATATATGTGTAATTAGTACTAGTCCTTTGTACTCGAACAACAGGTACAAGACACATTATACGAGTAGATTGTTGTCTTTATATGAAGTGAATTTTAAGTTACTGTAAACTTACTTATTTGGGGTTTATTTTTTCTTATTTCTATCAAAACCCTTGATACATAAGACTTTCTGAATATTGCTGTAGAAGATATAAAAGAAAGAAAGCCAAAACGTAAATTTTATGTAAATAAAGCGTTAAATAAATTTACATAAATCTCTTTTTTTAATACAGTGTAAATTCACCATCAAGCCATATTTTTCAATTTATTAGTACTTTTTATACATATCAAACAGAAGATTCCATCCAAAGCATAAATAGAACAGATATTTCCATAAAAAAAAGAAGGCTGCGATAGCCTTCTTTTTATTCATCACCTACGCGGCGAATCTTAATATCACTTAATAATTCATTGATAACATGGCCGCCCATAATTAATCCTGCTACAGATGGAACAAAAGCATTAGAAGATGGGGGCATTTTCGCTTTGCGAATTTGCGCTTGATCGTTTCCTACTTCTTTGCGAACTTCTTCGCGAATAACGATTGGACGTTCATCAGAAAAAACGACGTTAATTCCTTTGCGAATTCCTTCTTTACGCAGACGAGTACGAACCACTTTTGCAATCGGATCTGTATGTGTCTTTGAAATGTCTGCAATTTTGAAACGTGTTGGATCCATTTTATTCGCAGCACCCATACTTGAAATAATCGGAATATCACGTTTTAAACATTCTTTCATTAAATGAATTTTATACGAAATCGTATCGGATGCATCCACTACGAAGTCCGGTTTGTAACTAAAGAACTCTTCATACGTTTCTTCCGTATAAAACATTTGAAGAGAAACGACGTCACATTCTGGGTTAATATCCAAAATACGCTGTTTCATTAATTCTGTCTTGGGCTGACCTACCGTAGAAAGCAGCGCGTGAATTTGACGATTTACGTTTGTAATATCAACATCGTCTTTATCTACAAGAATTAAACGCCCTACTCCTGACCGAGCCAAAGCCTCAGCAGAAAACGACCCTACTCCTCCTATCCCTAAAATAGCAACTGTGCTACCTTTTAAAGTAGCTAGCCCTTCTTTTCCTATCGCCAGTTCATTACGCGAAAACTGATGCAACATGTTAAAACACTCCTCTATTAAATACACCAACGTGTATGATTAATTCAAATAAACAACGAAATTGACTATATCATATTTTTAGCAAAACGAACATGAGCATTCGTTATTTATCCATAAAAAAACTCTATGCAAATAATTACATAGAGGATTTTTTATATGTATGCTAGTCCCGATCGTGCCGTCTCGAGTGCCTTCGTTTTGAACCCGCTCTCGGCAGGTGGGTGCTCTGCTTTAACCATTGTAAGTCCTCGAGATGAGGCATGTACGCTCGTTAAAAACTCCGAGCTCCCAAGCAAAAAATTGTTCGGTCAAAACTGGATTAAGGACGAACACATCAGGACTATTTAGTTCTTGAAAGTATCTTATCACAGAAAAAATCACTTTGCAATTAATAAGTAAAACAAAAAAAATCGAGCCTGTCACGTTCCAGTGACAGGCTCGATTTAACAGACGGTTCAATCGATTACGCTTCTGTTTTTTGCTTTTTCACCTGCAAATGCAGCTCGTCTAATTGCGCTTCACTTACTTCACCAGGTGCGTTTGTTAATAGACAGCTTGCACTTGCTGTTTTAGGGAAGGCAATTGTATCACGCAAGTTTGTGCGTCCTGCTAGAAGCATAACCAAACGATCAAGACCTAATGCAATTCCGCCGTGAGGAGGAGTACCGTATTCAAATGCTTCAAGTAAGAAACCGAACTGCTCATATGCTTCTTCTAATGTAAATCCAAGCGTTTTAAACATTTTTTCTTGAATATCACGCTCGTAAATACGTAAAGATCCTCCGCCAAGTTCGTAACCATTCAATACTAAGTCATATGCTTGTGCACGGACTTGTCCAGGATCGCTTTCTAACATTGGTAAATCTTCACGAACTGGCATTGTGAATGGATGATGAGCCGCGTAGTAACGGTTGTCTTCTTCATCATGCTCAAGAAGAGGCCAATCTGTTACCCATAGGAAGTTAAATTTCGTTTCATCAATGATTCCTTGTTCTTTTGCAAGCTTTAGACGAAGAGCGCCAAGTGCATCTGCTACAACTGACTTTTTATCAGCTACAAATAAAAGTAAATCTCCTTCTTCCGTTTGAAGAGCTTCAGCAAATTGCTTTTGCTCATCTTCATTGAAGAATTTTGCGATCGGTCCTTTTAAGCCGCCAGCTTCAACTTTCAGCCATGCTAACCCTTTAGCACCGTAAATTTTCACGAACTCTGTTAGAGCATCGATATCTTTACGTGAATAGCTAGAAGCGCCACCTTTCACGTTAATTGCTTTTACTTCTCCGCCGTTTTCAACTGCTGCGCTAAATACTTTGAACCCGCAGTCTTTCACAAGCTCTGATAAGTTGACTAGCTCCATTTCAAAACGTGTATCCGGCTTATCTGAACCGTAGCGACTCATCGCTTCATCATATGACATGCGCGGGAAAGGCGTCGTTATATCTAAATCTTTTACTCGCTTCATTACTTTAGACATCATTTCTTCCGTCATTGTCATGATGTCCTCTTGAGATAAAAATGATGTTTCAATATCGATTTGAGTAAATTCAGGCTGACGATCTGCACGCAAGTCTTCATCGCGGAAGCAGCGAGCGATTTGATAATAACGCTCAACTCCGCTTACCATTAGCAGCTGCTTAAAGATTTGCGGTGATTGAGGAAGAGCATAAAACTCCCCTTCGTGCACGCGGCTTGGCACAAGATAATCACGTGCGCCTTCTGGCGTACTTTTCGTTAAAATAGGTGTTTCAACATCTAAAAAGTCATTTTGATCCAAGAAGTCACGAATTGTTTTTGTAATGTCATTGCGCATTTTAAGCGTGTTAAACATCTCAGAACGTCGAAGGTCTAAATAACGATATTTTAATCGAACATCTTCTGATACTTCCGTTTGATCTGCAATGGCAAAAGGAGGTGTTTTGGCTTTGTTTAATACCGTAATCTGCTCAGCGTGAACTTCAATTTTACCTGTTTTTAAGTTCGAGTTAACAGTTCCCTCTTCACGAGCTACAACAGTTCCTTGCACTTCCAGTACGAATTCATTACGTACATCTTCAGCAATTTTTAGCGCTTCAGCAGATTTTTCAGGATTAAATACAACCTGTACAACTCCGCCGCGGTCGCGTAAATCAATAAAGATTAATCCCCCTAAATCACGGCGTTTTTGAACCCATCCTTTTAATAGAACTGTTTCGCCAGTTGCTTGTTCTGTTACATCTCCACAGTAGTATGAACGTTTTGTCATCATGGTTCCCCCTTATACTTGTTTTTGCAAATAGCTGACCAATTGATCAATTGATACTTCTTGCTGTTCGCCAGATTCCATATTCTTTACATTTACAACTTGTTTTGCTAGCTCATCTTCACCTAGAACAACAACAAATTTTGCTTGTACACGATCAGCTGCTTTGAACTGAGCTTTCATTTTTTTATCTTGATAATCTTTATCGGCTACAAAGCCTGCGCGTCGAAGCGTATTTACAATTGAAACGGATTTTTCTTTTGCTTCATCGCCCATGGTTACTACATAGCAATCTACGCCTGTTTCTACCGGAAGCTCAATTCCTTCTGCTTCCAATGCAGATAATAAGCGTTCGATACTTAAAGCGAATCCGATACCCGGTGTTTCAGGTCCGCCGATTTCTTGAATCAGCCCATTATAACGGCCTCCGCCACAAAGAGTTGTAATGGCGCCAAATCCTTCTGCTTCACTCATTAGTTCAAATGCTGTGTGATTATAATAATCTAACCCGCGTACCAGCGTCGGATCTACAACATAGTCAATATCTAAATCGGTTAAGTACTGCTGTACTTTTTCAAAATATTCTTTTGAATAGTCGTTTAAATAATCAAGAATAGACGGCGCTGTAGCCATCAGTTCATGGTCACGATCTTTTTTACAGTCTAAAATACGAAGAGGATTTTTCTCCAATCTGCTTTGGCAGTCGCTGCAAAATTCTCCAATGCGAGGTGCAAAGTGGTCGATAAGCGCTTGACGGTGAGCTTGACGACTTTCTGTATCTCCTAAACTGTTAACAACCAACTTTAATTTTTTTAATCCAAGCGATTGGTAAAAGCTCATTAACAGGGCAAGAACTTCAGCATCAATAGCTGGATCATTTACTCCTAATGCTTCTACGCCAAACTGAACGAATTGACGGAAACGTCCCGCTTGAGGTCGTTCATAGCGAAACATAGGGCCAATATAAAACAGCTTGGTTGGCTGCGTTGGATTTCCAAACATTTTATTTGAAACAAATGATCGTCCAACTGCAGCTGTTCCTTCTGGGCGAAGCGTTAAGCTGCGGTCACCTCGATCTTTAAATGTGTACATTTCTTTTTGCACGATATCTGTTGTTTCTCCCACTCCGCGCAAAAATAATTCAGTGTGTTCAAACATTGGTGTACGAATTTCTTGGTAGTTGAACGCACGGCAGATCTCTCTTGCTCGCTGTTCAACAAACTGCCAATATTCTACTTTGCCCGGTAAAATATCTTGTGTGCCTCTAGGTATTTGAACTGACATAACGTGATATGCCTCCTATTTTTAAAATTTACAATACAAAAAAACTCTCGCCTCTACTATTTTTCCATAGTAGGGACGAGAGTTAATCTCACGTGGTACCACCCTAATTGAAACATATGACATGTTTCCACTCATTTCGTTAACGCACGAACACGTTCATCTCCTACTAAGTTTCCCTTTTCAGAGTGAAGCCTCCTGAGTGTTCTTTCATAAAGTCATCATGTAGAAATGCTTTCAGCCTAAGACATTTCCTCTCTAGCCATGTGTCATCTTTACTACTTTTCTCGATCTTTGGCTTATCAATATAAAAATGTTATACATTCATTTTAATTTAGCAATTGCTTTCTATATTACGAATGAAATGAGCAGTTGTCAAGCACCTTTCATGTTAAGAGCGGTCTAATTGTTTTCTTAGTTTCTGAATATCTCGAAGCGTTAAACCAAATTCAGAAGCCAATTCAAGGGATGAAGCTTCACTTTCTCTGTCAATAAAATCATGAAAATGAATGCCGAATACCGGATTTACCTGCTGAAATGATTGTTCACCTTTTTCACTAAACTTCATCGTTTCTTCCTCCCTGCCTACACTTACTTATCCTTTTATTAGCATTGCCCAAAAAAGATGTTTTTACATAAGAGAAAGGATTTTTTTTATTTTCATCGAATACTCTATTTTGTTATAAAAAGGAGGTCTATCTATTCGCCATCTAAACATGAAGTCTGTATCTGTTTTGGCTGCAAGTATCCTTTTATTACTGTGCTCTTCCTCATTTGAGCGCCCAAATGTACCGGTGCATCAACCCATTATTGTAACAGCTGACTCTCTTCATGTACGGAGCGGTCCAGGACGTTCATTTTCAATTACAAATAAATTGACGAAGAATACAAGACTATCCGTTTCAGACCGTCAAGGAGATTGGTATTATGTAGAAAGTTCGGGTATTCAAGGCTGGGTGTTTAAAAAATTCACGAAAACCGTAGCGCTTGGCAGCGTTCAACCTAGCATGCAGGTAGCACAGCGTCAGCCTGTCTATACGCTGAGTAAAAGCTTGCGGCACCTAAAGGGCAAAACAATTATTATTGATGCAGGCCATGGTGGAAAAGACAAAGGAGCCATCGGCACACAGGGCACATATGAAAAAGACCTCACTCTCCGAACAGCACTTATTTTACAAAACAAACTTCAAAAAGAAGGCGCACACGTCATTTTAACCCGCACCCATGATGAGTACCTTCTACTTTCACAGCGCACGCTGCAATCGACTAAAGCAGATGCTTTTATAAGCATTCACTACAACAGTACGAACAGCTCACAGCTAACTGGCCTTATGACGTATTATTACCATCAGCATCAGGACAGTCCACTCACACATTCTATTCATCAGTCCCTTATTAATCATGCAAAATTGAAAGACAAAGGAGAACGTTTTGGAAACTATTATGTTCTTCGCGAAAATACACGTCCGAGTACATTAATTGAACTGGGCTTTTTAAGCAACGAAAGGGAAGAAACGTATATTAATTCCATCAGTTATCAGCAAATGATTACGTCCGCTATCGCTGAAGGATTAAATCACTACTTTCAAAGCAAAGAAAAAACGCAGGCTCATCTGTGAGTCTGCGTTTTTTCTTTGCTTTCTACAATAAGTGTGACCGGTCCGTCATTTGTAAATGATACGTCCATCATTTCACCAAATGCGCCGGTCTCTACTCGAACATTTTTTTCTGATAATACTTTATTAAAATAGTTGTAAAGCGTTACAGCATGATCTGGCCTAGCAGCTTCCATAAAGTTTGGTCTTCTGCCTTTTCGGCAATCTCCGTACAGCGTAAATTGAGATACCGATAAAATTTCTCCTTCTACATCTAGAAGCGACAAATTCATTTTGCCAGACTCATCATCAAACACTCGCAAATTCACAATTTTATCTGCTACATACTCTGCATCAGCTTCAGTATCGTCATGGGTAATGCCCACTAAAAGCATATATCCGTGCTTAATCTCACCGACCGTCTCTCCTGCAACAGTTACTTTTGCATTCTTTGCTCTTTGTACGACTACTCTCATGTATAACTACCTTTCTTAATGCATAATTCGGCGAACTGAATAAATGTCTCGAAGCTGCTTAATGCGCTCAACCACTTTATGAAGGTGACTGATGTTATGAATAGAAATTGACATATGAATCGTAGCCATTTTGTTTCGGTCCGATTTTCCTGAAACGGCTGAAATATTCGTTTTAGTCTCGTTTACAACCTGCAGAACTTCATTTAGTAAGCCTCTGCGGTCGTATCCGGAAATTTCAATTTCCACGTTAAACTCTTTGCCTTCTTTAATATGTGTTTCCCACTCTACAGGAATAAGGCGGCTTTCAGCATCATCTGTGTGAACGTTTAAACAATCTGCTCTATGAACAGATACTCCTCGCCCCTTTGTAATAAAACCAACAATCTCATCTCCAGGAACTGGATTACAGCATTTAGACAAGCGAATCAGCATGTTCTCTACACCCGGTACGATAACCCCGGAATCTTTTCGTTTATGCTGGCGAACACGCTTGGCTGCAGTGTCGCGTGCAATATCATCAATTTGGATCTCTTGTTCTTGATCACGCTGCTTTCTCCACTTCTCGGTTAAACGATTAGCTACTTGAGCCGCAGTTAATCCGTTATACCCAATAGCTGCATACATATCATCTTCGTTTGAGAAATTAAACTTCTCCGCTACTCGTTTGATATTATCAGCTGTTAATACTTCTTTTAAGTCAAACTCCATTTGACGAATTTCTTTTTCAACCAGCTCTTTGCCTTTTTCAATATTTTCATCGCGGCTTTGCTTTTTAAAGAATTGGCGAATTTTATTTTTGGCTTGAGACGTTTGAGCAAGCTTTAACCAGTCCTTGCTTGGACCATACGAATGCTTAGACGTCAAAATTTCGATAATGTCCCCCGTTTTCAAACGGTAATCAAGCGTAACCATCTTGCCGTTGACTTTTGCTCCAATGGTTTTATTTCCGATTTCAGAATGAATACGATAGGAAAAATCAATTGGAACAGAACCCGAAGGAAGCTCAATGACGTCGCCTTTTGGCGTAAAAATGTAAACCATGTCAGAAAACAAATCAACTTTTAAAGATTCCATAAATTCTTCTGCATCGTTTGCGTCATTTTGAAATTCTAAAATTTCTCTGAACCACGTCAACTTTTCTTCAAATGAAGCATGCTCAGCTGTTTTTCCTTCTTTGTAAGCCCAGTGAGCAGCAATTCCATACTCAGCAATTTGGTGCATGTCAAACGTCCGAATTTGAACTTCTAACGGATCACCTTTTGGTCCGATAACCGTCGTATGAAGAGACTGGTACATATTTTGCTTTGGCATTGCAATATAATCTTTGAAACGTCCCGGCATTGGCTTCCAGCACGTGTGAATAATTCCTAACACCGCATAGCAGTCTTTAATGCTATTTACAATAATGCGCACAGCTAGTAAATCGTAAATTTCATTAAACTGCTTGTTTTGCAGTGCCATTTTACGATAGATGGAATAAATATGTTTTGGACGTCCTGAAATTTCAACTTTAATCGACACTTCATCTACTTGCTCTCGAACTTCATCAATAACTTCAGCCAAATACTGCTCGCGTTCCGCACGCTTTTTCTTCATCAAATTTACAATGCGATAATATTGCTGAGGATTTAAGTAACGTAAAGCTGTATCTTCAAGCTCCCACTTAATTTTTGAAATACCAAGACGATGAGCAAGAGGAGCAAAAATTTCAAGCGTTTCATTTGAAATGCGTCGCTGTTTTTCCTGCGGTAAATGCTTTAGCGTACGCATGTTATGAAGACGATCCGCAAGTTTGATCAGTATGACTCGAATATCTTGAGCCATTGCTACAAACATCTTGCGGTGATTTTCAGCCTGCTGCTCTTCTTTAGACTTATATTTAATTTTTCCCAGTTTTGTTACGCCGTCTACTAACATTGCTACTTCTTCATTAAAAGCTTTTTCTAAATCTTTTAGTGTTATCTCTGTATCTTCAACCACATCATGTAGAAATCCAGCTGCAATTGTTGCTGGATCCATGTCTAGATCAACTAAAATTCCTGCGACTTGAATCGGGTGGATAATATATGGTTCACCCGACTTGCGATATTGTTCTTTGTGAGCTTCTTTTGCAAAATCATATGCTTTTTGTACAAAAGCCACATCTTCTTCATTTAAATATCGCTTCGTATTGTCAATGACCTGTTCCGCTGTTAGGACTTGCTCATTTGCCATGAAATCACCTTTTATCAACTAGCATTTTTAATTCATATTGTAACTATTATCTTGAAAAAATCCAAGGATGTAAAGCCTTTGCGTTTAATTTATCAAATTTACATCATTTCCATTTTACGTATTAACGTTTTTTAACGAAAAAAGAGCACCTGTATCAGGTACTCTTCTTTATGTGATCGTTCTTCTTAATACGTCATTAATGTGAATACATCATAACCGTCTAGTTTGTCACGGCCATCAAGGTAAGAAAGTTCAATTAAGAACGCAGCTCCAACAACAATTCCGCCTAATTCTTCGACAAGCTTAATTGTCGCTTCAATTGTACCGCCTGTTGCTAATAAATCATCTGTAATCAACACGCGCTGACCTGGCTTAATTGCATCTTTGTGAATCGTTAATACGTCTTTACCGTATTCTAAACCGTAATCTACTTTGATTACTTCACGCGGTAATTTTCCTTCTTTACGAACAGGTGCAAAACCGATACCTAACGCATATGCTACTGGACAACCAACGATAAATCCGCGAGCTTCCGGTCCTACGATAATATCAACTTGTTTATCATTCGCATATTTTACAATCTCATCCGTTGCGGCACGGTATGCATCACCATTGTCCATTAATGTTGAGATATCTTTAAATGTAATACCTGGTTTTGGCCAGTCAGGTACAATTGTAATATAATCTTTAAAATTCATTCTAATGTTGCCTCCTCATTCCATCGAACGCTTAAAAATATCTTGAAATTGATTTTTAAGCTGTACATATGACGTATAAATAAAGTTTTTTTCTATTTCAATCTGCTGCTGCTTTTGGCGATAAGTCGCAGATTCTATTAAATCACGTTTCGCAGAATTTTTCACTAACGAAATTAAGCCATTGTTTATTGTAACAAATTCTAACTCAAAAAACACCTTTGCCATAAAATCAATCGTTTCTTTTGACCAGCCCTTATGAATCGCTAAATCTTCTTTGTAGCGTTTTAAATCAAATGGACCCTTTTTCGCTAAAAAGCCGTAAAACCATTTAAAATGATCGCGAGTTGGGATTGTATCAAAATAATGGTCTTCTTCCGTTAAGAAAATAGCGTATAGTCTAGAAGGGATACCTTGGACAAACAAACATTCAAGCCATTTCTGTGAAGGAGGCAAATCTAATAAAACGATTTGTTCCCCTGCAAACATACATGCTTTTGCCTGTTCTTCATCTTGAATAAGAACAACATGCTCCATCGGCAGCAACGACTTGTATTTATCAATTGTTGAAGCGTGGAAAGCAACAACTTTCATTTGATCCGTAAATACCTGCTGAAAGAAACGTTTGACATCAACTGCACTGCGATAATCAAACATCTGCCATTCATCTACAGAAATATCTTCCACCATCAGCTGCGGCTTGCGCATATTATTCCACTCATTAATAGATAGTTCACCTACTAATGATACTTTAGCTATAGGAGATACTTCATCTAATATATAGCCTAACCCAAATCCTACTGCATCAACCGATACACCGCTGTCTTCAAACACGAGTTTTAAATGATTTTTATTAGCACCAATTTTCCGCATAGATGTTGTATGAACATCTTTAATGAGAACTTTTGGCTTCGGGTTATGCATACCAAATGGAGCAAGCGCACTCATTTGTTCAATGTTTTCCAGCGTAATTTCCTCTGTTGTGCATACTGTATCAACTGATGTAATTGGAATAAAATCCTGTTCGGTTAACACGTTGCTTGCTTGTTCATTAAGACGTCTGCGCAGCTCTTCTACATCATCGCTGTTTAATGTCATGCCGGCTGCCATTGGGTGCCCTCCAAAATGTGGCAAAATGTCACGGCACTTAGATAAGTTCGCGAATAAGTCAAAACCTTCGATACTTCTTGCTGAACCCTTGGCAATACGGTTTTCAGAGTCAATACTTAGTACAATTGTTGGTCTGTAGAATTTTTCTACGAGCCTAGAAGCGACAATTCCAACAACGCCTGCATTCCATCCTTCTCCCTCTACAATAAGAACGCTGTTTTCACCCGGAGGATACATACTCTCAACAAATTCAACGGCTTCTTCTGTAATATCGTTTACGATTTGCTGCCTTTCCTTGTTTAACGCATCAATTTCTTTAGCTAAACCTTTTGCCTCTTCAGCATTTGTCGTCATAAGCAAATGAACAGCTGGATCCGCATCTTGAAGACGTCCTACTGCATTAATGCGAGGAGCCATCGCAAATCCAATTGTATCCTCATTAATTTCTTCACGTTTTACTCCACATACGCTCAGCAGCGCTTCAATTCCGGTGCGCTTCGTGAGCTTGAGATAATCAAGACCTTTGCGAGCAATTAAGCGGTTTTCGTCGACTAAAGGAACTAAGTCAGCAATTGTCCCAATTACTGCTAGTTCTAACAAATGTTCTGGAAGCTCCCCTAACAGCGCATGAGCGAGTTTAAAAGCCACCCCTACACCTGCCAGTTCTTTAAATGGATATGTACTTCCCGGCAGCTTTGGATGAATAATTGCATAAGCATCCGGTAAAACTGGCCCTGGCTCGTGGTGATCGGTAATAATTAAATCAAAATTTAATTCACGTGCATACGCAGTTTCTTCGACTGCCGAAATACCTGTGTCGACCGTAATCACCAGCTGATAGCCGCCCGCGTTTATTTTATCAAATGCCGCCTTATTCGGCCCATAACCTTCTGTAAAGCGATTAGGAATATAAAAATCAACATCAGCTCCAAGCTGCTGTAAAGCAGATAACATAACAGAAGTGCTGCTGACGCCGTCAGCATCGTAATCTCCATAGATCATAATTTTTTCATTATGATCAATTGCTTGCTGAATACGAGCTACTGCTTTGTCCATATCGTGCAACAAAAACGGATCGTGGAACGTTTGTGCATCAACGTGTAAAAACTCACGCGCCGCTTCTACTGTTGTCATGCCTCTATTAAGTAATAACGAAGCTACTAGAGGTGTAATATTGAGGTTTTCTACAAATTCATTAACAAGTTGTTCATCACATTCTTGAACATTCCAACGTTTTTTTGACTGTAACATGTCTCTTCACCCCTTAACCCACATTATTATACTAGAGTGGATGAAATGGAGCAACGAAAGAAAATAAGCACATTTTTCTGACAGTACGTCTTGAATTTTCACGCACAAAAAAACGTGCGAATACTTCGCACGTTTTTGAATTACTTGCTTTCTACTTCTTTTTGTTCCTCACGCTTCAACTGTTTTCCTTTCCACACAAGCCATAGCTGAGCAGCAATAAACACAGATGAATATGCACCAAGGATTAAACCTACTAACAGAGCAATTGAGAAGTTTTGAATCGATTCACTTCCGAATAGAAGAAGTGCTACAACTGCAATCACAACTGTTAACACGGTATTCATCGAGCGAGTAAACGTTTCACGCAAACTTAGATTTACGATAAACGCTAAGTCGTCAAACGTTTTGGATTTAAATTTCTGCATATTTTCACGAATGCGGTCAAACGTAACAATCGTATCGTTAATTGAGTAACCAACAATCGTCAAGACAGCGGCAATAAACGTTAAATCAACCTCTAACTTCGTTAAGCTGAAGACCGTAACGATAAAGAACGCATCATGCAACAGGGCAAGCACGGCTGCAAGTGCCATGTAAAACTCAAACCGTATCGTTACATAGATGATAATTCCAATTGAAGCAATGGCAATTGCCATCATTGCATTTTTCGCCAGTTCTTTTCCAACCGTCGGCGAAACGGTGCTTACATTTGGTTCAGAACCATATTTATCTTTAAAATGATCTTTTAAATTGGCAATTTCTTTTTTATTCAAGACCCCAACTACACGTACGACACCCGTGTCATTACCTTTTCCTGTAATGACTACGTCATCCGTTTTGATATTAAGGGACTTCATTTCACCCTGTATCTCAGACTGTGTAACGGTATGATTTGCTGGAATCTCTATACGAGTTCCGCTCGTAAAGTCAATACCAAGGTTCAATCTGAACACAACAACCGAGATAATACCGATAATAACAAGCACGCTTGAGAACGTGAAGAATGCTTTACGGTATTTAACAAAATCAAGTTTATCCCATGCTGTAGGCAAAACGGTTGTGCCGTCGTCTTTACTTAGGTCGTGAATTTGTTCTTTCTTTACGCCAAAGTAGCCTGGTTTTTTATCAAACCAGCGGCTGTTTACTAAAAGACTCATTAATAACCGCGTACCGTATACGGCCGTAATAAAGCTTAGTACAATCCCGATCATTAACGTTGTAGCAAATCCTTTTACTGAACTTTGACCATAAAAGAACAATACAAGAGCCGCTAGCATCGTTGTAATATTGGCATCAAAAATGGTCGCAAGAGAGCGACGATTTCCTGCCCGGTATGCAGATATAACAGACCTTCCTGTTTTGAGTTCATCTTTAATCCGCTCGTAGGTAATGATATTCGCATCTACTGCCATACCTACGCCGAGAATAAGAGCCGCGATACCTGGAAGCGTCATAACCACGTGCATCAAGTCAAATACAACTAAGTTCAAGTAGATATAGAAACTGAGTGTAATAATAGCAATAAGCCCCGGTAAACGGTAGAAAAACAGCATGTAAAGGAAGATAATTCCGATGCCGATAATACCCGCTAATATAGTCGTGTGAAGAGCTTCTTCTCCAAACTGTGCTCCAACGGATGTAGAGTATAGCTCATCCAATTTAACCGGCAGCGACCCGGCGTTTAGTAATTCCGCCAGCTGTGTTGCACTTTTCACTGTGAAGTTTCCACCTGAAATCTCAACATCTGGCTGTGTTAACACGCTGCTAACAGAGGCTGCAGATAGATACTTCGGATTTTGTTTTGTCGCTTCTTTTTGGTACGAGTCTTTTCCTTCTTCATAGTCCAGCCAAATGACAATTAAATTGTTAGGTGCTGGTTTTTGAGAAAGCTCTCGCGTGATCTTTTCAAATTTTTTCGCATTTTTTAACTTTAGTGAGACGCTAGGCTGATTGCTTTGGTCAAACGATTGCTTTGCTCCGCCTTGCGCTAAGTCTGTACCATCCATCAACACCTTATCGTTCACGTCACGGAACGTTAAGTTTGCTTGAGTTGATAACAGATCCCTGGCTTGCTTTTGATTCGTGACACCAGCTAGCTGAACGCGGATACGGTCATTCCCTTCAATTTGAATGCTAGGCTCACTAACTCCCAGTACATCGACACGTTGACGCAGCGCTTCAACCGTGCTGTTAAGTGCCTTTTTGTCAATGACATCGCCTTTTTTAGCTGGACTGACTTTATATAAAATTTCAAATCCACCTTGAAGGTCGAGGCCAAGTTTAATATCTTTTGTAATTCCAGTCATCGTTGTTCCGATTGTACTAAACACAAGCAGTACTAAGAGGAAAAAGG
Source organism: Priestia sp. YIM B13490 (assembly GCF_042787735.1). Lineage (NCBI taxonomy): Bacteria > Bacillati > Bacillota > Bacilli > Caryophanales > Bacillaceae > Priestia > Priestia sp. YIM B13490. The sequence continues at coordinate 109,112 of NZ_JBHZOT010000004.1, forward strand.
CAACGATACGTCCTCTTTTAACCATCGACAGAAAATCCTCCTTCTTATGTAAAAAACATGAAATGATAACAATAGATAAATGACCAATCTAATTATCATTCATAACCTAATGTCTGTCAAATAAAGACCTTATCAAATTTTAATACATGTATTTTACAAACTCTACTTTAATAATTCTTTCCAGTCTTCTCCATTATTAACACTTGAGAACATATCAGATTTATAAGATTCAATTGTTACATAGCTCATCACCTGCGTGATCTTAACAGATAAAATATCATTTACCACTTGATGGAGAGATAGCTCCTTTTCTTTTTTCCATTTTTTCATTTCTAAATAACTCAATAAATCGTTCTCCGTTACTTCTTCATATCCAAGCATATGAAATTCTTCCATTTTGCTGGATAAGACAGGCTGTATAAGTTCTTTCGAAGCTGAAATAAATGGATGTGTCATATCGATCCTCCTTTCTGTTTGACATGTCGCGTAAAATTTCTTTCTCGTATGAGGAATACTTGTCATGCTTGGACACCGGGGGCGCATATATTCACTGTATAAACCTCAAGAAAGCAGTGAGTATATGTCTAAATTTTTACAGGGAACTATTATTTTAATAATTGCTGGCTTAATTACACGTGTACTCGGGTTTGTCAATCGAATTGTGGTGGCTCGAATGATTGGAGACGAAGGTGTGGGACTTTATATGATGGCGGTCCCCACGCTGGTATTAGTAATCACCTTAACACAGCTTGGGCTACCGGTTGCCATATCCAAGTTAGTGGCAGAAGCAGAAGCTTTAGGTGACAGGCATAAAATAAAAAAAATACTTGTCGTCTCTTTAAGTATTACGTGTACGCTGAGCGTTTTATTTACGCTCGGACTAATATTATTCGCTCCCGTTGTAGCAAAAACCTTCTTTACAGATTCACGTACGATCTATCCGCTGCTTGCGATTATTCCAGTTATTCCAATCATCGCCGTCTCGTCTGTCATCCGCGGATATTTTCAAGGAAAGCAGCAAATGAAGCCTGCTGCTTATTCTCAAATTATCGAACAAGTGGTGCGCATTACGTTAATTGCCGTATGTACAAAAGCATTTTTGCCCTATGGAATTGAGTACGCTGCGGCTGGTGCTATGCTATCTTCCGTATTTGGAGAACTAGCTTCACTGTTTTATATGATGTTTATGTTCAAGCGAAAGAAGAAAATAACGGTAAGACGAAAATTTTTTGCTTCTTTACATGCGGGCAAAGATACGTTCTTTGACTTAATGCGAATTGCTCTTCCCACGACAGGAAGCCGCATGATTGGGTCAATTTCTTGGTTTTTAGAACCGATTGTAGTAGCTCAAAGTTTAGCAATTGCAGGAGTAGCGACAGCTGTAGCAACTAAGCAGTACGGAGAATTAACAGGCTTTGCACTCCCTCTCCTGATGCTGCCTTCTTTTGTAACGGTGTCTCTATCCACGTCTTTGGTTCCCGCAATCAGTGAATCTCTTGCACAGAATCAAATGAAGCAAATCGAATATCGGCTTCATCAAGCTCTCCGCTTGTCGTTTGTAACAGGCGGGCTAGCCGTTGTTGTTCTTTATGTATTTGCTAATCCGGTAATGGAATTGATGTATGGTTCTGACAAAGCTGCTATTTTTGTCAAAGTCATGGCGCCTTTTTTTATCTTTTATTACTTTCAAGGGCCGCTTCAAGCTGTTCTGCAGGCGCTAGACCTTGCAAAAGCCGCCATGATTAACAGTTTTATAGGAGCAGCGGTCAAAACATCTCTTATCTTCTTACTCGCAACTCAGCCAAACCTAGGCATTATGGGAGCTGGTCTTGCAATTGTTGTGGGAATGATGCTTGTCACTCTTTTACACCTGTCTACCGTCATGAAAAAAATCACGTATAAGATTCATGTGTTTGAGTATCTTCGCAGTTTTTCTGTAATGGGAATATCAGGTTTTACCGGACACTTCGCTTATATGAACCTTTTTATTTCCATCCCTTTGAGCTTAAGAACCGTTTTATCGATTGCACTTACAAGCGTTGTATACGTACTGTTTTTGCTGCTTTTTAGACTGATAACAAAAGAAGAATTAAACCGTTTTTCTTTTTTACGCTATTTTAAACGAAAATAAAACGCGGAGCAATCCGCGTTTTATTGTTTCACATCTACCAAATCTATAAAAAATTTTCCGTTGTCGTAGCTGCAATATGAAATCTTATCTAAGTTTGAATACCCTCGCTTTTCCAGCTCTGTCCTTAACCATTCCGTCGTTTTATGTTCATGCAGCAGATGCTCTTCTTGAATAATGCCGTCAATGATAAAAGGCAAATTCAAATTGCCTTTTTCACCTGATTGCTGATCTTTCTCAAATACGGATAGCCTTCCTGAAGATTCTAAAATAGCAAATTCAACATCAGCTACATTTTTTATATTTTTATCACGCAGCTGCACGAGCAAGTCATTGAAATTATATCGCTGCCTTTTCATTTCATGTTCGTTTATTTTTCCGTTTTCAATGATAATACTAGGTTTGCCATCAATAAAATTTCGCATTCGATTGCTTTTAAGAGACCATATAGCTAAGCCGATTTGAATAATAAGAAGCGTTAACATCGGAAGAATTGAATACAGCAAGGGATCTTTTGGGTTTTCAATAGCCATTACTGCCATTTCAGCAATCATAATAAAGACAACTAAATCCAAAATGCTCAGCTCTCCTATTTCCCTTTTACCCATGACGCGAAAAATAATTAAAACTACTACGTATAAAAGCACGGTTCGCGCAACCATGATCAATAGTTCCACTGCAAAGACCTCCTTTATGTATTCCCTTGTAGTTTGTACCATTTATTTTAAAATAGCCTTACTTTTATGCGTCTATTTTGAAGTCATCCCGAATATGCTCGTACTAAGGGTTCACCTATCTTTTTATTTCATGAGGGGGAAACAAGTTGGGTGCAAAACGAATGAGCAACGCTGTATTTGCAGGAGTAGCAACAATCTTAGTGATGGCTTTAGCGATTAGCATTATCTTTTCGCTTATTTTAAAGTTTACATCGCTTGAAGAACAGTCGGTCCGTTTATTTTTACTTATTCTCTCATTTATTACACTGTTTATCGGAGGATTTATCGCGGGAGGACGAAACGGTTCAAAGGGACTTCTCGTTGGAGGAGCCACTGGTATTTCTTATTCTTTTTTAATGTTTTTACTACAATTTCTCGGCTATAGTCACCTGTTTTCTGCACAGCAGCTTTTATTTCACGCTGGATTTATTGGAGTCGCTATTCTCGGGGGAATTGTTGGCGTAAACATTGCCGGTTCACGAGAAGCATAAAAAAACGTCACGTACATGTACGTGACGTTTTTTTATTAATCTACGCTTCTTACTTCACGAATAGCATTGCGGTCAAACGTTAATTTTGAACCGTCAGTGCTGCGAACCACAACTTGTGACTCATCGATTGCGTCTACCAAACCGTGCATACCGCCAATCGTTACAACTTTATCGCCTTTTTTAAGTGCTGATTGCATTTGCTGTACGTTTTTTTGACGTTTTTGCTGTGGACGGATTAACAAGAAATAGAAAATGACAAACATTAAAAGTAATGGCCAAATATTTTGTAAAACACCCATGAAAACTCCTCCTTTTATTTATATTATCAACAGGTACTCATTCATAAATTTGATGAAAATTCCTGTAGTGACCTAGAAATTCTTTGCGTCTGGACCGTTAAACCCATATTTTTCAAAGAACTCATCACGGAAATCGCCAAGTCGGTCTTCGCGAATGGCTTCACGGACTTGCTCCATTAAGTTTAGCAGAAAATATAAGTTATGGTAAGATGTTAAACGAATTCCAAACGTTTCATTACAACGAATTAAGTGGCGAATATACGCTCTTGAATAATTTTGACACGTGTAGCAGTCACAGTTTGGATCAATCGGACCGAAGTCTTCTGCATATTTTGCATTTTTAACAACAAGACGACCTTCGCTTGTCATAAGCGTTCCGTTACGTGCAATACGCGTTGGTAATACGCAATCAAACATATCGATCCCGCGAATCGCTCCATCAATTAACGAGTCAGGTGATCCTACTCCCATTAAATAACGTGGTTTATCGGTTGGTAAGTATGGCGTCGTAAACTCAAGCACACGATTCATCACATCTTTTGGTTCTCCAACTGACAGCCCTCCCACAGCATAACCTGGGAAGTCCATTGAAACTAAATCAGCTGCACTTTGACGGCGTAAATCTTCAAACTCTCCGCCTTGAACAATTCCAAAAAGACCTTGGTCTTGAGGGCGGCTGTGAGCCTCAAGGCATCGCTCTGCCCAGCGGCTTGTGCGTTCAACTGAACGTTTTAAGTAGTCATATTCTGCTGGATAAGGTGGGCATTCATCAAATGCCATCATAATATCAGACCCAAGCGCATTTTGAATGTCCATCGCTTTTTCTGGAGATAAGAAAAGCTTGTCTCCATTCAAATGGTTGCGGAAATGGACGCCTTCTTCTTCAATACGGCGCAAATCACTTAAGCTAAAAACTTGGAAGCCGCCTGAATCCGTTAAGATGGGACGATCCCAGTTCATAAATTTATGAAGGCCTCCCGCTTTTTTAACAATTTCATGACCAGGACGAAGCCATAAATGATACGTATTACTTAAAATAATGCCTGCTCCCATTGCTTTTAAATCTTCCGGAGACATTGTTTTTACTGTAGCTAATGTGCCTACCGGCATAAAAATAGGTGTTTCAAATGAGCCGTGAGGCGTATGGACAATCCCTAAACGCGCTCCTGTTTGTTTACAAGTTTTTATATGTTCGTAACGAATTGCTGTCATTGATGTATTCCTTTCATGTTAAATTACAAAATTAGCATCGCGTCGCCGAAGCTGAAAAAGCGATACTTCTCTGCTACAGCTTGTTCATAGGCAGAAATGACGTTTTCTCTTCCTGCTAAGGCACTTACAAGCATAATGAGCGTAGATTTTGGAAGGTGGAAATTTGTAATCATTCCATCAATTGCTTTAAATTCATACCCTGGGAAGATAAAAATGTTGGTCCAGCCTGAAGAAGCAACAAATTTGCCGTTATGCTCAGTTGCAATCGTTTCAAGGGTACGGGTAGAAGTTGTGCCTACTGAAATAATGCGACCGCCTTTTTCACGTACGCTGTTTAGTAAAGCAGCGGTTCCTTCACTCACTTGATAAAACTCTGAGTGCATATCGTGCTCTTCTAAGTCGTCAACGCTGACTGGACGGAATGTACCCAATCCGACATGAAGCGTTAAAAATGCAATATGCACACCTTTTTCTTTTAACTGTTCAAGCATCTCTTCTGTAAAGTGAAGACCTGCTGTTGGCGCTGCTGCAGAACCTTGTTCGCGAGCAAAAACCGTTTGGTAGCGCTCTTGATCATCCAAGCGTTCTTTAATATAAGGCGGCAGCGGCATTTCTCCCAGTTGTTCCAGAACCTCATAAAAGATGCCTTCATAGTTGAATTCCAACAAACGTCCGCCTTGGTCGCTCGTTTCTTTACATACAGCTGTCAGACGTCCGTCACCAAACGAAATAACCGTGCCTTCTTTTACTCGCTTAGCCGGTTTTACAAGCGTCTCCCACGTATCGCCTTGTGTTTGTTTTAAAAGCAATACTTCAATATTAGCACCTGTATCTTCTTTTGTCCCAAATAATCGTGCAGGAAGAACACGCGTGTCGTTTAACACTAAACAATCTCCTTCTTGCACATAATCAAGAAGGTCATGAAACATATGATGCTTCACACTTCCTGTTTCCTTGTTTAATACCATGAGTCTTGACGCATCTCGCTGCTCAAGCGGCGTTTGGGCAATCAATTCTTCTGGTAAATGAAAATCAAATAAATCTACTTTCAAAATGTTCACCTGTTTCTACTTAATTATTTAAATTTGCCAATTACATAAAAAATAAGTGATAACACAACGCTTACTAGAATACATGTCACAATCGGGAAATAAAAGGTTGTATTTCCTTTTTTGATAAAAATATCGCCAGGAAGCTTGCCAACGAACTGCCATAACAGCCCAATGACGACTAAAATGCCCCCTAATGTGATAAGCATCTTAGGCATATCATTCACTGATCAGGCACCTCCAGCTGAAAATGATCATAAACCAAAGGCGTCACAATTCGTCCTCGCGGCGTTCGCTGTAAAAAGCCGATTTGTAATAGATACGGCTCGTATACGTCTTCAATTGTGTGAGACTCTTCACCAATAGTAGCCGATATGGTGTCTAACCCTACAGGTCCGCCCCTAAATTTTTCGATAATCCCTCTTAATAATTTATGGTCAATATGATCAAGACCTAAACGGTCCACCTGCAACATTTCTAATGCTTCGTTGGCAAGCCTTTCGGTTATGGCTCCGTCTCCTTTGACCTGAGCAAAATCTCTGACTCTTCGAAGCAAGCGATTCGCAATACGCGGGGTTCCCCTAGCACGCCTAGCCATCTCAAACGTAGCTTTCTCATCAATCTCTACATCTAAAATAGCGGCTGTCCTTTCCACTATCGAAGCAAGATCTTCTTCTTGGTAATATTCTAAACGGCTTAAAACGCCGAATCGATCACGCAAAGGAGAAGATAAAAGCCCTGCTCTTGTCGTTGCACCTACTAGCGTAAACGGAGGCAAATCCAGACGGACGGAACGTGCACTCGGTCCTTTTCCAATAACAATATCTAAACAGAAATCTTCCATTGCTGGGTACAGTACTTCTTCAACCGAACGATTTAATCGATGAATTTCATCAATAAAAAGCACATCTCCAGGCTCTAAGCTGGTTAAAACTGCGGCTAAATCGCCTGGACGCTCAATAGCTGGTCCTGAGGTCGTTCGGATTTGCACGCCCATTTCATTAGCGATAATAGTAGCAAGAGTTGTTTTCCCCAATCCTGGAGGACCATATAAAAGCACGTGATCTAACGTTTCGCTTCGCATTTTGGCAGCTTTAATAAAAATGTCCAGATGGGATTTTACTTTATGCTGACCAATATACTGCTGTAAGGTTTGCGGCCGCAAACTTTGCTCGATGATTTCTTCTTCACCAAGAACATCTCCCGTTACAATACGATCGTCCATTTTACTCCTCCCTTACTTATTGTTTCAATAATCGCTTTAACGCTTCTTTAATATACTGATCCGTTGTCATCGTTTCCTTCATTAAAGCCGGAACAATTTTTTTGATTTCTCTTTCTGCATAACCTAATACTTTAAGTGCTTCAATCGCTTCATCCAGTGCTTCTGAACTTTGAGATTTGACTTCTTGTGCGTCCAAATCTGCGAATAAAGAAGGAACGGCATCTGGTACAATATCATGCAGCTTTCCTTTTAAATCTAGAATCATCTGTCGAGCTGTTTTTTTACCTACTCCTGGAAACTTAACTAAAAACTTCTCATCTTCCTCTTCCACAGCTTGGACAACCTGCGCTGGATTACCTGACGCTAAAATAGCTAAACCGCCTTTTGGGCCAATTCCTGACACGCTAATTAACTTCATAAATAAATCCTTCTGTTCTCGGGAAGCAAACCCGTAAAGTGCAATTACGTCTTCTCTTACATATTGATAGGTGTAAACCGTCTTTGGTTGTTCATCAATTGAAAATACATATGGATTCGGCGTAAAGACTTGATAGCCTATCCCATTGTTTTCGATTACTACATACTCAGGATTTATATATGTAACAGTACCTTTGATATAATCAAACAATAAGCTCTCTCCTTAATCACGTACGCGCGGGCAGTGACCTTCCACTTTGCCTACGAAGAATCCTGCCCGCATCGTTCTCTATTTTCCTTTAAAGCTGCTTTTTAAAAAGACGTTCAAGAGAACGTTTGCCTCTTTTCATCTTTGCCAACCTATTTTTACAATAGCTATAAAAAATAGAACCGCACACTTTTATTGATGAATGACCTTTTAAAATATATACAATACTAGACTGCTGAATACCATTTTAACATATCGCCAAAAGCAAATAGAAGCAATTTAGAATGTTGCATTCAATAATTATTTTACCATACTAAAAAACGGCTGCTTGATTGAAAGCGGCCGCTGCTGGAGCTGATAGATTTTATAGAAATTAATGAGGGAAAGATATTCATCTTTTGATTGAATGCGAATACCTTTCTTTAATTGTTCATGCTGATAGCTCTCAAGCCTTTTGATGTCAATTTGAAAAAACGATTGTATAATGTGCTGCGACGAAGCTGGTTTGCCTTCAAATGCTGAGAGAATACCGTTAACAGAAAGCCCTACATAACCGTTCTCTTTTAAAATAGGTGAAATATCGTCTATGCTTGTTCTAAAAACTAGCTCTTGATCCGTTTCTTTAAGCAGTCGCCAATTTTTATATTTTTTCATTAATTGTTTTTTCGTCATAGAAGGGCTTTTGATCATCTCTTGACTTACAACTCCATCCACATACACGCGCTCAAGAAATAATGTCATCGGCTCCTTTTCATTCGCATCTGCACGGTATGGCATTATACAAAGCACAATACTTACTAGCATTAAAAAAGCTGCTTGATGAATGACTTTCTTCACTCACCTTCACCTCACACGTTAATCATACTCTTTTTAGTATTATCTAAAAAGGTTTTGTGAAAATCTACACTAATAGTTTGACCTACTTATTTTCTTTTATCCTCTTATTTTATGAAGCAAATCCCTTTTACGATATTATGTTAAGAAAACATGGCGTATTTGTTACACTTGCACACTATTTGTAAAATTTTCTCTTGAACGTTTTAATTAAATTTTCGCAGGGTATGTACATAGTGGAAGTAATTGTAAGGACTTCTATTATCTATTTTCATAAAAAAGGGAGCTGAAGTAATGAGAATGAATAAACGTGTAGTCGGAACTTTTTTTTCAGAGAAAGAAGCTTTAGATGTTATCCATAATTTAAAGCGTCAAGGTTATCGAGAAACAGACATTATGGTTATTTCTAACAGTAAAAGCAATACATTTCAAATAGGTCACGATACAAATGTAATTATTGAAGCTGGTTCACCTGCCGTAAGTTCATTAGCTGGCGTCATGATGGATAACTTTTTTACCATGATGACAGGCGGCATGGGGCTCAAACAAGGAAACGGCTTGAAATCAAAATTAATCCGCATGGGCATACCAGACTTCTCAGCCGTGCAGTGCGAAACAGATGTAGCTGCTGGTAAAATTCTAATCTTGATAGATGCCGTAAGCTCTGAACAAACTCCAGCGTACGGAACCTATACGGAACACAACGAGCATAGAGCCGTCCAACTACGTGAAGAAAAATTAGATGTCTTAAAAGAACGCGTCCAAGTGGGTGAAGTAAAACTCCACAAAAAAGTAATAGAGGAAGAAAGAACTGTACACGTTCCTGTTACGAGAGAAGAGTTTTATATTGAACGTCGCCCTGTAGTTGATGGAGACTATAACGCTGGGCCACTTACAGAAGATGAAATTATTCGTGTTCCAATCATGGAAGAACGAGTGGAAATAACCAAAAGACCAGTTATTGTTGAAGAAGTAATTATAGGAAAAAAACTTATTCAAGAAACAAAAGAATGGACTGAAACAATTAAAAAAGAAGAAGCAAGCGTAGAACCTGATGGACTCGCGAGCCCTGAAGTATACGAAAATATGATGAACTATACAGACCATACTTACGCTCAAGTTTCTGCAGCTCTAGCAAGCGACGTGGAAGCTGAATACGAAAATAGTCAGACAACTAACAACGAGAAGCCAAACACACAAGCTAATGAGACAAGCTCTTCTGCAAAAAATGTAAAAAATACAAAGAGTGTTGCTACGGCACCAGCAGATACGAAAAAAAGAGAAGGTCGCCTCAAACAAAATGAAACTAACGCTCAAAAGGAAGAAGCGGAATCCAAAACAACAAACAAATCTGCTTCTAACAAGAAAAATTAATAGTTACATGTTCGAGGAATAGCTGCCTGGCTTCAATGGCAGCTTTTTTATATGTCTTCTCATCAAAAAAAAAACAGCCGTCCTTCACAGACAGCTGCTTCTTCATTTAACGATGTTTATGATTGACATTCTCATCGACTGATTCAAATAGACCATTGAAATTAGTTTGAATCGTATTTCGGTCTTTTCCATTTCGAATATCGTCATCAAGAGAGCGAGCGTTCATAAATACATCATGATCTACTTTTACTTGAACATTGTAGTCCTTTGCAATAGGCTTTACTTTATCGAGCACGTTTTGTTTTAAACGGCCGTTATTTATGTCTTTGGCCGGATCCACAGCAACTAATAGCTGATCTCCACGGACAACGGCGCGACTATTTTCTACACCTTTAACACTTGCAGCCCGATCAGCCACTTTTTCCGTAAAGTCTCTTGGATAATCTTCACCATAATACATATTAGCAACGCCATTTGTACGATCATTTGTACGATCATTTGTATTATTGATGTTTCCATAAGGGTTTGTCGGATTGTCAAAACGTCCATCACTTACGTTTAACGGATAATTAGGTGTTCCATTCCCATCTAAAACTTCAGTCATTGGACCTTTCGGATTATCTACGCGATGTTCATTCGCTTTTTCATTTGTATGATACCCAACAGGCTGTGTCGTATCTGTATAGCGCTGTTCCATACCTTGGTCTTTGTTATTACAAGCGCCAAGTCCCATCATACATGCAAAAGCTAAAGAAGTTGCTACATACCTATTCAACATAATCGCCCCCTAATTTAAGCTCTATTTACTCTGAGCTTACTATTAGGATTAAAAGACGAGCCGTTTCTTATTCGATGAAGTGTTTATAAACTCTTTACATGTCATGTAGGTTTTGTAAGTGCTGGTAAATCACTCGATAAAAATGTGTACGCTGTGACCATTCTTCGACTGATTGTTGCATTAACCTTTGGCGATTTGCCCATGATAAAGCAGAGGCATTTATATTCCAGTTTCTCATCAGCATCGATGGAAATAGTAAAGAAGCAAGAAAAAAACGCTGCTTGCTTAATTCTTTTATTTTCGAGTGTTGAAGTAGTTCTTTCATCGACCACTGGACGTAAGGCAAAAAGCGCTGCACAAGCTGAACATAGTCATAAAGAGCAGGAGCTTTAGCCGATAAGTCAAAATCAATCATAACAATACCCAAGTGGTTTGTTTTCAAGAAATTATGTGAAGCAACGTCACCGTGAATAATGGAACAGTTCAACTCACTATCTTTGAAACGTTCCATTAAGACTAAAGCTTTTTCTCCCCAATTCACAATGTCTTTATATACATGAAATTGATTAAATTCCCTAAATATATGTGAGGTTTCTCGAAAAGAGGAAAGCCGCTTTTTCCATTTTAAAATAAGATCATACTCAGAAAGCTTGGTATACGCGGCTAGTTTCTTTTTATGAACTTCTCCATGATAGCGGATCAATGCTTGTAATACTTCTTCGCGATCCTGAAAACTTTCATACGTTACCTCTTTTACTTGCTTAACAAAAGGCATCATCGCCCAATACAAATGACGGTCCTTTATATAAAGTTCACCTTCTGGGTAAGCTTCGAAATTAACAGCGTACCCTTGTTGAATCTGAGATAAAAAATGATAAACATGTTCAATTTTACTTTTGTCTCTGTATGCTTTTATTACTTTTTTTCCTTTATTCGTATCCGCTATGATGACATGAGGCTTTTTCATACGATAGGTCTCAACGTGAATATCTCTTTTTTTCAAATAGAGAAAGAGACGATTTAAATTAAAATCGTCTCGTGTATAATAATCAATCTTCATCTTCGTCGTACTCATCATATTCTGGAATACTAAATGCATTTGGGTCAAACGCAGGATACGGAGGTACACCAATCATGCCATATGGGGCTGGATAGGGTGCCCTTGGGTCCTGAAAGCCATAAGGTACCTGCTGTTGGTACTGTGGATAAGGCTGCTGTGGTGCATAGTCTTCAGGTCTTGGTTCACCGCAGCCGCAGTCTCCTTGCTGCTGTGGCGCATAGTGCTGCCCATAATGGTAAGGCGCGTTTCCATAACCATCGGAAGAACTTTCATAATGGCCACCTGTCATAGCTCCTTGTACTTGTGGATACATCGGTGCTTGATGATAGGCCGGATAAACGGGCTGCTGATATCCCCATGGAGGCGGACAAGGAGAACATTGTACCGGTCCATAGCAGCTGTGTGGCATCATTGGATACATTGGCATCGGTGCCATGTGAGCGCCCATCGCATGTTCTTCGAACGACTCGTTTTCATAACCGTGATGATACATTGGAGCCTGTTGATACATTGGCATTGGATATGGCTGCGGTGCATACATTGGCGGATGACACGGCATATAATTAAATCCGCAGCCTGGCATTACAGGCGATATCGGCATGATTGGGTAACATGGCATTTGAGGAGGCATTTCTATACTCTCCATCTCTGGACTTTCTGGCGATTCATGCTTAGGTAGTTCTTTTGGTGCTTCTTTTTTTGGAGCCTGCATCGCCATATTAACGGTGTAATAATTGTTAATATCAATCTCAGGTGCAATTGGCTTTAATTTAGGAAGCTTTGGCGCAACTGGCATTTCTTTTTTAGGCTGCGCAATGGGTGCTTCTTTTTTAGGCTGCGCGACCGGCGCTTCTTTCTTTGGCTGCGCAATCGGCGCTTCCTTTTTCGGTTGAGCAATCGGTGCTTCTTTCTTTGGCTGTGCGATTGGTGCTTCTTTTATCGGTTGCATAAACGGTGTTTGAGCAGGCTGATTAGCTGACTTTTTCTCATCCGGACTTTCATCAATTTCCGTTACTGGATAAGCTTTTGTGGATTGGTCACTATAAGGGTGTTGAACTTTAGGCATTTCTTTTATACCAGGTGAAGGAGCTCCTTCTTTTTGAACAGGCACTCCGCTTGTCGGCACTTTAATTTTCATTCCAGGCATAATCATGTCTGGATTGCTTAATTGAGAATTCGCTTTTTTTAACTCTTCAAAATTAACCCCATACTTTTCAGCGATTTTCCAAAGGGTATCCCCTTTTTGAACGATATGGATTTTCAACGTCATTCCCCTCCCGAGTAGAGTCTCTGCCATCTATATGTGCAAAATCAAAGTAAGTTCTGTTTGTTCATCACAAGATATGCCTTGAACCATTTTTTTATTCATTTTGCCCACAGTTTGGTTCAAGTTTTTATGATAAAGAAAAAAAGACTTATCAACACAAACAATATGTCAATAAGTCTTCTTTTAGACCTTCTCTTTTTAATTGTCTTAAAAATCTTTATGCTCGTTCTAACATATTCGTTAGCGCTTTGATCGCCCCTTGTGCTGTATGTTTATCCACCTTGATTTGATTCACTTCTGTTCCTTCTTCGATGCTTTCTAAAGCCCAAAGCAAGTGAGGTAAATCAATTCGGTTCATCGTCAAACAAGGACACATATAGGGATTAAGCGAAACAATTTCTTTATCCAGATGACTGTTGATAATCCGTTTTACTAAGTTCATTTCCGTGCCAATGGCCCATTTAGAGCCTGAAGGGGCTTTTTCAATTGTATCAATAATATATTTTGTAGAACCTGCATAATCTGATTTTTGCACCACTTCATAAGAACATTCCGGATGAACAATAATATTCATCTCAGGCTGCTTCTCGCGTAAATAATCAATATTTTTAACCGTGAAATTTTCGTGCACAGAACAGTGACCTTTCCACAGAATCACCTTGATATTGTTTATATCCCCTTCATATTCAAGCATTTCTTCAATAGGATTCCAAATGGCCATTTCATCTAGTCCAACACCTAAATCATAAGCTGTGTTTCTGCCCAAATGCTGATCTGGTAAAAAGAGAATGCGCTCTTTTTTAGAAAATGCCCACTCCACCATATTTTTTGCATTTGAAGATGTTACAGTTGCCCCATCATGTTCGCCCACAAAAGATTTAATTGCAGCTGTAGAATTCACATACGTAAGCGGAATAATCGTATCTCCGAAAAGATCCTGTAAGACAGGCCATGCCTTTTCTGTTTGCTGAATAGTAGCCATATCAGCCATTGAACAGCCAGCTCGCATATCGGGTAAAATGACTTTTTGATTTTCAGCTGTTAAAATATCAGCTGTTTCTGCCATGAAGTGAACGCCGCAAAACACAATATGCTCAGCTTCTCTATTTTCAGCTGCTATTTGAGCCAGCTGTAAGGAGTCTCCTACCGCATCTGCAAATTCGTACACTTCATCTTTTTGATAATGATGGCCGAGCAGAAACAATTTGCTTCCGAGCTTTTTCTTGATTTCTAGTACTCTTCTTTTCATTTCATTTTCTGTGAGCTCTATATATTTAGCGGGCAGCGTTTGCTGCTGAAGCGTTTGTAATAAACTCATGATTTCCTGTTCCCCTTTCTGTTAATAAGTCCAAGCTGATATCGATAGCCCCTGCTGAATGCGTTAAAGCTCCAAGTGAAATATAGTCCACTCCGCTGTCCCTAAAAGAATGGAGCGTGCCAAGCGTAATTCCACCGGATGCTTCTGTGACAATATGAGCGGGAACCAGTGGTATCCAATCTTTAATGACTTCTGGAGAACAGTTATCGAACATAATGACATCTGCTCCTGCCTCTATTGCTTCTAGCAACTGACTTTTGTTTTCAATTTCTACTTCCACCTTAACCATATGTCCAACCTGCTCTCTTACTTTCACAACAGCGTCTAGAATAGATCCTGCATGTGCAATATGGTTATCTTTTAACATGACGCCATCGTACAATCCAAAACGATGATTATAACCTCCTCCAGCACGAACGGCATACTTCTCTAACATTCGCATACCAGGCGTTGTTTTTCGCGTGTCACATATACGCGTATGTGAGCTGCCAAGCAGCGCTACGGCTTTGTGCGTCATCGTGGCAATGCCACTCATTCTTTGAAGTAAGTTTAAGATTACCCGTTCACCGGTCAAAATAGATCGCACGGGTCCTGAAACGGTAGCTATTTTATCTCCAGGCTTAAGAACATCTCCATCTTTTTTCTCCAAATTCACTTTCACGTCAGGGTCTATTAAATGAAATCCTTCTTTAATCAATTCCACACCTGCGATAATACCTGATTGCTTTGCCGTGAACACAGCTTCCCCTTGGTCAGACGGAGAAAAAATAGCTTCACAGGTTATATCTCCATCTCCAATGTCTTCTATAAAAAAAGACTGCAATAGTTTTTGTAATTTCAACGTGTTCATTGTGCTACCTTCACCTTTCTTTTTAGATTTTCTTGCTTATAAAATCAATGATTGTTTTGTTGAAGCAGCAGACTGCTTAATAATTCGCTTATGCTCCCATTCTTGGTTTTCATGCGGAAAGTCACTTCGGTAATGACCTCCTCTACTTTCTTTTCTTGCAAGAGAGGACTCGGCAATAAGCAGACCTGTAGCTAGCATATTGCAGATGGTCGCAGCTTTCCTCGAATATATAACTTCTTGGTCAAGAGGTATTCCATCTAGATAATTTGTGAATTCATGCACAATAGTAGACAATTCGTTTTCATGACGAATGATTCCTACACAATCCATCATTTTATGCTGAATTTGTCTTGTGGCAGGCAGTGTTTTAGGCATGTCTTTATAGACGTAACGGACGGGGGGATAACGAGATATCGTTCTCGCTTTATGTAAAATATGACGCCCTGTCCGTTTTCCAAATACAAGACACTCTAACAATGAATTGCTTGCTAGACGATTTGCTCCATGAACGCCTGTAGAAGAAGCTTCCCCCACGGCATACAATCCTTCAACGCTTGTTTGTCCGTAACCATCTACTTCAATTCCACCCATTAAAAAATGTGCGCCGGGAGTAACAGGTATTCGTTTTTTGTCCAGTTGAATTTTATACTTCCGACACAGTGCCGTAATCGTAGGAAATTTTTGTTGGAAATGAGCCACTTTTTCAATGTCTAAAAATACAGAGCTTCCTTTTTTCATTTCATTAAAAATTGTCCTTGCTACAACATCTCGCGGTGCTAAATCCTTAAAGGGATGAACGCCTTCCATTATGCGTTCATTCCATTCATTTACCAGTACGCCACCTTCACCTCGAACCGCTTCGGATACTAGACCTTTCGCTTCATTTTGATACAAAAGCGTCGGATGAAACTGAACAAATTCTAAGTCCGCTAATTTTGCTCCAGCCCTGTACGCAAGCGCTAGCCCATCTCCCGTCGCAAGCGGCTGGTTGGATGTATGCTTGTACAAAGCGCCGATTCCTCCGGTAGCAATAACCGTTTGACGAGCATGATATATAGTAATTTTGTTGTTTTCACCTTGTCCGATAGCACCTCTGCACGTTCCATCTACAGTTATTAAATGCTGAATCATTTCGTTTTCAATGACTGTAATATATGGCAGTACTTCTTTTCTCAAAAAAGCGAACAGCGCTTGTCCTGTTGCATCCCCACCTGCATGCAGAATACGATTCGTACGATGGGCTCCTTCTTTTCCAAAATGCAGCGTACCATCTGGATTTTTATCAAACTTCATTCCTTTATGAATCAATTCATTTACTACAGCCGCACCTTCTTCCACTAAAGTGCGTACCGCTTGTTCATTGCAATGCTTATTGCCCGCAACCAACGTATCATAGAGATGTTCACTCCAGTGATCGCTGCTTCCAATAGCAGCTGCTACTCCGCCTTGAGCAAGAACTGAGTTATTGCGGTCAAGTTTCCCTTTCGTTACCATTACAACTCTGTTATGACGACACAGTTCATAAGCTGCAGAAAACGCTGCTACTCCGCTTCCAATAATTAAAACATCCGCCTCTAACATTTTACACCTCTTTATTTACATGTGTCTTGACACCTATATTTACATATTATTAAATGAAAGACAAGAAGTTTTTTTATCGGAGGGAGAAAATGATTTATCTGGACTATGCAGCAACAACGCCAATGAGACAAGAAGCAATTGAGGTATATACTGAAGCGGCAACAAGCTATTATGGAAACTCCAGCAGTCTTCACACACTTGGAACACAAGCAGAAAATTTACTGACGCTATGCAGAAAAAAATTAAGCCTGTTAGTAAATTGCCGAGAGGATGATCTTTTTTTTACAAGTGGGGGAACAGAAGCTAATTACTTAGCTATTCATTCTCTTTTAAAAGGAAAAAATGATGAAAGAAAACATATAGTGACAACGAAGCTTGAACATTCTTCAGTCCTTCATACGTTGCAGCAGCTTGAAAAAGAAGGATTTTCCCTATCTTATGTACCTGTAGATCAAAGCGGAGTTGTGTCTGTAGACGACTTAAAGAAGACGATTCGACCTGACACTGTGCTAGTAGCCATTCAGCATATCAATCATGAGCTCGGTGCAATTCAGCCAGTTGAGGATATTGGCCATTTTTTATCTAAAAAAGAAATTCTCTTTCACTGTGATTGTGTTCAATCTTTTGGTAAGCTTCCTATTGATGTTAAAAAGCTGAAAGCTGATAGCATCTCAGTCTCTAGTCATAAAATTTACGGACCAAAAGGTGTAGGAATGGTATACATGAATTCAAGTTCTTCTTGGAAGCCTATTTACCATAAAGCAACTCATGAAAAAGGCTTTCGCCCTGGGACTGTAAATACAGCGGGCATTGCTGCCTTTACTGCAGCAGCTGAATGCGCATATGCAGAAATGAAAACCGCCCGAAGCCATTATGAACGCTTAAAATCGTACTTACTGGAAAACCTAGATCCTCTTGCTCCTTTTATAGAAGTAGAAGGCCTTGGGAACTCTCATTTTCCTGGAATTATTGGACTGACGTTTTCAAACATACAGGGTCAATATGTTATGTTACAATGTAATCGTCACGGAATTGCTATATCTACGGGAAGTGCCTGTCATGTAAATCAGCAGGAACCATTAGCTTCTCTGCTTGCGATTGGCAAATCGACTGAGAATGCTAAGAACTTTGTACGTATTTCATTCAGTCAACATTCAACGTTTAAGCATATTGATCGACTCATATCCGTTTTTCATTTATTACAGCAAGAATTTATGACAGTGTAAAAGGAGGGATTAAAGGTGCCAGGAACTCAAAAGAAAATTCTTGGAGAAGAAAGAAGAGAACTTATTCTACAATGGTTACAAACAGAGAATAAACCAATGACAGGCAGTGAGCTTTCGAAACGAACGAACGTTAGCCGCCAAGTCATTGTACAAGATATTTCGCTGCTTAAAGCTAAAAATGAGCCCATTATCGCAACAAGCCAAGGATATATTTACATTCAAAATCCATCTCAAACTACCGTGCATCAGCGAATTATTGCCTGTCAGCATACGCCAGAAGATGCTAAAAAGGAGCTTCTCCTGCTTGTTGACCACGGCGTTCTCGTAAAAGATGTAACAGTTGAACATCCTGTGTATGGTGAATTAACTGCTTCCGTTATGATTCAAACCCGAAAAGAAGTAGAAACGTTTATAGAAAAAATTCAAGAAACAAACGCAACTTATTTATCTCAGCTAACAGATGGGATTCACCTTCATACGATTGAAGCAGATACAATTGAAAAACTGAATGCTGCCTGCTTAGCTCTTGAAGCGGAAGGCTATTTAGTTTCGAATGAATAAAAAGGTGTTATAACAAAAAAATCCCGCTTTAAAGCGGGATTTCTGTTTCAAGTAGTGTATGGGGATAGCTTCCTAAAAGCTCTACGCTACAGCCTAGTGCCTCAAGTTCAGCCATAGCCCCAGGGATTAATACTTCATCCATTTTTTGTTCAATATCAACGATAAAGAAATAGTTTCCAAGCCCTGTTTTCATAGGACGGGATTCTATTTTAGACAGATTTAGCTTACGCCAGGAGAAGGCTGAAAGCACTTGATGAAGTGCTCCTGCCTGATCAGATGGAAGTGTAATCATTAACGTGGTCTTGCACCCATTTCCAGCTAAAAATGGCACCTCTTGCGCTCCATCTTTATGCAAAATAACAAACCTCGTTGTATTATGATCATAATCATGAATGTTCGGGCAGGCAATATGTAATCCATATTCATGGGCTGCTAACCCATTCGCAATAGCTCCAATATTAAGCTCAGGGTGTTCGCTTACATACTTAGCAGCAAACGCCGTTGATGTCATCTCTTCTACTGCAGTTGACGTACATTCTCCGTGTAAAAATTTATGACACTGCGCAATTGCATGAGGATGAGAATAAATCGTTTCAATGTTTTTCCACTGTTCTGCACGAGATGGATGAACCATTAAATGCTGACGAATTGGAAGCACAATTTCTCCAACAATCGGCAGACGACGTTCATGAATAAGATAATCAAGTGTTAAATTTACAGATCCTTCAAGTGCATTTTCTAACGGTACAATTCCATACTCAATTTCTCCGTTATCCACTGCATCAATGCATGCTGGAATTGTTTTGTATGGAATATGGTCGTGCTGTTTAAATACGCCTTGGACGGCTACATGTGTAAATGTTGCCTTTGGTCCTAAATATCCTACTTTCCCCACAATCATGCCTCTCCTTATCTATATCTGTTTGCCATTATGCCCCTGAACCAAGCACGTCCACTTTATCTACAAACTCTAAGCTTTTCAGTCTTCGCAGCATTTCATTTAATTCAACATTCATGCTTGCTGTATCTAATGAAAGAGTTACGTTGGCACGCCCTTGTAAAGGGATGGTTTGGTGAATCGTTAACACATTGCATCCTGATGATGCAACGGTGCTTAATAAATGTGATAAAGTTCCTGATCGATCTTCAATATGAAAAAATAATGAAATAATTCGCTGTTTGACAACCGTCTGAAACGGAAAGACCGTGTCGCGGTACTTATAAAAAGCACTGCGACTCAAGTCTACGGCTTGTACAGCATCTGCTACCGATTCAGCTTTTCCCCGTTCAATTAACAGCTTCGCATCCAATGTTTTTTTCATCGCTTCTGGTAATACATCTTCGCGAACTAAATAAAACTGCTTATCGCTCTTATGCAAGTAAAGCCCCTCCCCTTATCCTATGAACAACAATTAGTCAATAAATTCAAATTCATATTCAAACAGCTTTACAATATCGCCATCTTTTGCTCCTCGTTCACGAAGGGCTTCATCGACGCCCATGCCTCGAAGCTGACGCGCAAATCGACGAACGGATTCTTCACGTGAGAAGTCAGTCATCTTGAATAATTTTTCGATTTTTTCACCGCTTAATACGTATGAGCCATCGCTATCACGCGTAATAACAAATTCCACTTCTTTCTTTTCATGCTTGTACAGTACGCGGTGCATAGATAGATCTTCCTCTTCTTGCATTGGGAATTCCGGCGTAGTTTCTACAAGATCAGCTACTGTAAATAACAGTTCGCGGATTCCATTACGCGTTGCTGCAGAAATTGGAAAGACTTTCACTTCGTCTCCTACTTTTTCTTTGAATGCAGCTAGATTCTCTTCAGCTTGCGGGATATCCATTTTATTTGCTACCACTACTTGCGGACGTTCTGTTAAACGCATATTATATTGACGCAGCTCTTCATTGATGGTTAAGTAATCTTCATATGGATCACGGCCTTCTAAACCTGACATATCGATTACATGGACAATAACGCGGGTACGTTCAATGTGACGTAAAAACTGATGACCTAATCCTACACCTTCATGTGCACCTTCGATTAGCCCTGGTAAATCTGCCATCACAAAACTGCGATTATCTTCTGTTTCAACTACTCCTAAATTCGGATTAATTGTTGTAAAATGATATTCAGCAATTTTTGGCTTTGCAGCAGACGTTACGGATAATAACGTTGACTTTCCAACACTTGGAAAACCAACTAATCCTACATCGGCTAATACTTTTAATTCAAGAATTACATTTCTCTCTTTACCTGGCTCTCCATTTTCTGAAAGCTCCGGTGCTGGATTTGCAGGTGTAGCAAAACGCGTATTCCCACGCCCTCCGCGTCCACCTTTAGCAATCACTGCGCGCTGGCCGTGCTCAACTAAATCAGCAATCGTTTCGTTCGTATCTTCATCTAACACAACCGTACCTGGTGGAACTTTTACAACCATCGGCTCAGCGTTACGTCCGTGCTGTCCTTTTGACATTCCATGTTCACCGCGGCTTGCTTTAAAGTGACGCTTATAGCGGAAATCCATCAGCGTACGCAATCCTTCTTCTACTTCAAAGATGACATCTGCACCGTGACCACCGTCACCACCTGCAGGACCTCCTTTTGGTACGTACTTTTCGCGACGAAAGGCAACCATTCCATTTCCTCCGTCGCCACCTTTTACATATACCTTGACCTGATCTACAAACATTTCTTTTTCACTCCGTTCTATATCTTAGCTCCTGCAATAGCAAAAGCGCTGTTAACTTATTGTGAGCATAAGGCTAAATTCATCTTCAGACATATGCTGTTCAACCAATGCAACTCCTTGAGCGCACTCATAACATTGTAGCTTGTTTTGTAGCTTCTGTATATCTGTTAGTATTCCACTAAAGTCAAAAAAGAAACGAATTCCCTGTTCTTCAATGCATACTGAAATACTCAAATAGTTTTCTGCATGATAATCAACATATTTTTCGAGTGCTTCTGTCAAATAGCAACACCAGTTGTATACGAACTCATCGTATTGTGATAAATCCTTCAATTCTCCGAGCACTTCCACATCTAAGCGAACAGCATGGTTATTCCAATGATAGGTCATAACAAAGCCCGCAAACAGTCGCATATTGATGTTTGTTAACTTGGATTCATGTTTGGATTCATTTACAATTTCTTCAATGATTTCATTCGCTCGATCAAGCCGATTCAACGCTAGATTGCCTTTGATTAATTGCAGCTTATTTAACCAATCATGCCGCGCGTATCTTAATACTTCTACGACATCCCATTCTTTTTCCATCTTAGCACTCCTAACTTTGACTCGAGCATAAGTATTTCACAACGCTGACAAACATCTCGTATCAATCTTCTTAGATATGTTCGATTATAACAAATTCCAATGGGTAATAGGTGAAATATTCTACAAAAAGAAAACTCTAACCTACTTGGGTTAGAGTTTTCTTTTTGTATCTTATGCTTCTTGAGCAACAGGGTATACAGATACTTTTTTACGGTCACGACCGAAACGTTCAAATTTAACGATACCGTCGATTTGAGCGAATAAAGTATCATCTCCACCACGACCTACGTTTGCACCTGGGTAAATTTTAGTACCGCGTTGACGGTATAAAATTGAACCACCAGATACGAATTGGCCATCAGCACGTTTAGCACCAAGACGTTTCGAGATTGAATCACGACCGTTTTTAGTACTACCTACTCCTTTTTTAGAAGCGAAGAATTGAAGGTCTAATCTTACTAACATGACATCCACCTCCTGTTTAGTTGTCGTTAATTTTTATATAATTACTGTAATCTAATTCGATCGTTTTCAGTGAAACAACCATACCTTCTAATAGCAATTGAATCTGTTCCAATGTGAACGAATCCACATCTTTTGGAATCTCACAACGGAGATACCCACCATCTCCACCTTGCTCTAAGTGCGGTTCAACCCCACTTATTGAAAAGATAGCATTAATTGTCCCAAATGAAACTGCAGATGCTCCCGCACAAACAAGATCTTTTCCGTGTTCGGAAAAGTCAGCATGTCCACTCATCGTGAACCCGTCAACTTTCTTATTTGCATCACGAGAAATCGTCACCTTAATCATTTGTTATAATTACGCGTTGATAGCGTCGATTACAACTTTTGTGTAAGGTTGACGGTGACCTTGCTTACGACGATAGTTTTTCTTTGCTTTGTATTTAAATACAGTGATCTTTTTAGCGCGACCTTGTTTTTCAACTTTAGCCGTAACTGTTGCACCTTCTACGAAAGGAACACCAACTTTCACGCTGTCGCCACCTACAAATAATACTTTGTCAAAAGTAACTGTTTCGCCTTGTTCACCAGCAAGTTTTTCAACGTAGATTGCTTGACCAGCCTCTACTTTAATTTGCTTACCACCAGTTTCAATAATTGCGTACATTCTCTGCACCTCCTCTAAAAACTAAGACTCGCCATCACAGGTGTTCAAGTGAACTTAAAACCTGTTCTGAGCGGTTGTAGCACGGGTGCTACAAACCAACATATTAAATCTTACTACAAATCAAAGGTTAGTGTCAATTGGAATTCATGTTTTCTTCTAAAATTTTATATAGAAGCAGAGACCCTTTTTTGGATCTGCTCATTCGACCCCAATTGACGCAAAACAAATGCGTTTGTATAATCATTGCTTGGCGTAAGATATACGGTTTTTTTTACCATTTTCTCTAAAGCGTTGAGAAATCCTTGAGCCTTCATTTCATTTATAACATCACTTCGCGCCTCAATCCAAATAGCCTCTTCTTCCGCGCCGCGATGTTCCCAAATTACACGTTCAATTTGAAAAGCAGCCGTTTTGGAATCAATCATTTTACCGGTTCCTTCACATACTTCACAAGGCATAGTTAATGTTGATCCAATACTATTGCGCACTTTCTTCCGCGTTAATTGCAATATGCCAAGCTCTGTAAAGCCAACTACATTCGTCCGCACTTCATCTTGTTCACATAGCTTTTTCATGTATCTTTCTACTTCTGTCCGATCTTCTTTATGAGGCATATTTATAAAATCAATTAAGATCATGCCGCCTAAGTGACGTAATTGCATCTGTTTGGACAGTTCATACGCAGCTTCCATATTTGTTTGAAGCATTGTCTTTCGAATATTATCTTTTCCTGAAAACTTCCCCGTGTTCACATCCACGACCGTCATCGCTTCCGTTTCGTCAATAACGATATAGCCTCCGCTTTTGAGCCACACGATTCGCTTTAAAAGCTTCTCTATTTGCCGTTCCACATCGTAAAAAGAGAAAATATTTTCATTTCCTTTATAGTACTCTATTGACGAGTTAGGGTAGGTAGTTTGAAGATGCTGATATAGCTCGAAGTCATCTACTACTATCCCATCAATTCCTTGTTGAAGTGCAGCTTCCACTCTTGTTTCGAGAAAATCTTGTCCTTTGCTGACTAGGGCAGGAGCTTTCATTCCCTGTGTCTGTCGTTCAAGGCGCTCATATTTTTTCTGTAGCTCTTTTATTTTATGTTGGACCGCGGCTTCTGATTTTTCTGCAATCGCTGTTCGAAATAAAAAGCCTTCCATCCCTTGTTTTAACCGCTCACCAAGCTGTTTCCACTGTTGTCGTTTTGGCTCAGCTATTTTTTTGGATACAGCGACATAGTTTCCGTGCGGTAAATATACAAGCTCATCAGAAGAAAATTCAATGATACCCGTCAGCTTGGGCCCTTTTGTCCCAATGCCTTCTTTTACAACTTGAACCAATACTTTTTCTCCTTCACGGATAAAAGCAGACATCGGCTGCTGATCTTTGTGAGGATTCTCTGACTGCTGATAGGATACAAGTTCATTTCGATGAATAAATCCGTTCATTGATAAACCGATATCGATAAAGGCTGCTTGCATATGCGGTAGTACTTTTACTACTTTACCCCAATATATATCACCAATAATCTGATTCTCGCTTTGTTCTTGTAAATAGATTTTTTCTAGTGCTTTATCGTTTATCACGGCTATACGTTTTGAAGAAGTAGCCGCGTTAATAATACATGCCTTCACATACATTGCCTCACTTTAATCTAAATTCATAGGAAAAAGTTCGGTCAGTGCACCGAACTTTTTCATTCTATTCTATGTTACTAGAAATCAATAAACTGTTACAAGTTCGTCTAGTTGGCTATTTGTTCTTTTTTCTACAAAGTAAGCGTGTAAAAGTTCATTTTCATCAATTTGTACATGCTCGCCTGTTTGAGATGTAGCAATAATCATATGCTTACAACCTCTTTGGAATTTTTGCAGAACTTGATGGAGCGTCTCACTGGTTGATACACTTAGTGTTTTTAAAGCTCCAATTTGATGCTCTTTGCCATGATATCTCTCCAACAAAAAGCGCATGTAGACAAATTGCCTGCTCTTCCATTCTAAATATCCGGATATAATTAAAAATGAAATAACAATCCATAAGTGCAGCTGAAAAGGATGCATAATGACGGCATAAATAATACCAACAGCTAAAAAAAACGTTGATAACCGGAGCGCAAGCTTATGCGCTTCTAAAAATGGTAAAGACCGACTGCAAATTAAAAAAAGCAGCTTCCCTCCGTCCAATGGCCAAATGGGCAAAAGATTAAACAGTAAAATCACCGTGCATTGAAACATAAATTGCTCATACGTTTCCAAAGACAACACATTTATTTTCATTAATAAGAAAGCAGCTCCAAACATCCAGAGATGCTGAAGAGGTCCACTTATTATCACAATAAACTCTTCTCGAAATGGACGATTCCCATGTTCATCTACTTCTGCTACTCCCCCAAAAGGTAAGAGCATAATTCTGCGAATCCGCCAAGAAAAACACTGAGCCGCTACGGCGTGGCCCAGTTCATGAATAATTACAATAATAAATAACAAAAAAAGCTGCTTTACCGTAGCCGTTAAGATACCAATTACGAAAATCCCCCAAAACAATGGATGAATGTGAATTTTCATCAATAACGAAAAAGCACTATTCAAATTGAATCACCTGACTAGGATCAACAAACTTATCGCCTTTTTTAATAGCAAAATAGAATGTTCCAGCATCGCCTTTTTTACTGTTTTCCACAATTCCTACTTCTTTGCCTTTATTCACAAAATCATACATACTAACATTGATTTTTTTGAGCTGTCCATACCAAGTTTCGGTTCCATCGGCATGTTGAATAATAACGGTATTCCCAGTATCATCACGTTTCCCTACATACCTTACGATACCTTCACTCATTGCTTCTACAACCGAATCCACTCCTGTTTGAACCGTCACGCCTTGCTTACTTTGAGCAAATGTTTCCGTTACTTTCCCTGAAGCTGGAGTAGCATATTCTCCGCTTACACTTTGCTCCGTTTTGCTAGACTGTTTATTCGGCAATAGCGTTAACGGCTTCCCAAACTTATCTTCGTACCAGGAGGAAACAGCTGCAAACTGAAATTCTTTATCCATTGTTTGTTGAACCACCACTCTGGCATGTTCAAAAGTAGGAGAAGCGTTCTTGAACATAATCCCTACAATTAACACTAAGCAGGCTGAAGCTAAAATTTTAAATAAAAAGCGTTCTTTTCGAAATAACGGGTGATATTCCTTTGCTGATGGTGTGTATTCAACCGCAGAATAATCCATCGATCCATATTTTTCTTCTTCACTCATTAAGGACGTATGAAGAGGTTCTTGAGGAAGACGCTTTGTTGTATTTAATTGTTTTCGCTTACGCTCAGCAATTCGTTTACGGATTTCATCAGCACGTCGATTCATGATTCATCATTCTCCTTGTTCTTATCGTATAATCAACTATATGACTTGTCCGTGGAGCTTATGACAGCTTGACTCTACAAAATCAAACAAATAAAAAAAGCTTCCTCTATCGGAAGCTTTTTAAGAACGAACACCAAAGAATCGTTTAATACGTGCAAACATTCCCTTATCTTCTTCATCTAACGATTGAAGAGGAACCGTTTCACCTAGAATACGTCTTGCAATATTACGATATGCAATTGATGCTTTGCTTGATGGGTCCATGACAATTGGTTCACCGTTGTTAGAAGCACGAATAACATTTTCATCGTCAGCAACGATTCCAATTAAATCAACAGCTAGAAGCTGAGAAATTTCTTCCACGTCCAGCATGTCTCCATTTTTCATCATATGACTACGGATTCGGTTAATAACCAGTTTTGGAGACTCGATATCCTCTTGCTCCAATAATCCAATAATACGGTCAGCATCACGAACAGCTGAAACTTCCGGTGTTGTCACAACGAGTGCCTTATCAGCGCCAGCTACGGCGTTCTTATAGCCTTGTTCAATACCAGCTGGGCAATCAATAACCACATAGTCATAGTCTTGCTTTAACTGAAGAACTAACTCTCGCATTTGTTCTGGTTGAACAGCTGTTTTGTCACTCGTTTGAGCAGCAGGAAGTAAGTACAAACATTCAAAACGCTTGTCCTTAATCAAGGCTTTTTGCGGTTGGCATCGACCTTCTACCACGTCTACAAGATCATAAATAATACGATTTTCAAGCCCCATTACAACATCCAAGTTGCGTAAGCCGATATCAGTGTCTACTAGACACACCCGCTTTCCAGCTAATGCTAGAGCAGTACCTAAATTGGCTGATGTCGTTGTTTTTCCAACTCCACCTTTACCAGACGTAACAACAATAGCCTCTCCCACTGTCAAATTCTCCTTTCTACCCTGGTCAAATTCGGTCTTAGATGCGGTAAAGTTTGCACGCGATCTATTACCATTTGATCATTATCATCTAAGTATGCACATTCCATTATATTCTCTTCCTTCTCACTGCGCTCTTCTTCTGATCGGGTAATAATATCAGCAATGCGCAGCTGTGAAGGTTTCATTAACGATGCAGCAATAACGGCGTTTTTATTGCCGCGATATCCTGCATGAGCAATCCCTTTTAAAGCACCTAATACAAATAAATTTCCTCCAGCTACAACGGTTCCTCCGGGATTTACGTCTCCGACTAGAAGCAAATCGCCTTCTACATGGAGAACCTGTCCTGAACGAACTACCTTTGTAACAGATACTAATTCACTTTCTTCTCTTACGCGGACTGCATCTTGCTTTAAAATAACGTTACTATCAATTTGTTTAACTACTAAATACTGATTTTCTTCTATGAGCGCCTTCAATTCGGTTTCCTGCTCTGTAGTTAAATAACGATTTCCGATTTTGACATACACTGTGACGATCTGATCGGCATCGCCATGCTTATTTGTCAAAAGCTTCGTCTTAAGTTCCGTCAAAAGCTCTGCAAATGAACATGTATCATTGAGATGCAACGTTAATCCATCTTTTGTTCCTTTAATTGTCACATTTTGTTGCTTTTGTTTATTCAAGACGCTCACCTCAACGAATATATAATTTCGACAGAGACTTACTCAATTCCTTTTTTTCGTTTCTTCAATCAGCATTTTTATCCTATCATGAACGAGAAGCGTAATGTATGTTCCGATCAGCGTTCATCGATAAATTTAGCAAAATATTGAAAACATCTTTGAAGCGGAAATGCAAAAATGAGTGCAAATATGGCATTTAAAATGATGGTTGCGTAAAATCGCTCTTGCAAGAAGCGACCAATGGTCATATCGGATATATTAATAATGCTATTAATTCCATATACATAAAACTCAATAATGGCTACAGCTAATAGCGACATGCAGATTACGATAAGCGTATTTTGCTGAAAAATCTTCATTAGTTTTGATACGATATAGCATACGGCCGGCAATCCAAGCGCGTATACTCCTAAGACATCCGTAAAGGCAATATCATACATGAATCCAAGGATTACCCCATATAGCATCGCTTGCTTTGGGTGATAATACACTGACATAAAAGCCAGTACCACTACAACAAAGTGAGGCGATAGAATCCAGTCTCGCCATGGTGATGCCATGGCGACAAAATTAACAAAGATACTTTCAAACATAAAAACGACAAGCACGAGAATAGGAAGGACAAACCGCTTCATCAGTTAGCCTCCTCCGCCCCTAAATCGTCTTCAGCAGCGGGGGCACTTCTTTTAGCTACAACTACGTTATCTAAGTCATACAAGTCAGCAGCAGGTTTGATATAAGCTTTTTTCGTTAATCCATATTCATCAGGCTCAATTTTTGTGATAACGCCAATTGGAAGATTGCTAGGGAAAATGCCGTCTTCTTGTCCTAAACCAGACGTTACTACTTTTTGCTTTTCTTTAATATCAGCATCAAATGGAATACGACGCATAACAAGCGCCTGTTCTTTATCATCATAGCCTTCAATTAAACCAAACACTTCTTTTTTAGCCTGAATTTTAGCAGATACACGGTTTGTACGATCTGATGAACTAATTAACTGCACAGTAGATGTGAACTTAGATGCATGCTTCACTTTACCAATCAGCCCTTCAGGAGTCATAACAGCCATATTTTCCTGCACATTATGAACCGTCCCTTTATCAATGGCAATTACCTCATGCCAACGGTCTGGATTACGAGCAATAACTGTTGCTTCGATTGGGTTGTATTGACTTAAATCCGTTTTTTTGTCGAGCTGTGCTCTTAATTTTTTATTTTCTTGCTGCAAAGCGTTGGCTTTCGTTTCTAATTGCATGCGTTCGTCTAAACGGGCTTTTAATACCTCGTTTTCTTCGTATGTACGCTTTAAGTCACCTACATTCTGAAAGAAACCCGCTACAAATTGTGCGGGTTCATTAAAGGTAGCCTGAACAAGACCAACCGTATCTTTGACAAACTGTTCAGGCCACGTTACATTTTTACGACCATTTAACGAAAAACCAATCAATGCCACTAATACAATAATACTGACTAATAAAATAACTAAACGTTTATTTAAGAAAAATTGTGGCACGATCTACACCTCTTAATATTTAGCGATATGAATCGCTTGTACGATTTTTAAATAAATCAATGTGTTCTAACGCTTTACCAGTTCCAATTGCAACACAGTCAAGCGGATCTTCTGCGATGACAACCGGCATATTTGTTTCTTCACTAATAACTTTATCTAAATTACGTAGCAATGCGCCACCGCCTGTTAATACAATACCGCGATCCATAATATCTGCCGCAAGTTCAGGTGGTGTTTTTTCTAATGTACTTTTTACTGAATCTACAATAGAAGCCACTGTATCTTTTAGCGCTTCTGCAATTTCTTCTGCTGAAATTTCGATTGTTTTCGGTAGACCTGTTAGTAAGTCACGTCCGCGAATTTCCATGTTTTCAATACCTTCTGGAATTCCGGCAGAACCGACTTCTACTTTTAATGCTTCTGACGTACGCTCACCGATCATTAAATTGTAATTCTTGCGAATATATTGAATAATCGCTTCATCCATCTCGTCCCCAGCGATACGGATTGACTGACATGTTACGATTCCTCCTAAGGAAATAATCGCAACTTCTGTTGTTCCTCCGCCAATATCTACTACCATACTTCCCGTTGGCTCCCAAACCGGTAGATTGGCGCCGATTGCTGCAGCAAACGGTTCTTCAATTGTATACGCATCACGCGCGCCAGCCTGACGAGTCGCATCAATAACGGCACGTTTCTCAACAGCTGTAATGCCAGAAGGTACACAAACCATTACATACGGCTTACCCGCAAACAAACTTTTTGTTTTTTGAGCTTGATTGATGTAATATTTCATCATCGTCGCAGTTGTTTCGTAATCTGCAATAACTCCATCTTTCATTGGACGAAGGGCTACTACGTTCCCAGGTGTACGACCAATCATATTTTTTGCATCGTTACCTACCGCAACGATTTGTTTTGTATCAGTTTGCAAAGCCACAACAGACGGCTCACGCACAACAATTCCTTTTCCTTTTACATAAACGAGCGTATTTGCAGTACCCAAATCTATTCCAAGGTCTCTAGTACCGATTCCAAACATGTGTCTCTTCCTTTCTCTTACCAAAATGCAAAGGTAAAAATTCCATAATTCAATTTCTTCATTTCATAAGTAACATTTTTTATTTTCTATACTTTTTTCATAGATGTCAACGCCAAATATTGTATGATAAAAAGTCATACTTTGTCTATTAATAACGAATGATTGTAAAGAACTTGTCATTTAAAATCATGACTACTATTATAACCCAAGGATTTTAAAAAGCATAGCCTTACATGTATCCTTTTTCTTTTAAACTAATATATTTTCGATCTCCGATAATTAAATGATCTAACAATTCAATTCCTATGATAAATCCGCACTCTTTTAAGCGCTTCGTTACCTCTATATCTTCTCTGCTGGGAGTAGGGTCGCCGGAGGGATGATTATGAATACAAATAAGGGATGCAGCTGAACGACGAAAGGCTTCTTTAAATACTTCTCTTGGATGGACAATAGATGAATTGAGGCTTCCGATAAAAATGGTTTGCTTGTGGAGAACTTGATTTTTCGTGTTGAGGTATAAACAGACGAAATGCTCTTGAGACAGCACGCGCATTTCTTCCATCACATAATTAGCTCCGTCTTCAGGGCCATGAATGGTATATCGCTGACTAGATTTCCGCTGTACAATCCTCTTACCTATTTCAATAGCCGCTATAATTTGAATTGCTTTTGCAGGTCCGATACCTTTAATATTCATCATTTCATCAAGCGATGCATGCTGCAAAAGTTGAAGACCTTCAAAATGCGTTAATATGCGATTGGACAGCTGAAGAACAGATTCATCTTTGGTTCCAGTACGCAGCAAAATAGCAATAAGCTCGTGGTTAGAAAGACTAGAAGCACCCATTGACACAAGGCGCTCTCGAGGTCTTTCATCTTGAGGAAAATCTTTAATTAACAATGATTGATCCAATTTCGCCACTCCTTTTTAGTAAACGAAACCGTATTTTTTTAGCTCACGTATTGTTCGGGAGAGCGGCAAGCCCACCACGGAGAAATAGTCTCCTTCAATTTTTTTAACTAGCGCAGCACCGAGACCTTGAATTCCATAAGAACCAGCCTTATCCATAGGCTCTCCTGACTCTACGTACTGTACGATTTCATCTTCTTCAATCGGCCAAAACTCTACATCTGTTTGTTCATAAAACGTATGAACTTTTGCATTTGATACGAACGCTACTCCAGTTAACACCTGATGTTTTTGACCTGACAGCATCGTAAGTGTTTCAATCGCTTCTTGGTTCGTTTTTGGCTTTCCTAAAATACGATTGCCATATACGACAACTGTATCGGCACCTAGGACAATATCCTCTTTATGATGCGAAGCGACGTCCACTGCTTTTTGCCTAGCTAAATCCATTACTACCTCGGACGGAGTGTATAATGGATTGATGATTTCTTCAATTGTACTAACGTGAACGGTAAAGGGAATGTGAAGCTGCTGAAGTAATTCTTTTCGACGAGGAGAGCCTGAGGCTAAAATTAATGTTTGTTTCATACATCTCACCTTTGCATTTTGATTTAAAAAAGAAGGACACACCGTTATTTTAGCAATTTCATCCCCAAATGACAATAAACAAGTGAGGCAGCATTACACTACCTCACTTGTTAAGACGTTACAAGGCTTTCATACTGCTGAAGAGCTTTTAACACGTATCGCTGAGCAAGCCAAGCATCTTTACTGCTTTTATTATCTTCATATGAAGAAAGAGAAGCAGCAGCTTTTTGAAGGGTGCTCACCATGGTTTTAATGTCTTCATTTGACGCTTCTTTCTGAACTTTTGTCAGCTCTTTTTTCAGAGATTTGATATCGGCTACCCGCTGTCCTTCAATCGCTTTAACAGATTGATCTAAGAGATTAGCCATAAACGGCTGCGCTGTTGTTATAACCGTTTGATCTTTTTTCCCTAATTCGCTAGTGGGCTTAATTTCATAAGACTTTACATATACATCTTTACCTTGTTGTTTATAAGTTTTACTAAGTGCGTTCGCTTTTTCTTCTCCAGTGGCAGCACCAACGACAAGAGAATAGGTTTTAGGTGAAAAGATCTCGCCTGCTTCGTTCTCTTCTTTCCATTTATCCATTGCTTTATTTGCAGCAGTTTTTGATGAAAAAGCACCTGCTTGAACAATGTAAAAGGAAAAAGGTTCTAAAGTAGAAGCAGCAGCTGATGTCCCCTTCGATTCCTGTTCGCTTTTCTTTTCAGCTTTACCAACACTTTCAGTGGTAGACGCTGTTTGAGAAGTTTTTTCTTCTTTCGTTTGCTCACTTGTTTGTGCTTTGCTTACAGGCTGTTCGCTTCCTGTCATCATTTTCACACCAACCATACCGATGCCGCTGCCTATTCCAACTGCTAGCAGTACAATCACAGCTGTTCGTTTGATCACACCGCCGCTTACCGTTTTAATCGAAACATTTTTAGGATGTAATCGCGGCTTTTTCTTTTTTTCATTTCTTACATCTTCAATAAACACCACTTTATTTTCTTCCACATGAGAATCTGTGGATCCCGGTTCCGGAAGAACCCACGTAAACTCGTCTTTTTCTGGCACTTGTTCTTCCTTGGATTGACCGTTGATTTTAATTGAAATTTTTCGTTCCTGCTTGTCCACTGCCCCACCGCCTTTAGTTAACGTAGTCTTAGTACCGGTTGCAAGCTGAGGTAAACCGACATAAAACATACACTTTTTTCCATGCTATCATAGAAGAAAAAAAAAATAACAAGACATTTGTCGTCTTGTTACAAAAGGTTTTCGCTATTTAGTTACAGAAATTTTAAATTTGTCGAAGACTTGAAGCTCAATAAAAATAGTTGCTAACATACCAATCTATCAATTCGTTTCCATGAAAATAAGCAGCGATTGTGCCTATAAAAATAAATGGAACGAAAGGAATTGGTACACCTACCTTTGCCTTTTTCATTAATAACGCTCCTATACTAACGATTCCGCCTATTAATATAGCTAAAAAAAGCGATAGCAAAACAAGCTTTACTCCAAGCACAATACCAATCAAAGCATACAGTTTAATATCTCCTTCTCCAAGCCCTCCTCTGCTGAGAAATGCGATTAGAAAGAGGAGAAAAAATACGATTCCTCCTCCCATTAAGGAATCACTCCACGAATTTAATGGAATGAAAAGACGCTCAAGTAGAAAGATAGGCAAAAAGAAAAGCAGCACCTTATTTGGGACAATCATATAGACTATGTCTGAGACAACTATAATTGTTAAAAAAGAAACAAAGGTTAATATGACAATCAGTTCTAACGTCATATTCAATCTAAAAAAAGCATATACAAATAAACTTCCTGTCGAAAATTCTATGAATGGGTAGATGAAGGAGATTTTTTTGTGACACATACTACATTTTCCTGCATTTTTAATGTAGGAGACTATGGGAATTAATTGTTGTGGAGAAAGAACGTATAAACAGTGTGGACAATGAGATCTTGGAGATAAAATAGATTTTTTCTGAGGTATTCTAAGTCCTGCTA
The DNA here is from genome assembly GCF_042787735.1 of Priestia sp. YIM B13490. NCBI lineage: Bacteria > Bacillati > Bacillota > Bacilli > Caryophanales > Bacillaceae > Priestia > Priestia sp. YIM B13490. The sequence continues at coordinate 143,148 of NZ_JBHZOT010000004.1, forward strand.
CGTTATAAAATGAACCTAACGTGATACCTGAAACAAATGCATAGAGGTAAATTAAACTCATACTATTTCTTCCATCTCAGGCCTGCTGCTTAATTGTAGGTTTTCTTTTGAGTGAAGGAATGTATCTCGTTCCCTTAAATAGCTGCCAAGAAACGGAATGAGAAAAGCTGCAAGAAGACCTATTACGATAACCAGTACGATCACTTTCATTAGAGAAATTCCTTTATTCCTCGTTGACAGTTTATCCATTTCAATATCTCTCCTTTATTGATTAGTATCAAACAGCTCCTTGGTTAATAAACTGAATCATAATACCCACAAAAGTAATATTCTGTATGCCTCCTTCCTTAAAACACACTTTTTATAGGTAATAAGGATTATACCACTAAAAAACAAAAACAGCATAAAAAAACGTCTGCAAAAGCAGACGTCTTTTAATAGTAAGGAGCCATAAATAAGTAGACAATTACACCTGTAAGACTTACATAAAGCCAGATTGGCATTGTCCATCGCACAATTTTTTTGTGTTTTTCAACTTGCATTGTCCAGCCCCACACAAGTGCAAACAGTGCCAGCGGAACAATAATCGCTGCTAGGAAACTGTGTGTGATCAAAATGAAGAAGTAAATGGGACGAACGATTCCTTCTCCACCGAACGTAGCTGTTTCTGTGGAAATGTAATGGAATGTTAAATATGAAACTAAAAAGAGCAGTGTGGAAGTGAATGCTGCTAAAATAAAACCTTTATGAGCATTAATATTTTTCCTGAAAATTGAAATCAACGCTGCAACTAAAAAAATAAACGTAAAACTATTCAAAATAGCATTTAACCGTGGAAAGATAGTCAAATCAAAACTTACTTTTCCTTGATAGCCAATATTCGAAAAGAATAGCAGTAAAATAATAACATTCGCTATCACTGAAAAGGTAAGAATAATACCGGTAAAGTTTTTATTACTTTTTGGTACAATTTTTTCATTATTCTTACTCATGTTAACAATCTCCTTATTTAGTGATGTACATGTTTATTATATATCACTTACCTAGGGGGTGAAAGTGACAATACTTTGAACTTAGTGCTTCCTTATTATCCGTATCCCTTCCTCACATTATGTTAAAAGCAGCAAGATTTCACTTGCTGCTTTTGCTCATTTTAGAAGAAAAGCCCTTACTTCTGATATAAAATACAGAGACCCTGTAATCACGACCATGTCTTGTTCACCTGTCGCCTTTTCCTTTACGTAAGCAATTGCTTTTTTCCACTCTTCATCCATATGCTTATTATGATGAGTACTCATCTCATAAAGCTCCCCAGCTGGGCGAGCACGAGGAAAGTCAAACGACGTAAATGTAATACTTGCAGCGATTGTTTCAAGTTCTTGAACCATTCGATCAGCACTTTTATCATTTAAGCAGCTGAAAATTAAATGAATGTTTCGATTTTCATAATGAAGGCGTAAAGTAGATAACAAGCTATCAATGCCTTCTGCATTATGAGCCCCATCAATAATCGTTAAAGGATGCTCATTTACTATCTCAAAGCGGCCGTTCCACTTTGTATGCTGAATCCCTTTTATCATTTGCTCATTGGAGATAGAAAGCTTTTTCTTTTCTTTTAAATAACAAACGGCCATGAGAGCCAAAGCTGCATTTTTCACTTGATGATAGCCAAGCATATTTAATTCTAAATGTTCAAATGTGCCATACGGCGTTTTTAACGCAAAGCCTTCTCCATTTGCTAATGGCTCATAGTTTTTAATGTCAAAATCTTTTCCTAACACAAATAACGAAGCATGCTTTGACTTTGCTTCTTTAGTAATGACATCAAGCGCCTTCACTTGCTCTGCACCGGTAATAATAGGGACTTCTTTTTTAATAATCCCCGCTTTTTCTGCTGCAATTTCTTCTACCGTATCACCTAATATTGCCATGTGATCAAATCCAATGTTTGTAATAATACTCACCATAGGATTCACAACGTTTGTTGAGTCATATCGTCCTCCAAGACCTGTTTCAAACACAGCATAGTCAACTGACTCATGATAGCCGAAATAAAGAAAAGCCATGACTGTAATCACTTCAAATTCCGTTGCTGATCCTAAGCTTGTATGTTCTAGTCGCTCCACAACAGGCTTTATTTCCTGAACAAGAGCGGTCATTGCTTCATTTGAAATAGGCTGTCCATTCACGCTGATCCGCTCATTAAATGTTTCGATATAAGGAGAAGTAAACGTTCCAACTTTATACCCTGCTTCTTCTAACATGTTTCGCAAATAAGAAACGGTAGAACCTTTACCATTCGTCCCAGCAACATGAATAGCATTTAGATTTTGCTGCGGAAAATCAAGCTGCTCTAGCATCCATTCCATTCGTTCTAACCCCGGCTTGATTCCAAAGCGAAGTCTGTTATGAATCCAATCAAGCGCTTCTTCATATGTCGTTATCATCTTTTATTCACCTTTCTTTTCCATCGCTATTATTATGTAGAGAAAAAGCGTCGCTATACAAGCCACGCTTTTTCTGTTGGTTCATTAACCCGTCGATTATCCGCGTAATTCAGCAATACGAGACTGAACAGCTTCGCGTTTTTCAACATAATCCTGCTCTTTTGCACGCTCTTCTTCTACTACTTTAGCAGGCGCTTTTGCAATAAAGCCTTGGTTGTTTAATTTCTTTTGTACACGTTCTACTTCTTTGTTTAACTTGTCGTATTCTTTTTCTAAACGCGCGATTTCTTCTTCGATATTAATTAAACCTTCAAGAGGTAAAATTAATTCTGCGCCTGTTACAACAGCAGTCATCGCTTTTTCATCTAATGAAACATCTGTTGAAATCACAAGCTCACTTGGATTACAGAAACGTTCTACATACGCACGGTTCTTTTCGAGCTGGCTTTGAATATTTTCATCTTTAGCTTTGATAAATAATTTTACTTGTTTGCTCATCGGCGTGTTCACTTCAGCACGAATGTTACGAACAGCGCGGATAATATCTACAAGTAAACGCATATCGTTAGCAGCTTCTTTATCAGAAAGCTCAGGGCGTACTTCCGGCCATTTAGCTACTGTAATCGATTCGCCTTCATGCGGCAAGCTTTGCCAAATTTCTTCGGTAATAAACGGCATGAATGGATGTAAAAGTCGCATTGTGTTATCAAGTACATAAGCTAAAATTGAGCGAGTTGTCTTTTTAGCTGCTTCATCTTCTCCGTAAAGAGGAAGTTTAGCCATTTCAATGTACCAATCGCAGAAATCATCCCAAATAAAGTTATAGAGAATACGTCCAACTTCACCGAATTCATATTTGTCAGCTAATTTTGTTACGTGCTCAATCGTTTCATTTAAGCGCGTTAAAATCCATTTATCAGCAACTGACTTTTCGCCTGATAAATCAAGCTCTTCAAATGTGATGCCGTCCATGTTCATTAATGCAAAACGAGAAGCATTCCAAATTTTATTTGCAAAGTTCCACGTCGCTTCGACTTTTTCAAAGCTGAAGCGTAAATCTTGTCCTGGTGAGCTTCCTGTAGATAAGAAGTAGCGAAGAGAATCTGCACCGTATTTCTCGATTACTTCCATTGGGTCTACACCGTTACCAAGTGATTTACTCATTTTACGACCTTCAGCATCTCGTACAAGACCGTGAATGAGTACATCGTCAAACGGACGTTTACCCGTAAATTCAAGACCTTGGAAAATCATGCGAGATACCCAGAAGAAAATAATATCGTAGCCTGTTACAAGCACGTTTGTTGGGTAGTAGCGTTTGAAATCAGCTGCATCCACATCGGGCCAGCCCATTGTTGAGAATGGCCATAGCGCTGAACTGAACCATGTATCTAATACATCTGAATCTTGTTCCCAGTTTTCGATATCTGCTGGAGCCTCATGATCTACGTATACTTCTCCAGTTTCTTTATGATACCAAGCTGGAATGCGATGTCCCCACCAAAGCTGACGCGAAATACACCAGTCGCGAATATTTTCCATCCAGTGTAAGTATGTCTTTTCAAAACGATCAGGCACGAAGTTTACTTTTTCTTCTTGCTTTTGAAGATCTACTGCTTTATCTGCTAACGGCTGCATTTTTACAAACCATTGAGTTGATAAATAAGGTTCAACAACGGCACCGCTTCGTTCACTGTGACCTACTGAATGCATGTGGTCTTCAATGTTGAACAATACACCGTCTTCTTGAAGGTCTTTAACAATTTGCTTACGGCAAGCAAAACGATCCATTCCTTCATATTTACCTGCTTTGTCATTCATCGTACCGTCCTGATTCATCACTAAAATACGCTCTAAATTATGGCGGTTTCCAATTTCAAAATCGTTCGGGTCATGAGCAGGCGTAATTTTCACCGCACCAGAACCGAATTCCATATCTACATAATCATCGCCTACGATTGGAATTTCACGACCTACAATCGGAAGGACAACCTTTTTGCCGATTAAGTGCTTATAGCGATCATCTTCAGGGTGAACAGCTACAGCCGTATCTCCTAGCATTGTTTCAGGACGAGTTGTTGCGATTTCAATATGTCCAGAACCATCTGCCAACGGATAGCGCATATGATAAAACGCACCTTGTACATCTTTGTAAATAACCTCGATGTCTGAAAGAGCTGTTTTTGTAGCTGGATCCCAGTTAATAATATATTCTCCGCGATAGATTAACCCTTTTTTGTAAAGCGTTACGAATACTTCGCGCACTGCTTTAGAAAGGCCTTCATCAAGCGTGAAGCGCTCGCGTGAATAGTCTAAGCCAAGTCCTAGCTTCGACCACTGCTGGCGAATAAAGCTTGCATATTCTTCTTTCCATTTCCATGTTTCGGCTACAAAATTTTCGCGGCCTAGATCGTAGCGGCTTTTCCCTTCGCTGCGAAGCTTTTCTTCTACTTTTGCCTGCGTTGCAATCCCCGCATGGTCCATGCCAGGAAGCCATAAAACGTCATAGCCTTGCATGCGCTTCATACGCGTTAAGATGTCTTGTAACGTTGTATCCCAAGCGTGGCCTAAATGTAGCTTGCCCGTTACGTTTGGGGGTGGAATTACAATTGTATATGGCTCTTTTTCAGGGTCATTTGTTGCTTCAAAAAACTTCCCGTCTAACCAATACTGATAACGATTTTCTTCAACGGCTTTTGGATCATACTTCGTTGGAAGAGTCACTTCTTTTTCAGACATAATGTATACCTCCATAATATAAAGTTTCAGTCTTTAGAAACTGTGTAAAGCTTTTATAAACATAAAAAAACTCCTTTCCTAATAAAAGGACGAAAGGAGTTGATTTCGCGGTACCACCTTTTTTTATAGACGTATCCCGTTTGATAAGCCTATACACTTCATTTCATAACGGTTGATTAACCGGCTTTTTCTACTGAGCTATGCAGCTGTTCAAAAAAGCTACTCATAGGCGACATTCCGAGTGCACATTCTTAAGAAATCTCACAGCAGCTGATTTCTCTCTCTGAAAGACGAACATCCCGTACTCTTCCTATTCACTGTATTTATGTATGAATTTCTCTTAATTATACTATATGAAAAAATGTTGAATCGTCAATAATCTTCTCCACTTTTTTACGATTATATTCATAATTTTTTTGTTCTGCTCTTTATTTTTTCATTCACTCGCTAATTTTGGAAATAAAATGAAGAGTCCGCTCAAAAAAATGACACCATTTCTTTCTTTTTTCATATACTTACTTTAACCTGGGCACGTGGATTGAAAGGGGCATGTACAAATGAAGAAACGAATAAATGTAAATTCGTATCAGCTGCAGCGGTGGCTCAAAACAGCAGGAGCGGCTTGTGGACAGTTTATTGTTCCTTTAACAATTTTTCAAGGTATACGTACACTATTTTTCCCTACAACCTTTGATGTACTGTTGTTGGCACTGCTTGCCATACTAGCGGTTGCTTTATATTCGGACTGGATTTAAAAACCCAAGCGCTATTCGTTCGCTTGGGCTTGTGCAGCTGCTTCCGCTGCCATTTTTTTTTGCTGATCTACTTCAAATATTTTAATATTGAGCTGTTCAATGTTTTTCGTCAGCCAGTATGCTCGAATAAATGACTGCATATGTTCAAGCTCTGTTTTACTTTCTTTATGCTGCCTATATTGAACGATACACTGATACAAGGGTTCTGGAAACGCCAAATAACTGTGTAAAAGCAGCCGTTCCTCTTCTCTGAGAGCAAAATGTTTTTCATACGTACTAAACCACTCATAGCTGTCATAGGTAGTTACTGGGTATGTGCGAAGAGTACGGAAATAAAATGAGACCAAATCATAAATCGGTGAAGCATCTTTTGCATGTTCAAAATTAATAAAAAAACCATTTCCCCGTTCATCATAGATAAAATGTTTAGCCGATAGCTTTCCATGAGACGTAACCAGCCGGATCTTTTCCTTTTCTTCCATTTCATCGTTCCACTGATCGAGCTTTCCAAAACCAAATTCAAGCGCTCTTGTCATTTCATAATAAAACGTACAGTAATGCAATTCAAACGGGGACATATAGATTTTTTTCTCGCATTCTGCTACATACTGCTTCAGCTCTTCCTGACGTTTCTCCCACGTTTCTTTCATCGATGTATAATGATTTTCTATATCTTCTTTTTTCACTTCTACTTCCTGCGCCGAAGCGCCGTGAAGCTTAGCAAGCTCTTGAAATAATTTATGATATCGAATATCACGCTCTTCGGTCGGATTATTTGGGAGCCACGGCATTAAGTAATACGAGCCGCTTTCATCTGAAACAATGGGCTGAGAACGCTTTGTTTGATAAATAGGGACAAATCCCATCCATCCTTTTTGATACACGTTCTGCAGCTTTTGAATGAAGTTTTGATTTCGTTCTTGATGATTCGCCATTTCTTTAAGCGCAAATACGCCGGTTTTCGTATAGACTTTTTTTACTTTTCCGTAGTCTTCGATAAAGTCAACATCTAAGTCATATTCTTTTAACAATACTTTGTAGTCTGCTACTGTCCGCTGCATCTATATTCTCCTTCCTCGTAAAAAATAAAGAAAACAGTTAAGACATTATATGCGTCAAAACTGTTTTCTTTCCGACTTTAACGAACGGGAATATTTAAGATGCTTCCTTCTTCCAGCTCATATTCATCTTCTAAATTATTCACTCGTAAAATGTTTTGTACATTCGTATTATAGCGGTTTGCTATCGTATCAAGCGAATCTCCGTCTTGAACAATACAAAGCTTCCACGTTGAAAAAGCTTCTTCTTCCCGCGAAAAGAGCTTTGTTAAATAAAGGGCGTTTTCATTTCGGCCGCTTTCATTTTCTTCTTTCCGAAATTCAACAATAATCTTTTCCTCTTCTTGTTCAGCTTCTTCTTGCTCAGCCTCTTGTTGAACGTCACCATACGTATTCAATTCACTAGCTTGCGATTCTTCGAAGCTTTCTTGCTCTTGACGAAGCTGAAACAGTTCAATCACATTGTCTTCTCTTTCTTCCTCGATTTGGGCCTCTTTTTTCACTTCGACTTCAAATGGTTCATATGCTTCCTCTTCATATTCCACAACCGGCTCAGCACGAGATTCTTTTTTAAATACAGATGAAAAATAACTAGGGGTCTCTTCTGAATGCTCTTCTGAATGCTCTTCTGAATGCTCTTCTTCAATAGCCTCTGCCTCTAAAAGTGCGGGAGCTTCACGATAGCTTACGTCAAACTCTTGTTCTTCTTCTTCTTGAGCAACGTTTTCAGTATATACCTCTTCAGCATCGTCCACTTCTTCATAAGAGACGATGTGCTTTTCCTCCGAAAACTCTTCCTCTTCTTCTCGTTCCTCATGCTGTTCTCCGTACAATCCTGTGATGGACAAGTCAGCCATTAGCTGCAGCTGATTTGTGTCTGGCAATTCATAATCAAATAAATCAATAGATACATATACGTCTTCAATACTTTGAATACGATTTTTAGGAATGGTAATATCAACAGGAAATTGATGTGATAATTCAGCCGTTCCGTCTTCACGGACAGAGATAGATTGCACTTGATTCTCATTTGTATATTCGCGTAACGAGTGCTCTCCCTCGTACGTTTCGTATTCACCTGTTAATTGTAATGCTCCTCGAATAGACACGTATTGGTCATATTCTTGAATAGATACTTGAGGCTCTAAGGAGATAGACAAAAGTTGTGAGACTTCCTGTCCTTTTTGAAACCATACTGATTCTTCTACGGAAAAACGCAGACATGATAAATTATCCTGCGACAAATTGTTCTCCCCCTTCCAACACCCGCCAGGTAATAGCGCGGTCATTAAAGATGTATGAACAAATAAATTAAAATATGTCTTTAAAACTAAAAAAGCTTACGGAATACTCCGTAAGCTTTGATATAAAAGTCAATCTTATTTATCTGTTTATCCACGTAACTTCGAAAAGGCTTTTTCAGCTGCTGCAATTGTATGTTCAATGTCTGCATCTGTATGAGAAGTTGATAAAAACATTCCTTCGAATTGAGAAGGAGGTAAAAACACGCCTTCATTAGCCATTTCACGATAGTAAGCTGCAAAATAATCTAAATTCGATGTTTTCGCTGTTTCGTAATTTATTACCTGTTCGTTTGTAAAGAAGAAACCGATCATTGAACCAGCTCGGTTTACCGTAAACGGCACATCATATTTTTCAGCTGCTGCCATCAATCCTTCTTCTAAGCGATCTGCTTTACGAATGAACTCATCGTAGGATTGAGGTGTCAGCTGCGTTAACGTCTCGTATCCAGCTGTCATCGCAAGCGGATTACCTGATAATGTACCTGCTTGATAAATCGGGCCGCTTGGTGCAACTCGCTCCATAATTTCAGCTTTACCACCGTAAGCACCTACTGGTAAACCGCCACCGATTACTTTTCCTAAGCAAGTTAAGTCAGGCATAATGTTGTAGTATCCCTGTGCACAGTTGTACGCTACGCGGAACCCTGTCATTACTTCATCAAAAATTAGCAGTGAGCCATATTCTGATGTGATATCACGAAGCCCTTGTAAGAAACCTGGCTGAGGCGGTACCACACCCATATTTCCTGCTACCGGTTCAACGATTACTCCAGCAATGTCATCTCCGAATTCTTTAAAAGCATATTGTACGCTTTCTAGATCATTGTACGGCACTGTAATCGTGTTTTTAGCGATTCCTTCAGGCACTCCCGGGCTATCTGGTAGGCCTAACGTTGCAACGCCTGAGCCAGCTTTAATTAGAAGAGAGTCACCATGTCCATGGTAACAGCCTTCAAATTTTAAAATTTTGTTGCGGCCCGTATAGCCACGTGCTAAACGCAGTGCGCTCATCGTTGCTTCCGTACCTGAACTCACCATACGGACGATTTCAATTGAAGGAACGCGCTCAATAACAACCTTAGCAAGCTCATTTTCAATTAATGTTGGTGCACCAAAGCTTGTACCAGATTCCGTTACTTTTTTTACTGCTTCAACTACTTGATCGTTGGAATGTCCGTGAATTAAAGGTCCCCATGATAAGACGTAGTCAATATATTTGTTGCCGTCAATATCGTAAATCGTAGCGGCTTTTCCTCGTTCCATAAAAATAGGATCCATATCTACTGATTTAAATGCACGAACAGGACTGTTTACTCCACCCGGCATTAATTGCTGCGCTTCTAAAAAAGCTGCTTTTGACTTTTCATAACTTCTCATGTGTAAGCCTCCTTAATTACTTGTCAGATAACCAGCGTGCTGCGTCTTTAGCATGATACGTTACAATTAAATCCGCTCCTGCACGCTTCATGCTAATTAATTTTTCAAGAACAATCTCTTTTTCATTTACCCAGCCGTTTTGAGCTGCCGCTTTAATCATTGAATATTCACCGCTCACATTATAAGCTACTACCGGTAAATTAAACGTATTTTTTACATCGCGCATAATATCTAAATATGATAGAGCCGGTTTTACAATTAAGAAATCTGCTCCTTCTTCGACATCAGATTCCGCTTCTCGAAGTGCTTCTAAGCGATTGGCTGGGTCCATTTGATATGTTTTACGGTCTCCAAATTGAGGAGAAGAATGCGCTGCATCGCGGAATGGTCCGTAAAAAGCAGATGCATATTTAACAGCATAAGACATCACGGGCACATCTTCAAATCCAGCTTCGTCTAGACCGTGGCGAATAGCTGCCACGAAACCGTCCATCATGTTTGAAGGCGCAATAATATCCGCTCCTGCTTTAGCTTGACTGACCGCTGTACGCGCTAATAAGTCAAGGCTAGGATCGTTTAAGATTTTTCCGTCTTCAATTACACCACAGTGGCCATGATCTGTGTATTGACATAAGCATGTATCTGCGATAACAACAAAGTCTGGAAAACTTTCTTTAATTTGACGAATACCTTTTTGGACAATTCCGTGGTCATGGTATGCCTGTGAGCCGACCGCATCTTTTTCAGCGGGAACACCAAATACCATAGCTGACTTGATTCCTAAATCGACTAACTCTTGGATTTCATCATTCAAGTAGTCTAAAGAAATTTGATCCACACCTGGCATTGATTTTACAGCATTTCTTTTTTGTTCACCTTCTACAATAAAAATAGGATATATAAAGTCTTCAGCATGTAAATGTGTTTCACGTACAAGCGCACGCATATTTACAGAATTACGAAGACGACGATGACGTGTAAATTGTAAATCTTTCATGTTAAAATCCTCCTTTATTATTCAAAACAACTAACCAACATATCTATCATACCATTTATTGTGTATGTGTTAGGAACAAGATGCTTAATTCCATATTCGCTCGCTGTCTGACTCGTAATAGGACCGATGCAAACAACTTTGGTTCTATTTATAAGCTCAAGCCAATTAGGAATATCTTTAACTGACTCGACAAAAAATCTCACTGTAGAAGAACTTGTAAAAGTAATGGCATCAATTCCTGTTTCTAAATGTTGCTTAACCAAGCGTTCAGAGTCTTGATTTCGAATGGTCTGATATACAACTAAATCTGTTACCTCACAGTCTTTTAAGCCATCTTTTAAAACAGAGCGGGCTAATTGTCCTCGTACAAGGAGAACTCGCTCGTGATGTGACACATTTGCTTTTAACGACTCAAGAAGTGATTCCGCAACGTATTCTTTTGGAACAAGTTGCACGTTAACATCATGTTTTTCTAGCAATTTTGCGGTTTTTTCTCCAACCGCAGCCACTTTTAATCTTTTTAAAGCACTCCAACTGATATTTAACTCTTGTAGCCATTCAAAGAAAAAAGAAATGCCGTTTTGACTTGTAAAAACAATCCAATCAAAACAGTCAATCGACAGCAGGACATCTTCCACTTCTTTTTCATTGTTAGAACGTGCGAACGTGAGGACTGGTAAGCTTAAAGGTATGCCTCCAAGCTTTTTAATCTGTGCTGCAAATGAATGAGCCTGCTTCGCTTCTCTTGTAATCAAAACTTTTTTTAAAAAAAGAGGAGCCTCATGACTCATTATTTGTCCAGCTCCTCTTTTACACGGTCAATTAAAAGCTTAGCTCCTTGAGATGTTAAGCGCTCAGCAGCTTCTGAACCGATAGCAACGGGGTCTTTTCCCGTAATTTGCTCTTTGTAAATCGTTTTGCCATCAGGAGACGCGACTAGCGACGTTAGCTCAATGTTTCCGCCGTTCAATATACGCCCATAACCCGCAATCGGCACTTGGCATCCGCCTTCCATCTCTTTTAAAAATACGCGTTCAGCTCTAACAGCACGAGCGGTTTCATCATGATTTAGAGCTTGAAGAAGCGATAATAATTCATGGTCATTTTCTCGGCATTCGATAGCTAAAGCTCCTTGTCCTACAGCGGGAACGCTTATTTCCGGCTCTAGGTACTGAGTGACCGTATCTCTCGACCAGCCCATACGAGATAACCCTGCAGCTGCCAAGATAATTGCATCGTAATCTTCATTTTTTAATTTCTCTAGGCGTGTGTCGATATTTCCTCGAATCCATTTAATTTCGATATCTGAACGCATAGATAGAAGCTGTGCCCCTCGACGCAAGCTGCTTGTCCCAATCACAGCACCGCTTGGTAGCTCCTCAAATCGTTCACCATTTTTTGAAATAAGCGCATCACGATGATCTTCTCGTAAAGGAATACATCCAATCGTTAATCCTTCTGGCAAAACAGCTGGCATATCTTTCATACTATGAACGGCCATATCAATTTCTTCATCTAACATGGCTTGTTCAATTTCTTTTACAAAAAGACCTTTACCGCCTACTTTGGACAGCGTTACATTTAAAATTTGGTCCCCTTTTGTAACCATTTCTTTAATTTCAAACTCAAAAGGAAGACCTTGTTTTTTTAACTGTTCAATGACCCACTTGGTCTGTGTTAACGCAAGTTTGCTTCGACGAGAGCCGACAATAATTTTTCGCATGTTGTCCTCCTAATTACGAACCCCAAAAGTGAAAATTCGATAAACTGCCAAATAAAAAGAAATTAATAAGTAAGACTAAGAACAATCCAATATTCCACATTGCGATTGCCTTTCCTTGAATACCTCTACGCAGTCTAGCATACAAGTAAGCGCTGTATGCAACAAACATTAAAAATGAACCTAACACTTTTGTATCGTACCAATGAAAATCTACGTATTTAATATAAGCCCATATGATTCCTAAGATTAACGAAAGCAATAACAGCGGTACACCAATTAAAATTAATACATAGGACATGTAATCTAGCTTTGTTAAATCTTCAATTCTTAGCAAGCGCTTGCCCCACTTCTTCTTTTTCAATAAATTATACTGAACAAGATACAGAGCGGAAAAAACAAAAGAGACTGAAAAAGCGCCGTAAGATAAAATAGCCATGGTAATATGAATGATTAATAATTCTGACACAAGGCGCTCCGACTGGACAGCAGTGTATGTTTCAAGTGGAGCAAACGTATGAATAGCCATAATTAAGAAACCAATCACATTTGTAAAAAACACCATAAAATCAACGCGAAACAGGCGATTAATCACAAGTGAAAGAGTAATTAAGACCCACGCGTAAAAATACAGCCCTTCAGAAACGGTAAGAATAGGAAACCTTCCCGTCTCAAACATTCGTAAAATTAAAAAGGCTGTTTGCAAAACCCACACAATAGAAAGTAACCAGAAGGCTATCGAGTTTGCCTTCCGGTTATTTTGTACAAAATCAATAAAATATAATAAAACGCTCGCCGCGTATAAAATCACAATCAATTCATAGATTCTGGTTAATTCCATATCAACCATTATTCAATCCTCACTTAAGACTGATAAGCTACTGAATGAGACGTAATCGATGTATGAAGCTGCTCTTCTTTTTCTTTTTGCAAAGCAACTTCCTGTTCAATATTAAAAATCTTCATGAACAGCTCTAAAGACTCTTCAGCATGTTTCTCTCCAGCCAATTCTTTCGCGTGTAAAATTGGATCGCGAAGAAGTTGATTAATTATACTTTTTGTATGTTTATTTAAAACTTTGCGCTCACGCTCAGATAAATCTGGGAGCTTACGATCAATGCTTTTCATCGTTTCAGCTTGAATGGTAAGTGCTTTTTGACGAAGTGCAGAAATAACAGGCACAACGCCTAATGTACCAAGCCAAGACTTGAAAGCAACAATTTCAGCTTCAAGCATAATTTCAATTTCATCCGCAGCTTTTTGACGCTCTTGCAAATTGGATTCTACAATCCCGTTTAAATCGTCGATATCATATAAAAAGACCGTCTCTAGCTCATCTAGTTCTGGATCTAAGTCACGCGGAACGGCGATGTCTACCATAAACAATGGACGACCTTTACGCGTACGCTCGGCTTCACTCATCATTTGTTTCGTTACTACATAGTCATTAGCCCCTGTTGAACTAATTAAGATATCTGCTTCGCTTAAAGCATGTTGAAGATCAGCAAATGGTTTGGCTTCTCCAGAAAAACGGTTTGCTAGCTCTTGTGCCTTTTCAAATGTTCGATTCACTACCGTTACTTTTTTAGCTCCGCTGCCATATAAATTCTGTACGGCAAGCTGACCCATTTTTCCCGCACCAAGAATCAACACATGTTTGGACGATAAGTCTCCAAAAATCTTTTTAGCAAGCTCTACGGCTGCATAGCTGACAGAAACTGCATTTGCACCAATTTCTGTTTCATGATGAGCTTTTTTGGCTAATGTCACAGCTTGTTTAAACAGCTGATTAAAAACCGTTCCAATTGTTTCTTCTTCTTGAGCAAGCAAAAAGCTTGAACGCACTTGTCCAAGAATTTGTGTTTCACCAATCACCATTGAATCTAATCCACATGCTACTCGGTATAAATGTTCGATGGCTCCATCATTTTCATAGATGGTTAAATAAGGCGAGAACTCTTCTTTATCTATTCCGAACCATTCAGCTAAAAATGCTTTTACATAATAACGGCCCGTGTGTAATTGATCAACAACAGCATAAATTTCCGTACGATTGCATGTTGAAACAATGATGTTTTCCAAAATACTTTTTTGGCCGCTTAACGTTTTCATGGCAGATGCTAGTTCTTGCTCATTAAAACTAAGCTTTTCTCTTATTTCAACAGGGGCTGTTCGAAAGTTTAAGCCGACTGCTATAATATGCATTTGTACATACCCCCTATAATTGAAATGTGCTTATTTATCCGAATTTGACGGGCAGTAACCCCTAAATTCCCAAAGAGCTACAGTGAGATAACTGCCCGTAAAATCCGGCGTTCTTCATTCTACTATTCGTAAAAAGCGGCGTACATTACACAGGTGTAAGCTTCGCCTTATCTCTAACTATTATAACATGTTCTATAAGTCATTCGAAAAAAAAATGTGAACAGTCTTTGAAAACATGTGTTAAGATATTAACTGTTATTCCGTAATAAATTGTATCAAAAAAGCAGCGTTTTATCACGTTTTCTGTTTTGAAACACCTGGAGGTTACTATGAAAAAGCAATCAATGTTTTTTGGTGTCTTACTAGTTGGATTTGGAATCTTTTTCTTACTGAATGAACTACATATGAGCATTGCAGCAAAGGTATACACGTGGCCTGTACTGTTAATTTTAATAGGAGCAGCCCTGTTAACTGAGTCTGCTTTATCTCAAGATCATTCAAACTTGCTTGCAAGCTACATATTAATCACTTTAGGTATTCATTTCTATGTAAGTGAACAAATTCCCTTTTGGCCTACGAATATTAGCATGGTCGTTTTTATGGTGGCCATTAGCTTTTTACTCAGTGCTAGAAAAGCCAAATCAGGCTTTTTCCAAGGCGGCACTCTTTTAATTATTGCCATTTTAATGATGTTTTCAGACCGTCTTAAACTATTTTTGCCAAAAGTTGAAGACGGCGTAAATTATTTAACAACCTTCTGGCCTATTTTATTGTTACTAGTTGGGCTATATTTATTATTTTTCAAACGAAAGTAATCTATGTAAACAAGTTAAAAAAATGGAACGTTTGACTCACTTCCTGTTAGAGTGATGATAAACGTTCCATTTTTTTAGATTCTATTCCTTTGTTTAGTGAGTCATGCGATACTGCAAAGATTTCCACGCTTTATCTTTTCCTTCACCTGTTTCAGATGAGAAATGAATTAATTCATCATTTGGATCTAAGTCCAGCGTTTCTCTCACTACTTTTAAGTGCTTTTGCCATTTTCCTTTAGGAATTTTATCAGCTTTCGTTGCAATAACCATAACGGGAAGGTCATGGTGCTTCAAAAACTCATACATCATAACGTCATCCTTTGAAGGAGCATGGCGTAGATCAACAATCATTAACACAGCTTTAAGCTGCTCACGATTTGTTAAATACGTTTCAATCATTTTCCCCCATGCTTCACGCTCTTTTTTAGACACTTTTGCAAACCCGTACCCAGGTACGTCTACAAAGTGAAGGATTTCATTAATTAAAAAGAAATTAAGCGTTTGAGTTTTTCCGGGCTTAGACGACGTACGCGCTAAGCTTTTGCGATTGAGCATCTTGTTAATAAAAGATGATTTTCCTACATTTGAACGGCCTGCTAACGCAAACTCTGGCAGGTTTTCTTTAGGATATTGTTCAGGGCGTACGGCACTGATAACAATATCGGCTTGAGTTACTTTCATTTTACCTCTCCTACTAGCGCATGTTCCAATACTTGGTCCACATGTGACACAAGAACGATGTCTAATTCCTCTTGTACACTGTCAGGAATATCTTCAATATCACGTTCATTATCATGAGGGATTAATATTTTAGTTAATCCGGCACGATGTGCACTAAGTGACTTTTCTTTTAAACCGCCGATTGGTAATACGCGACCTCTTAGTGTAATTTCTCCTGTCATTCCTACTTCTCTACGCACTGGTTTACCCGTTAGTGCTGATACTAGAGCAGTGGCAATGGTAATTCCTGCAGAAGGTCCATCCTTTGGTACAGCTCCTTCTGGAACATGGATATGAATATCATGTTTTTCATAAAACTTTTCATCAATTCCTAGTTTCTCTGCATTTGAACGCACGTAGCTAAATGCTGCCTGAGCTGATTCTTTCATCACGTCTCCAAGTTTTCCAGTTAGCACTAGTCTTCCTTTACCAGGGGACAAGCTTACTTCAATGGCTAGCGTGTCTCCTCCTACAGTTGTGTAAGCAAGACCTGTAGCAACGCCGACTTGATCTTCCGTCTCAGCCTGTCCGTAACGGAACCTAGGCTTGCCAAGGAATTCTTCAAGCGTTTTGGCCGTCACCACCACGCGTTTTTTCTCGCCAGAGACTACGATACGAGCTGCTTTTCGACAAATGGAAGCAATTTCGCGTTCAAGGTTACGAACACCCGCTTCTCTCGTATATAAACGGATGATTGCTGTTAACGCGTCATCGCGAATCTGCAAATTGCCCTTTTGCAATCCGTGATTTTCTAGTTGGCGCAGCAATAGGTGACGCTTCGCGATTTCAAGTTTTTCCAGCTCCGTGTAACCAGCAATTTGAATAATTTCCATTCGATCGCGCAGCGGCCCCGGAATCGTAGCTAAGTTATTGGCTGTAGCCACGAACATCACTTTTGATAAATCATACGTTTCTTCTATATAGTGATCGCTGAAATTATGGTTTTGTTCAGGATCCAATACTTCTAACAAAGCAGAAGACGGGTCTCCACGGAAATCATTTGACATTTTATCGATTTCATCAAGCAGAAATACCGGATTAATCGTTCCTGCTTTTTTCATTCCTTGAATAATGCGTCCAGGCATAGCTCCCACGTACGTGCGACGATGACCGCGGATTTCTGACTCATCTCTCACGCCGCCTAGAGACACTCGTACAAAATGACGATCTAGAGACGTGGCAATTGAACGGGCTAGGGATGTTTTCCCTACGCCAGGAGGTCCTGCTAAACATAAAATAGGGCCTTTAAGAGATTTTGTCAACTGCTGCACAGCTAGATATTCTAATACGCGTTCCTTCACTTTTTCAAGGCCATAGTGCTCATCGTTCAGCACTTGTTCAGCATTATGAATATTGAGCGTATCTTCCGTTTCATTTGTCCAAGGTAGCGCAATCAACCACTCGATATAATTTCGAATGACTGAGCTTTCAGCGGAGGTAGCAGGAATTTTTTCATAGCGATCCAATTCTTTAAACGCCACTTGTTTGACATGGTCCGTCATCCCACTTGCTTCAATTTTTTCGCGAAGTGTTGCTACTTCTCCTGTCTTTCCTTCTTTGTCTCCAAGCTCTTTTTGAATCGCCTTCATTTGCTCACGAAGATAATACTCTTTCTGAGTGCGTTCCATTGATTTCTTTACACGCTGTCCAATTTTTTTCTCCAGCTGCAAAACTTCTTGCTCGTCTTGAATATGAGAAATGATCGTATTTAATCTTTCCTTCACATCAGTTATTTCTAAAATTTCTTGTTTAAGCTGAATTTTTATTGGTAAATGAGAGGCTACAATATCCGCTAATCTTCCTGGTTCTTCAATGTCGCTTACGGTTGAAAGAGTTTCAACGGACACCTTTTTGGAAAGTTTTATGTATTGTTCGAAATAGTCTAAAAGCGTGCGCATCAGCGCTTTATCTTCTACATCAACCTGATGTTCTTCGTTTTGCTTTTCCACGTGCACAACAAAATATTCTTCGCTGTCTTCAAATTCTGTAACGGTTACGCGATTTAATCCTTCTACTAAGACGCGCATCGTTCCATTCGGCAGCTTTAGCATTTGTTTAATTTTTGCTAACGTACCGGTTCTATATAAATCCTCTTTTGTTGGCTCATCGATACCCATATCTTTTTGTGATACTAAACAAACTAAGTGATCATCCATCATTGCTTTTTCTAATGCTTGCACAGATTTATCTCGCCCAACATCTAAATGAAGCACCATTGTCGGATAGACGATCAAACCTCGTAAAGGCAATAGCGGCATTGTCAATTTTTCTTTTTCTGCCATGCAATGAACACCTCCAATGCTCGTCAATTAAAGTATGTAAAGTGTGAATTCTTTTAACAATTTTATCTCATTTGTATACACATGTCTAACAATAGTAATTACTAATTGTACCATGAGAAAGAATTAAAAGGCAAAACATATCTTTTTAAGCTCTTTTCATAAAAAAACGCCTTTTTCGTTGGCTGTGTATAAAGGTTTTATACGCGAAAAAGGCGATGAATATTCATCTGACCATTAATTTTTAATTATCATGATAGAATTAGCTAGATTCTCTATTTGAAATAGCTGGATCTACCGACAAATGTGCAACATGCTCATGTACAGACAATAGCGCTTGTTCAAACACCTCTGTTAAATGATGGACAGGAATAATATCGATACCTTTTACCTTTTCTACCATTGCATTCATATTTTCCTTTGGCACAATCACCGTCTGAACGCCTGCTTGTTTTGCTGCCTTGATTTTTGGAATCACACCGCCAATTGGCTTTACGTTGCCGTGCAGACCAATTTCTCCTGTCATTGCTACCGTATGTTTAATTGGCACTTCATAAATCGCTGAGTAGATCCCTGTTGCCATCGCAATACCAGCAGAAGGTCCATCAATTGGCACGCCTCCCGGAAAGTTTACATGAATATCATACTCATCGGCTGGAACATCCATTGAACGAAGAACCGTTATGACATTTTCAATTGAGCTTTTAGCCATACTTTTACGGCGAATAGACTTCCCTTGAGTCCCTATACTTTCCTCTTCAACGATACCTGTAATAATAATGTTCCCTTTCTCTTTTGCAGGAATCGCTTTGACTTCAATTTCTAAAAGTGCTCCAGAGTTGGGCCCGTACACTGCTAATCCATTAATAAGTCCCACTTTTTCCTCATCTGCAATTTTCGGATCGTGCCTTGGAGATAGTTGACTAGAATGAACAATCCATTCAATATCTTCATTTTTAATGTCCGTTCGTTCCTCTGATATCGCTAATCCAGCCGCAATTTGCATCATATTAACCGTTTCACGTCCATTGCGTGCATATGTAGAAAACAGAGATAAACCTTCTTCTGATATATCCATTCTTACTTTATTTGCTGCTTTTTTTGCAACTGTAATAATTTCGTCGCGATCAAGCTCACGGAAAAATACCTCTACGCATCTGGAACGAATGGCAGGCGGAATTTCATTAGGCGTTCTAGTCGTCGCACCAATCAAACGAAAGTCTGCTGGCAACCCATTTTGAAAAATATCGTGAATATGTGTTGGGATTTGTGTGTTTTCTTCGCTGTAATAGGCGCTTTCCATAAACACTTTTCGATCTTCTAGAACCTTTAACAGCTTATTCATCTGAATAGGATGGAGCTCTCCAATTTCATCAATAAATAAAATCCCCCCGTGTGCATCTGTAACCGCTCCTTGTTTTGGCTGCGGAATTCCAGCTTGGCCCATGGCACCTGCTCCTTGGTAAATAGGATCATGAACAGACCCAATCAAAGGATCAGCAATGCCTCGCTCATCAAAACGCGCCGTAGTTGCATCTAACTCTACAAATACAGCCGATTGTTTGAAAGGTGATTTTTTATTTTTTTTTGCTTCTTCTAACACTAGACGTGCTGCTGCGGTTTTTCCTACTCCAGGCGGCCCATATACAATCACGTGCTGTGGATTAGGGCCGCAAAGGGCCGCCTTTAGTGACCGAATTCCATCCTCTTGTCCGACAATATCGGAGAAGCTAGACGGCCTCACACGTTCGGCAAGCGGCTCAGTTAAAGAGATGGCTCTCATTTTCTGCAATTGCTCCATTTCTTTCTTTGAATCCCGGTCAATTGAGACTTTTTGCGTACGCTGATTGCGTAATAAATTCCAAAAATATAAGCCAATGATGATACCAAAAAAGAGTTGGACCATTAAGGCAATATTCGTCCAGTTCATAGATAAACCTCCTGCGCAGTTTAGTAAGATAATTATCAGTTATTATCTCCCTGCAGCAGTAGGAATAAACAAGATTCTAGTAAAAAGTAAAATTTAGTTGTGCTTCATCAACAAAAAAAAGCCGGGTACTCAAATTGAGTACCCGGCTTTTTTATGCTGATGTTTTGCTGCCTTCTTGAATAGTAGATCCGTCTTCTAATACGAACTTAGGAGCCGCTTGATCACGAACAGTTTCACCTGTGATAATACATTTTGTAATATCATCACGTGAAGGAAGATCAAACATTACATCTAACATAATACCTTCAATGATTGAACGTAGACCACGAGCACCTGTTTTACGCTCGATTGCTTTTTTAGAAATTTCTACTAAAGCCTCGTCTTCGAACTCAAGTTCAACGTCATCAAGTTCAAGCATTTTTTGATATTGTTTCACTAGTGCATTTTTCGGTTTTGTTAAAATCTCAACTAGCGCTTCTTCATCAAGAGGCACTAAGCTAGCAGTAACCGGTAAACGACCAATAAACTCTGGAATTAAACCAAATTTCAATAAATCTTCCGGTAATACTTTTGCTAGTAACTCTTTTTCTGTAAAGTCTTGTTGTTTTGTTTCTGAACCGAAACCAATTACTTTTTTACCTAGACGACGCTTAATAATAGGTTCGATTCCGTCAAATGCACCACCGCAAATAAATAAGATATTTGTTGTATCAATTTGAATAAATTCTTGATGAGGGTGTTTGCGTCCACCTTGAGGAGGAACGCTTGCTACAGTACCTTCTAAGATTTTAAGAAGAGCCTGCTGCACACCTTCACCTGATACATCACGTGTAATAGATGGATTTTCAGACTTACGCGCTACTTTATCAATTTCATCGATGTAGATGATGCCTTTTTCAGCTTTCTCCACATCGTAATCAGCTGATTGAATTAATTTTAATAAGATGTTTTCAACATCTTCTCCTACATAACCCGCTTCTGTTAGAGATGTTGCATCTGCAATCGCAAACGGTACGTTTAAAATACGAGCCAATGTTTGAGCTAGTAAAGTTTTACCGCTTCCTGTAGGTCCAATTAATGCAATATTACTTTTTGATAACTCAACGTCATCAATTTTACTGTTTGAATTGATTCGTTTGTAATGGTTGTATACCGCAACGGATAACGATTTTTTCGCATCCTCTTGACCAATTACATACTCATCTAAAATGTCACGAATTTCTTTTGGTTTTGGTACATCTTTAAATTCTACTTCTTCTTCTGTACCTAACTCTTCTTCTACGATTTCCGTGCAAAGTTCAATACATTCATCGCATATGTAAACACCTGGACCCGCAACTAACTTGCGTACTTGTTCTTGTGTTTTACCACAAAATGAGCATTTTAACTGCCCTTTTTCATCGTTAAATTTAAACATAATTTTCACCCCTTGTAGTATTTACTAAAGTGCTCGAAGCTGATTTCTATCCGCGCTATAGCCCAACAACATGAACAACTCATCTATTTGTAGGTAAATGCCCCTCTTTATTACATAGTAAAAGCGCTATGAAAAGATTTGTATTGCATTTTACCATACATTTTCTTGAATAGATACTAAAACGTTTTATGTATATGTTGTTGATGAGCATAACAGAATGGAGATCTGCTATTATATAGTGTCCTCTTATTGGGCCTATTTCATAACCACGGATTTCAAACAATGGGTTAAAGCTGCTTCTACGGTGTTGGTTATGATATAAAAAAACTATTGAAGTTTATAAAACAAGGCACGATCAAGTCGCGCCTTGTTTCTTACTTACTATTATGCAACAGCTTTGCTGTTTTCTACAAGAAATTCAACTGCTTTACGTACTTTCATGTCTTCTTTAATGCTATCAAGACTGCCAAGCACTTTCTTAATTTCTTCGACAGGCATGTTGTACATTCCTGCCATGTTTTCTAATTCTTTTTCTACTTCTTCTTCGCTTACTTCAAGATTTTCAGCTTTTGAAATAGCTTCTAGCGTTAAGTTGATTTTCACACGCTTTTCAGCATCCGGACGCATTTGGTCGCGAAGAGCTTTTTCATCTTGACCTGAGAATTGGAAGTAAAGTTCAAGGTTAAGACCTTGCATTTGTAAACGTTGTTCAAACTCTTGCATCATACGATCCATTTCAGTGTTGAACATTGCTTCTGGAATTTCTACTTCAGCATTTTCAGCAGCTTTTTCTACTAAAGTGTCGCGAAGAGCTGATTCCGCTTGATTCTCTTTATCGCTTTGTAATTTTTCTTTTGTTTTTGCTTTTAACGCTTCTAAAGTTTCTACTTCTTCATCTACGTCTTTTGCAAACTCATCGTCTAAAGCTGGAAGCTCTTTAGATTTGATTTCGTGTAATTTCACTTTGAATTTAGCAGCTTTACCAGCTAGCTCTTCAGCGTGATACTCTTCAGGGAATGTTACTTCCACTTCTTTTTCAGCGCCTACTTCAAGACCAACTAGTTGCTCTTCAAAGCCAGGGATGAATGTGTTAGAACCGATTTCTAAAGAATAGTTTTCGCCTTTTCCGCCTTCGAATGCTTCGCCATCAACGAAACCTTCAAAGTCGATTACAGCTGTATCACCTTCAGCTACAGTTCCTTCTTCTTTAACAACTAGTTCAGCGTGACGCTCTTGAAGTGTTTTTAATTCAGCTTCAACGTCTTCGTCTGTTACAGTTGTATCTACTTTTTCTACTTCTAAGTTTTTGTATTCGCCTAATTTAACTTCAGGCTTAACAGTTACTTTAGCAGTGAAAACTAGAGGTTGTCCTTTTTCGATTGTTTCAACATCGATTTCTGGACGATCAACCGGCTCGATACCAGCTTCAACAATTGCATTGCTGTAAGCTTCAGGTAATAAGATATCTAGTGCATCTTGGTATAAAGATTCTACGCCAAAACGTTTTTCGAAAAGTGGACGAGGCATTTTACCTTTACGGAACCCTGGTACGTTTACTTGTTTTACAACTTTTGTGAATGCTTTATCTAAGGCTTTATCAAACTCAGCAGCTTCAACTTCTACTGTTAAAACGCCTTGATTTCCTTCTTGTTTTTCCCATTTTGCAGACATGAATGTTTCCCTCCAAAATCATTTTAAGTAGTGATTTCTAAACTAGATAATGCAGATAGCCTATCAGTTCAACCCTCAATCATTATCTATTTAACTCCCTATTACTTTAAAGTAAGTAGGAATGTAATGTAAAGATGAAATTCTACTATACGTATTTAAGTGCATTTTACAACCATTATATTATAACATACAACAATGACGTTTCAACTAAACACCACATTTTATATAAAAGAAATTTCTTCAATTTCTTTTAGCTCTTTAATTGCCTTTCTTAATTCAGCTGCGGAGAAACTTCCATCTTCCTCTGCTACAGCTACATCTGACTCTTCTCCTTGCATCATCAGACTAACAGCATACACCGCTTCTGTCCAAAGTTTTACATTATCACCCGGTAAAAACGGAAATGTAATAAATAAATGACGCTGCCATATTTCAACGGCAACCTGCAGCAATGTAGGATTTTCATGCTCCAGCTTTTCCGTCAGCTGCGCTTCTACTTGCTCGGCAAACAAATACGGTGTTGTTCGTTGAAGCTGAAGCGCATTTACTTTTTTCGTCTCTCCAAACTTACTAAT
This sequence comes from Priestia sp. YIM B13490, assembly GCF_042787735.1. Lineage (NCBI taxonomy): Bacteria > Bacillati > Bacillota > Bacilli > Caryophanales > Bacillaceae > Priestia > Priestia sp. YIM B13490. Next base: position 167,157 of record NZ_JBHZOT010000004.1, read on the forward strand.
CATAAAATCAATGTCTACTTCTTCTTCCATGACTGTTTTTAAAGCGACTGTTTTTACGATAGGGTGAACAGCTTCAGATGAAAATAGCTGTTCCAGAAAGAAGCGCTGCTTTTCAATTCTCTTTGTTTTTAATGAATGAACCCATTCAAGCTGATCTTGAATATTGTCTAGAGCTGTGAATGATTTAAACTGCTCTAGCTGTTCTTCTTCTGTTTGTTCTTCTATGACTTGTTCTTGATTCATTCTATTCTTGCAGAACTCCAATAGCTGATAAAGCTGTTCAGCATGTTCAGAAGGGAGTTTGTGTTCTTGAATAACTGCTTGTAGAGTGACATATCCTTCATGATAGTGACCAAGCTGAATTAACACCATGAGGTACATTTGCAAATTATGATAATAATCGCCAATATCTTCTTTCAGCATTTGCTCACACAATTCTTTAGCTATTCCTGCATCACCGAGCTCCACGTGACAAATAACAAGACCAAGTAAAATTTCATGATGCTTATTATCAAGTTCATAGGCCTGCTCAAATAAAGGAAGTGCTTCTTGAAACTGCTTGTGCTGCATATGATCTGTAGCTTTTTCAACCAACCGTTCTTTTAATAGAGGAAAAGCTACAATTTTGTTTTGTTGTTCATTCGACATGTTTTCTCCCCACTTCGCGGTCCATTTGCTTTACAGTTTAGCAATTCGGTTAACGGAACGCAAAAAAATCGAGCAAAATCATCATTTTGCTCGATTTTTGGTTAATATCTTACCGTTTTTGCTTCATAAGCAGAAATGTCGTCTTCAAAAGAAAGCGTATAGCCAATTTCATCATATCCGTTAAAAAGCATATATTTCCAATGGCCATTGATATCAAACGTACGTTCAAAGCCTGCTTCATCGGTAATTTTTTGCTGATGAAGATCGATTGTACAGGCGTAAGAAGCACTTTGAGACTCTTTCATTAAATAGGAAACATCTTCTTTTGGTAAAACAATAGGTAAAATACCATTTTTTAGACAGTTTTGTTTAAAAATATCCGCAAATGAAGGTGCGATAATGGCACGAAACCCATAGTCTAAAAGCGCCCATGGCGCGTGTTCACGTGACGAACCACATCCGAAGTTCTCGTCAGCTACAAGAATTGTTGCTCCTTGATTTTGAGGCTGATTTAATTCAAACGTTTCATTTAACGTTTCATCTTCATTATATCGCCAATCAAAAAATAGAAATTGGCCAAACCCAGTACGCTCAATTCTTTTCAAAAATTGCTTTGGGATAATTTGATCAGTATCTACGTTTGCTCGGTCGAGACCTGCTACTTTCCCTGTGTGGATTGTAAAAGCATTCATCTGTGTTCTCCTCCTTATCGCACCGCTTGTTCTTGTAGTTTGCGCACATCAACAAAATGTCCATATACCGCTGCCGCTGCTGCCATTACCGGGCTTACTAAATGCGTTCTGGCGCCTTTTCCTTGACGTCCTTCAAAATTGCGGTTAGAAGTGGACGCACAGTGTTCGCCTTGTGGAACTAAGTCAGAGTTCATACCTAGACACATGCTGCAGCCTGAGTCTCTCCAATCAAAACCTGCTTCAATAAAAATAGCAGATAACCCTTCTTCTTCAGCCACTCGCTTTACTTTTTGAGAACCTGGTACAATGATCGCTCGCACATCTGGTGACACTTTCTTTCCTTTAATAAAGGCTGCCACGTCACGAAGATCAGACAAACGAGCATTCGTACATGAACCGATAAATACATGCTGAACTGGAATCTCTTCTATTGCCATGCCAGGCTGTAAGCCCATATACTCAAGTGCTCGTGACAAAGACTTTCTCTCAGCTTCTGTTTTACACTCTTCTAATGTAGGAACTTGCTTGCTAACATAAGAACTCATCGCCGGGTTTGTTCCCCATGTTACAACAGGTTCAATTGTATCTGCATCAATTTCCAGCGTTTCATCGTACGTTGCACCTTCATCTGTTGCTAAAGCTGCCCAAGCTTCCACTGCTTTTTCAAACTGTTCTCCTTTAGGAGCATACTGACGTCCTTTAATATAAGAGAACGTGACATCGTCTGGACTGATTAAACCAGCTTTTGCACCGGCTTCAATAGACATATTACAAATGGTCATGCGCTCTTCCATTGAAAGATCGCGAATACATTCGCCCGTAAATTCCACGATTGAACCCGTTCCAAAATTCACGCCGAATTTTTGAATTATTGCTAACACAATGTCCTTAGCATAAACGCCAGGCTGCTTTTTGCCATTCACTTTCACTTGTAGCGTTTTTGGTTTCGCTTGCCATAGCGTTTGTGTTGCTAAAACATGCTCTACCTCACTCGTTCCTATCCCAAAAGCAAGCGCTCCAAATGCACCGTGAGTAGATGTATGACTATCTCCGCACACAATGGTTTTTCCAGGCTGAGTTAATCCTAATTCCGGTCCAATGATATGCACAATTCCTTGCTCTTCACTTGTTAAATCTAAAAGCTTCACACCAAACTCATGACAGTTTTCAGATAGTTTGTCTACTTGTTTCTTTGCAATTGGATCTTTAATATTAAAACGGTCAACCGTTGGAATGTTGTGATCCATTGTAGCAAACGTTAAGTCTGGACGCTTCACTTGGCGATTTGCCACGCGAAGACCTTCAAATGCTTGAGGAGACGTTACTTCATGAATAAGATGAAGATCGATATATAATAAGTCCGGCTTCCCCTCTTCTCGACGTACAACATGTTGTTCCCAAAGCTTATCAATAATTGTTTTTGGTTTCATACTGCTCCTCCTTTCTGATTATGAAAAACGTTTCTCACAAAACGTGAGAAACGCATGATTAACTGTAAGCTGTCATAATGCTTGAAATGGCAGAATCATTGGCAATTACCGCAGTTATCGCCTCCACCATTTTATCGGTACCTAAATAATGATTACCGTCTGCTAAGTCAGCTGTTCGATGACCTGCATGTAATACACTTTCAACTGCTTGTTCAATCACTGCTGCTTCTTTTTCTAATCCAAACGAATGTCTAAGCAACATTGCTGCAGATAAAATAGCAGCAATCGGATTAGCTTTGTTTTGACCAGCAATATCTGGTGCAGAACCGTGAACCGGTTCGTATAGAGACGGACCATCAGCCGTTAAGCTCGCAGATGGCAACATTCCTAACGATCCTGTCAGCATAGAAGCCTCATCACTCAAAATATCACCAAACATATTTTCAGTTACCACTACATCAAAATACTTCGGATTACGAATTAACTGCATAGCAGCTGAATCTACAAGCATATGCTCAAGCTCTACATCCGGGTAGTCTTTTGCTACTTCTTCAGCTACTTCACGCCACACTCTACTAGACTCAAGCACATTCGCTTTATCAACAGACGTTACTTTTTTACGTCGATTTACAGCCGTATCAAATGCTTGGCGAATAATTCTTTCTATTTCTGTACGCTTATAAAATAATGTGTCGACAACTGTTTCTTCATTTCCTTCTGTTCGACGCTCGCTAGGCTTACCAAAATATAAGCCTCCTGTTAGCTCACGGACGATAATGAAGTCAACACCTTCAATGTATTCTTTTTTCAGAGGAGAGGCATCCGCTAAGCTATCATAAAACGTCACCGGACGAAGATTAGCATATAAATCCAGTTCTTTTCGAATAGCTAGCAAACCTTTTTCCGGTCGCAAATGTGAAGGGTTACGATCCCATTTTGGCCCTCCAACCGATCCAAGTAATACAGCATCCGCCTGCTTACAAGTCTCAATTGTACTTTCTGGAAGAGGTGTGCCCGCCTCATCAATTGCAGCTCCGCCAATTAGTCCATACGTAAACTCAAATTGATGATCAAAGCGCTCTCCAATTGCTTTTAAAACAGCAACAGCGCCTTTTGTTACTTCTGTTCCTACGCCGTCACCCGGTAATACAGCGACTTTTTTTGTCATGGTGGTCTCTCCCTTCAGTTCACATTACTTCTTGCTTTGTACGATGCTGCTGAATAGCAATTAAACGATTAATGGCGTTCAGATATGCTTTCGCTGACGATTCTAATACGTCAAATGCTACTCCGCGTCCGCTTGCTTCAGTTCCTTCGCTTTCAACCTTCACAAATACTTCAGCCAGTGCGTCCGGCCCACCGTTAATAGACTGAATACGATAGTCTAATAGTTTTACATCTTGTTCAACACAGCGCTGCAGCGTATTATAGATAGCTTCCACGCTTCCAGATCCCGTAGCTGCTTCTTGAATCTCTTCGCCGTTTTCTTTGCGAAGCGTAATCGTAGCCGTTGGAATATTGTTCGTACCATACTGAACTTGCAGACTTTCAAGCTTATATTCACTGTCTTTGCTAACTTGCTTTTGAATGACTAATGCCAATAAATCATCATCGGTAATGTCTTTTTTCTTATCTGCTAAGTCTTTAAACTTCTCAAAAAGCACGTTTGCTTCTGTATCTTCCAATGTGAATCCAAGCTCTACTAAGCGTGTACGGAACGCATGACGGCCTGAGTGTTTACCAAGCACAATTGGATTTTGTTTAACACCCACAAGTTCTGGGGAAATAATCTCATATGTTAACGGATTTTTTAAGACGCCATCTTGGTGAATACCTGATTCATGAGCAAAAGCATTTTTTCCGACAATTGCTTTATTTGGTGCAATATTCATTCCGGTAAGCTTACTGATAATGTCACTCGTACGCTTAATTTCAGGCAAGATAAGACCTGTGCTCGCTTGATAGAAATCTTGACGGACATGAAGCGCAAGTGCTACTTCTTCAAGTGCTGCGTTACCCGCACGTTCTCCGATTCCGTTAATCGTTCCTTCAATTTGAGTAGCTCCTGCTTCAATCGCAGCCATTGAATTGGCCACAGCTAGCCCTAAGTCATCGTGACAGTGAGCTGACAAATCAACTTTATGAATATTTGACACGTGTTCTTTTAAGTAATTAAATACTGATTGATAGTCACCAGGAGTGATAAATCCTACTGTATCTGGAATATTAACGACTTTTGCACCAGCATCAATAACGGCTTCTACAATTCTAGCTAAAAACGGTAAATCTGTTCGACATGCATCTTCAGCAGACCATTGAACAACCGGGAATTTTTTACTTGCGTACTTCACCATTTCCACTGCTGTTTCAAGTACTTCATCAGGTGTTTTTTTCAATTTATGCTGCATATGAATTTCGGAAGTAGCGATAAAAACATGCAGTCTTGGTTCTGCACTTTCTTTTAACGCTTCCCATGCAATGTCAATATCTTTTGTAACAGACCTTGCAAGGCCTGTTACAGAAGAATTTTTGACAATAGACGCAATTTCTTTTACGGATTGAAAATCACCTTTTGAAGAAGCGGGAAATCCGGCTTCAATGATGTCGATACCTAATCGCTCTAACTGCTTAGCAATTTCAAGCTTTTCTTGTAGGTTCAAATTGACTCCAGGTGACTGTTCACCATCGCGTAGCGTCGTGTCAAATAGTTTAATTTTTTGCACTAGCGATCACCGCTTCTTTCTTTTGTTTTTTAACAAATGGCATCATTTCACGTAATTGAGCGCCAACTTTTTCAATTAAATGTTCGTTTTCACGGTTATTGATAGCTGTAAATTCCGGACGATTTGCTTGGTTTTCTAGGATCCAGCCTTTTGCAAATTTACCTGTTTGGATATCTTCAAGCACTTTTTTCATTTGTTCTTTTGAACGCTCATCTACAACGCGTGGTCCTGAAACGAAGTCACCCCATTGAGCTGTATCAGAGATTGAATAACGCATGCCTTCCATTCCGCCTTCATACATAAGGTCAACAATTAATTTTAATTCGTGTAAACACTCAAAATATGCAACTTCCGGTTGGTAGCCAGCTTCTACAAGCGTTTCAAAACCAGCTTTAACTAATGAAGTTAAACCACCGCAAAGTACTGCTTGCTCACCGAAAAGATCTGTTTCTGTTTCTTCTTTAAATGTTGTTTCTAACACACCCGCACGAGCTGAACCGATTGCTTTAGCATAAGCTAACGCTACGTCTTTTGCTTCTCCAGTTACATCTTGGAATACTGCGAATAACGCCGGTACGCCAGCTCCTTCTTCATACGTTCTTCTTACAAGGTGACCAGGACCTTTTGGAGCTACTAAGAATACGTCAACGAATTCAGGTGCTACGATTTGGTTAAAGTGAATGTTGAAACCGTGAGCAAATACTAAAGATTTTCCTGGTTTTAGTCCTGGAAGAATTTCTTCGTTATAAACTTTTGGCTGATACTCATCTGGAAGTAATACCATTACTACTTCTGCTTGTTGAACTGCATCTTTTACAGATAATACAGTGAAACCGTCTTGCTCTGCTTGGTCCCATGATTTACCTTTACGTAATCCTACTACCACGTTTACTCCGCTGTCGCGTAAGTTTTGTGCATGGGCATGACCTTGTGAACCATAGCCTACGATTGCTACTGTTTTACCTTGTAATAATTGATCCTTTGCATCTCCGTTATAATATACCTTTGTCATAATAAATCTCTCCTCTTAGTTTATATAGTTTTATATAGTTTACTTGGTTAGTAACTAGCTAGAATTAAATGATTGATGAAAGTTTGGCTGCCGCTTTTTGCGTACCGCGCGGAACAGCTACTGTTCCCGTGCGCGTTACTTCTTTTAATCCATAAGGCTGAAGCAGATCAATCATCGCTTCAATCTTGCTGGATTCACCTGTTACTTGAATAATCAAGCTGTCGCGGCTTACATCAATGATGGTTGCACGGAAAGGTTCAATTACTGCATAAAGTTCGTTACGGCTCGCTGGCGTAGAGGCTACTTTCATTAAAGCAAGCTCTCTTGATACCACCGCTTGATCCGTAATATCTTGAACCTTCAACACGTCAATCTGCTTATTTAACTGCTTAATCACTTGTTCAGCAGCGTTATCATGCTCTACGTTCACAACAAATGTCATGCGTGATACATCTTCAGATTCAGTGTGACCTACCGAAATACTCTCAATATTGAAATTTCTTTTTGTAAATAACCCCGTCACGCGATTTAATACGCCCGCACGGTTTAATACAGTTGCTGTAATAATTCGCTTCATGGTTTCACCCCTACCATTTCATGTAATCCTTTTCCAGGTGCAACCATTGGATATACGTTTTCTTTAGGTGCGACAAAGAAATTTAGTAGAACAGGTCCATCTGTTTCCATTGCTTCTTTCAAAGCCGCATGCGCTTCTTCTTCAGTAGAAGCTTGTAAACCTTTGATATCATAAGCTTCTGCAAGCTTCATTAAATTAGGCTGATTCGGAATTAAAGAGTGTGAGTAGCGTTCTTCATAGAAGATTTCTTGCCACTGACGAACCATACCAAGCGACTGATTGTTAAGTACAACCACTTTTACAGGTAAATTTAATTCTCTAATAACTCCTAATTCTTGAAGCGTCATTTGAAATCCACCGTCACCAACGACTGCTACAACTGTTTTATCTTTGTTTGCCAGCTGAGCGCCGATTGCAGAAGGTAATCCAAAGCCCATAGTGCCAAGACCACCTGAAGTTACCCATCGATCTGGATTATTAAATGTGTAGTATTGAGCTACCCACATTTGATGTTGCCCAACGTCCGTTGTAACCACGGCATCTCCATTTGTATACTTGTGAAGCAACTCAACTACTTTTTGTGGTTTTAACACGTCCGCTGAGTTCTGATACCATAATGGATATTCTTGCTTCCACGCCGCTAATTTCTCATGCCATTTCGTATAATCTCCAACTTCTCCTTCTTGCAGAAGCAATTGCTTCAATACTTCTTTTGCATCTCCAACAATTGGAATCTTGGTTGGAACATTCTTTCCAATTTCCGCTGGGTCGATGTCAATGTGCGCAATTTTTGCATTTGGTGCAAAATGCTTTAAGTTACCTGTTACTCGGTCATCAAAGCGTGCACCGATACTAATGAGAAGATCACTCTCATAAATTGCCATGTTTGCTGTGTACGTTCCGTGCATGCCAGCCATTCCTAAATGAAGCGGATGATCTGCAGGAAAACAGCCCAATCCTAAAAGCGTATTAATAACGGGAATATTTTGACGCTCAGCATAATTTTTTAATTCTTCTGAACCTTTACTCAATAGCACTCCCGCACCTGCTAGGATAACAGGTTGTTTTGCAGCTGCTACTGCGTCTGTTAATTTTTTAACCTGCAGCTGATTTGGAAAATAAGTTGGCTGATAGCCAGGTAAATCAATTTCTCCTTCGTAATTAAATGTTCCATCACCCTGTGCCATATCTTTTGGAATGTCGATTAAGACTGGACCAGGTCTTCCTGTTGTCGCAATATGAAATGCCTCTTTGATGATTCTCGGCATATCGCTGATATTGCGTACTTGATAGCTATGTTTTGTAATTGGCATTGTGATCCCTAATACATCTGCTTCTTGGAACGCGTCAGAACCAATTACACTTGAAGCTACTTGACCAGTAAAAACAACTAAAGGAAGTGAGTCAATCATCGCATCTGCCAAACCTGTTACGATATTTGTTGCACCAGGACCACTTGTTGCGATAACTACACCGGGTTTGCCTGAAATTCTTGCGTACCCTTCTGCTGCGTGAATTCCACCTTGTTCGTGACGAGCAAGTACGTGAAACATTCCTGAACCATATAGCTTATCGTAAATCGGTAAAACGGCTCCCCCTGGGTAACCGAAGATGACGTCAACATTTTCTCTTCTTAGAGATTCAATCAACATGTCAGCTCCATTCATTTGTGCCCCAGTGCTTACAGGTTCTTTCGTTTGCATATTGGCTCCCACTTTTCTCATCCTTTCGTTTTCTAGATAAAAGAAAAAAGACTTCTCACCCCTAAATAGACCCTATCAAATGATATAGGTCAAGGGGCGAAAAGTCTTTTGTACTTTACGCGGTACCACCCTCGTTTGTAATCGTAATGATTACCTTATGAATGTATACTGTACATTCTTTTTGATAACGAGTGCTTTGGAAGTACACTCGGTCGCCCTTACTTAATTTCAGGGTGACACTCTGAGGTGAGTTCATTTTGAGTTGGTAACATCGGCTTCCAGCAACCCGACTCTCTGTTGATACCTAAACATCAAAACTACTTATCCTCTTCAACGTTTTAAAACGCTATATGCTTTTTGAACAATGCTTTACACATCATATTTTAAATTAATTACAATTAATTAAAATTTTTAGAAAACTTATATTTGAGGACTATCTTACGCCCATTTCTATGCATAGTCAACCACTTTTCAAGATTTTTTTAGACAATTTAGACTAAACAGAATATTTGAATGCGTTTTCATTATTGATGTAATAAGGGTTTACAGCAGTTCAAAAAGTTTTTCTGAAACGTTCATTTGTACACACTGAATGAACAAACATTCATTTTTAAGATAAATAAAAACCTGGCTTTTACTTTTTAGTAAAAGCCAGGTTTTTCTGGACGTCCCAGGAGAGATTCGAACTCCCGACCGACGGCTTAGAAGGCCGTTGCTCTATCCTGCTGAGCTACTGGGACATAATGTTAAAGTGTATCAAAGACAATACTTATTATATTCAAATATAATTTAAAAGTCAACGTTTTTTTTGAAATTTTATGAGAAGAGAGGTAAAAAACCTTCTCTTCTCCCTATATTTGGCTATATTATGCTGAAAGTGTACAGGTTAACTGCATGCTAGGAATATGTTTACCGCTTATATCGTAAAACTGCACGGTAGCTTCTGTACCATCCATTACTAGTATAGCATACGTACGTTCTTTTCTCATACGAGGAAGTAACATACTTCCTGGATTGATAAATAAAACTCCGTCCATGAGCTCAGCTCCAGCTATGTGAGAATGCCCAAAACAAACAACGTTTGCCCCGACTTCTCTCGCTTTGTAATGCAGATTCATCATAGACATTTTAACATTATATAAGTGACCGTGTGTAACCAGACACGTAGCTTCTCCAAGCGACTCTACTCGATCATTAACGTAAGATGCATCGTAGTCACAATTTCCTCGAACGCCTAAAAATGCAGACATTTCTTTGCTGTCTTGCGGCAACTCAGAGTCCCCACAATGGATCATCTTATCTACATCAGCATGTCTCTCTCTGATAGTGAGCAGCTCTTCTTGTAACCCGTGGCTATCGCTTACAATTAATAGTTTCACACGTCATCACTCCTTCTAAAATTGCGCATCAATTAGCGGTGCTAGTCTTTTTAACGCATTTGCTCGGTGACTAATCTGATTTTTTTGCTCTTTGGTCAATTCTGCCATGGAGCATCTCCATTTTTCTACAAAGAAAATGGGATCGTACCCAAAACCGTTTTCCCCTCTTTTTTCCTCCAAGATGTGCCCTTCACACGTGCCTTCTACAATTTCGGTTCTCTTTCCGGGCACTGCAATAGCAAGAGCGCAATGAAAGCGTGCGGTGCGCTTTTCAAACGGCACGTCATTTAATTTTTGAAGTACCTTCTCTATATTAGCATTATCATCTTTATTTTCACCAGCATAACGCGCGGAATAAACGCCTGGCTCCCCGTTTAAGGCATCAATAGCAAGCCCCGAATCATCGGCAATGACTGGCTTATTTAATGCGGATGAAATGGCCTCTGCTTTTAGCGTGGCATTCTCTGCAAATGTAACGCCCGTTTCTTCCACGTCTTCAATCTCAGGAAAATCAAGAAGTGATTTTACTTTAAATCCCTTCGGTGAGAAAAGTGTTTCAAAATCTTTTACTTTGCCTGCGTTTTTAGTTGCAATAATGATTTCACGCACGTTAATCCCTTACCTTTCTTTAACCGGAATGTAGGCAGCCAGGTGATCAAGAACTCCCTTTTGCTGTTCAATCAATTGATAAACACCCTTTTCCCCTAAATCTAGAAGATGGTTTAACTGTTCTCTCGAAAACGTCGATTCCTCTCCCGTTCCCTGTAATTCTACAAACTGTCCGCTTCCTGTCATCACAATATTCATGTCAACTTCCGCTGTCGAATCTTCTTCATAATTTAAATCTAAAATCGAATTTTCTCCATGAATACCTACTGAAGTCGCAGCTAAGTAGTCACGAATAGGAATTTCTGTGAGCTTGTTCTCTTCAACCAGCTTTCCAAACGCTAAAACCATAGCCACAAAAGCACCTGTAATCGATGCTGTTCTTGTGCCGCCATCTGCTTGAATAACATCACAATCAATCCAAATTGTCTTTTCTCCGACCTTTTCCAGATCGACTACAGAACGAAGAGCTCGTCCGATTAGACGCTGAATTTCCATTGTTCGTCCTGTGACTTTACCTTTTGATGATTCACGTATATTTCTTTGTGCCGTAGCTCGAGGCAGCATAGAATATTCGGCTGTAATCCATCCTTTTCCTTGCCCACGCATAAAAGGAGGCACTCTGTCGTCTATGCTTGCGGTACAAATAACCTTTGTGTCTCCCACCGAGATTAATACAGATCCTTCTGGATGCTTTAAGTATGAAGTATGAAGAGATACAGATCTCAATTCATTAAATTCCCTACCGTCTAAACGCATTAAGCATGTCCTCCTATTCATTCATTTATATGTAATAGTCTCTTCCATTTTAACTATAAAACAGCGGAAAGAGGTCGCTATTTCAGCAGACCTCTTTCTACTTAGTCCTTTACTAGTATAACAAAAATTTGTTTTTAAAAACTACCTGTGTTCACATTTTTCGGTCTTGAAACTGGTTCCGTTAATTTTTTCCCTTTTTCATCTTTTAGCGTTTTTTTGCCATTCACTTTAATGGCAACGCTGTCTACGGCTTTTTGTTCCGTCAGAGATAACACTAAGGAGTCGAGAACATGCTGAGAAATTTCCGTTCCTTTCAAATTCCCAAAGATGTTTTTATTAAAGTTCAGCGTTAACTCACCGTCCGCATACTTTGGAGCTGCTACGAGCTTTGCATCGGGATTAAAGTCTGTCACTAAACCTGATGCAGGCGCTGGTCCTTCTACAAGCTCGTTCACAATTGCAGTGTACATATCTTTGTCATCAGAAGCAATTCGTTTTGTGACAGGAACATAGTAAGTTTGTTTGCCCTCTTGAGCTAAGTAATAAATCGTAACTGGCTTCGTTTGAGTTACGTCAACTACTCCAGTATTATCAAAGTTAATGCCATCTGCTCTGCTCAACCCTTTACTGATTGGCGTATGATTTACAGGCATCTCATCTTTATCATAGCCGTTAATGCGAATTTTAACTTTATTTACGCCTTCAAACTGCGTCAGCGTCCAAGTGACGGCCTGCAGAATACGGAGTTCATCTTCTTTTTTATACTCAGCAAATTCAGGTGAAAAATCTGCTACCATCGTGCCGTCACTTTCCAGCTTTGTCCCTAAAACTCTTGTATCAGCAGGAAGAACCGCTCGGAAATTATTTGGCAATAAGTTTGTGACCGGTCCACCCTCTACTAAATATTCAAGAGACTGTTTAGCGACACCTTTTGATTTAGGAATTTCAAGCGTCTGGGGAACAACGTACCCGTTTTTATCAATTAAGTAGATTTCTCTTTTGGTAGGCGCAGATGTTTCTGCGGCTTTACTTTGTTTTTTATTAGCTTCCGTTACTTTCGCTTCAGTCGCTAATGATTTTTCATCTTTCACATAGGTGACATCCTTTGGCGGATCAATTTCCTTTGCTGCGTTATCCCCTCCGAAAAGTCCACAGCCGGATAACAATACAGATGTGGTCACCACGGCGGATATGAGAACAAGTTGGGTCTTTTTGGACATTCCTTTCCCTCCTCAGACTGTTTGTACTACTATGTATACGAGCTTTTTTGCATTTTAGACCAGCTCAAAAAAGTTTTTGTCCACAAGAAAAAACCGAGCATGATATGCACGGTTTTAAAGCTTGATATGTTCAACATTATATACAGGGTGCTCAAACCATTTAGATGCAATAGATTGAAACAGTTCTGTTGATCCTGTTGTAAAGAAGTAGTGTTCAGGCTCCATGTTTCTAGGAGCTAGTAAATTGCTATAAGAAAGAATGGCACTTACCTCTATTGCCGTTTCTTCGCCAGAACTGATTAACTGAACTCTAGGCCCAATTGCTTCTTGAATAACTGGCTTTAATAACGGATAATGCGTACATCCTAAAATAAGGGTATCCATATCTGTATGATAAAAAGGTTTTAATGTTTCTTTTACAATTCGCTGTGCTTCCGGTCCTTCATAATTACCGCTCTCTACAAGAGGTACAAACAAAGGGCATGCTAAATTTTCCACTTCCACTCTCGTATGAAGAGCGCGGAGTGCATGTGTATAGGCTTGACTTTTCACGGTTCCGTTTGTGCCGATTACGCCTATTTTATGATTTTTAGTTACTTTAAGCGCAGCGCGTGATCCTGGTTCAATGACGCCTATAACCGGAATATCGAGCTGTTCTTGAATTTCATCCAGCACAACTGCCGTAGCCGTATTACACGCAATAACAAGCATTTTAATATCTTTATCTACTAAATAATTAGTCATCTCCCACGTGAAAGCTCGTACTTCTTCACTAGGGCGAGGACCGTATGGGCAGCGGGCTGTATCTCCAATGTACATAATTTGTTCTTTCGGAAGCTGTCTCATAATTTCCTTTGCTACCGTTAATCCGCCCACACCTGAATCTATAACACCAATTGGTCTACTCAAAACAATCGCCTCATTTTTCTTTCATTTCATCATGCAATTTTCGTAACGTTATTCGTAAAACTTCCGTTTCACTCGGAGAGAAGTTTGCCAGTACGCCATTTAAATACGTTTGTCGCTTTTCAATTACTTCTTCGATAACACGTGCTCCTTCAGGAAGCAAATGAATACGCACTACGCGGCGGTCTTTTGGATCTTTCACCCGAACCACCAACTTATTTTTTTCCATACGATCTACTAAATCTGTCGTTGTACTACAAGCAAGAAAAATACGATTTGATAAATCACCAATCGTCATATCTCCACGTTCAAACAGCCACTGCAAAGCAATAAACTGAGGTGGCGTAATCGTATAGTCTTCTAAAATTTCTCTTCCTTTTTGTTTCACAATCGCTGCAATATGTCGAAGTGACTTCTCTAATTCTGCCACTGTATCCTCATTATTTTTTGCTGTCATACCGTAATCCTTTCCACCTATAAGTCTTATTTTCTATTATTTCTTTCAGTTAAACCCGTCTCTATTGTTTCTCTTTTCTATTTTATATTGTGCTCTTTTTTCAGTGATTTTTCAAGGTTAACATGAGGATTCTACAACGTTCATCATAAGTCTACATACTCTCATTCAGCATTAAAAAACAGCTGTTCCATAAAAGGAGCAGCTGTTTCTATTAATTATTGATATACAGCTCGAAAACTGAGCTGAAATCTTTTGTTGTGTAGGCTGTTTTTTTATCTAATAACCAAGAAAACGCAGCTTCGTTAATTTCTTTAAATTCACCAGCAACACTTCCACTTGTATTTCTTGTACTGCTTAGCGTAGAAGAAGCTAGCTGAATGCTTTGTTTAGCAAAATCGAGCGCAATTTCATTTTCACGCGTTATTTCAGATATTTTAAACAACGCTTTATATAAATCTTTTACCTCTTCTATATGCTTTTTGTGTACATCGATAGAAAACGTCTCCGAGCCAATTTTAAATTTAATTTCCACATCTAAATCGACAGTTCCAGCCGTTTCTAGCATCACGTTTGAAATGTGATTTGTGCTGTAGTTATAGCGGCGAAGCATTCGCTTTTTGCTTGTAGCACTTGTTCCATCAAGATGAATGAGCGCTTTATTGGTAAAGCAATATTCATCTGACTTTGATTTGATTAGAAAATAAATTTTTTCTTGTTCTTCATGCATAACGTAATCGTCTGCATCTACCTTGTCATAATCAACTGGCTTAATAACAGAACCAATATCACTTAGCCCTAATACATCAGCAGCCACTTTTCCAAACATTTCCCCATCTCCCTTTTAAAAACAATTGTGTTATTTTCATGTTTTAAGTGTACTGTGCAAATGAGGGGATGTAAATAAAAAAAAGGAGCTTCTTAAAAAGAAGCTCCACATTTATTAAAATAACAAATTTAAAATCATATAGATAAGTGCAGCTAATGAAGCTGAAATTGGCAATGTGATAACCCATGTAATCACCATGCGCTGTGCAGTTCCCCATTTTACACCTTTCACTCGGTGAGCAGAACCTACACCTAAGATAGAAGATGAAATAACATGAGTAGTACTGACAGGTAGATGAACAAACGTTGCTCCAAAGATAATGGCAGCACCTGTTAAGTCCGCAGCTACTCCATTAACAGGACGAATTTTCATAATTTTACCGCCAACGGTTTTAATGATTTTCCATCCACCAATTGACGTTCCAAGTCCCATTGCCACCGCACAAGCCAGCTGTACCCACCACTGAATCTCAGTACCGCTTTGCATATTGTTAGCAATAAGCGCTAGCGTAATGATACCCATTGCTTTTTGCGCATCATTCGTACCGTGTGTGTAAGATTGTAGGGCTGCAGTCAGGATTTGAACGCGTCGAAAACGCTTATTCGTTTTCGTCAAGTTATGGTTTTTAAACGTTAGTTTGATAATCGTATAGACGATATAACCTACTACAAAGGCTAGAACTGGTGAAATTAGAAGGGCTTCAATGATTTTGATGAAACCTTTGTAATTTAAAGCACCAAATCCAGCAGCTGCAATAGCTGCTCCTGCAATCGATCCAATAATTGCATGAGAAGAACTACTAGGGATACCGAAATACCATGTGATTAGGTTCCACGCGATAGCAGAAATTAATGCTGCTAAAATAACGACAGAACCATTTTGAAGCGTATAAGGATCAACGATATCCTTTGTAATCGTTTTGGCTACGCCCGTAAACGTCATAGCACCGACAAAGTTCATGGTTGCGGCTAAAAGAATTGCATGTCGCGGTTTTAAAGCTTTGGTTGAAACAGAAGTCGCAATGGCATTAGCTGTATCGTGAAATCCGTTGATAAAGTCAAAACCAAGTGCACCAACTACAATTAGAATGGTTAATATTAGCATCGAATCCATTATAATATAGCCCCGTTACGCATTCTTCATAATAACTGATTCTAAGTTGTTCGCAACCGTTTGACAATAATCCGCGATTTCTTCTAGCGTTTCATAAATTTCTTTATATTGAATAACTTTAATTGGATCTTTACATGTTGCAAATAATTGTTTTAGTGCACGACGATATAATGTATCACAATGTGACTCATACTCTTTAATTTTAATTGCATGTTCACTAATTTGAAGAAGCTTTTTCTCAGACAACAAATTAATAGTAATTAAAATCTCTTCAGCACAGCCTTGAATATTTTTAACAAATTCAGCTACATATTCATCAAATGTCGTAATTGAATGAATTTCCATTAAAGCAGCAAAGCTGTCGATGCCATCAAGTACATCATCCATGCTCATTGCTAGCTGTAAAATATCTTCACGCTCAATTGGAGTAATAAATGCTTTGTTCAACTCAGTAATCACTGTATGCACGTATTTATCACCTTTTGATTCATACGCTTTTAAAACATTGGCAAATTCCTTTAGGTCAGATACATTTTGAAGTTCAAAGCTGCCTAAAAAATCTGCTGAGTCCTTAATATTTTGGGCAATGTCCATTAACATTTCAGAAAACTTGTCTTTTTTTCTTTTGATCACGTTGCAATCCTCCATCCAATTTATCGAAACTTTACCACTCGTTTTTTCTCTCTATCTTTTTATATGTGTTCTAGTTTCTTTTTTCATTTAAAGTAATGGATAAAACTTAGCTGTTCATTACTATAACGAGAGAAACCACCTCTCTTGTGTATCAAAAAATTCTAAAAAAACAAACGTTTACCAGAGCAAAAGTCCCAAAAGGTGGTTCTTTTACTTATAGGTTATGCGATTCATTTTTTTACGCCAAGTCAAAAATTACTCCTATTATTGTTAATTGTCAATAACTTTTCAAACACATTTTTTTAGGTCTCTTTACAATACATTAACAATAATACGTTCATTCCTTTTAAAATAAGGGTTTTCAGAGTTTGTATAAAACTGGGATTTACAAAAACTTAACATTACTCCCCTTGTGTAAATAATAAAAGCCAGCTCCTTTAGAACTGGCTTTTATTATTTACTTATTATATTGCTGAAATACATTTTTTACTTTCGGCACGACGTAATGACTTCCGCCTTTATCTTCTACTCCTTCAACCATCATTGAAACGAGTAGGTTTTTCTGTTTTGTATCCACAGCTACAAACCAGCCGTTTTCCTGCCCTTTTTCACCTTGAGTTTTCTTTAATTCTGCCGTTCCAGTTTTTCCAGCTAGGGTTAACCCATCTATCTTTGCAGCATGACCCGTACCGTTTTTATCTTCAATGACATCAACTAAATCATTTTGAATTAATTGCGCCGTTTCTTTAGATATTACTTGTTTTTTCCATATTCCACTCTCATTACCGTTCATAAGAATAGGCTTTACTATGTTTCCATCGTTTACAATCGATGTATACATCAATGCCAAGTGGAGAGGATTCACTTGCAGTTTCCCCTGGCCATAGCCAGAGTTTGCTAATACTCCCTCATCTTTAATATCTTGATCACCTGCAATTTTAGACGTTTCAAAAGGATAATTAACAGGCATTTTTTGATTGAACCCAAACTGTTTTAAACCACTGTTAAATTTGTCTAAACCTAGCTTCAAAGCAGTCTGCGCAAAATAAATATTATCAGATGTAACATAAGCATCACGTAAATTAACATTCGGCTTGCTTCCCACTCGTGTTACGTAGAAATTTCCCCAGCTTTTATCTTTTTGCCATTTCTTCCCGCTGATTGATATACTTTCGTTTGGATTTACCGCACCTTCATCAACCGCTAAAGCTCCCGTGACTAACTTAAATGTAGATCCCGGGGAATACGTTTTGGTAAAGCGATTCATTAACGGCTTATCGGGATTCGTTGAAAGGGATTGGTACGTATTAGCATCGATTCCAAAAGAAAAAGAATTCGGATCAAAAGCTGGCGTGCTTACAAGACCTAATATTTCTCCCGTTTTAGGTTGAAGAGCAGTAGCTACTCCTTTTTCAGCTTTTAACTGTTCATAAAGGGATTTTTGAACATTCGTGTCTACCGTAACTTGAATGCTTTCCCCGTCTTTTGGATTCATTTTTGCAATTTCATTCTTTTTATTACCATCTTTATCTACAGTATAAATCGTGACGCCGTCTCGAGCACGAAGCTTATCTTCATATAAAGACTCTAAGCCAATCATTCCAGCTTTAGACTGAGCATTATAGCTTTCATCTTTATGCTCTTTTAAATATTCCGCTGTGACAGGCGCAACGTATCCAACTAAATGGGCACACGCTTCTTCACAAGGATATACGCGCGCATTTACCTTTTTTTGTTGAATGCCTTCTACTTTTTTCAAAGAATTCTCTAAATTAGAGGCGTCTTTTTGACTAACTGTTTTAATAGGAACAAATTGATTCTCTTTCACCCAAGAAGCGCTCAGTGCTTGATTAATACTTTTTTCTGAAAGAGCAAGAGTCTTGCTTAATTGTTGTATCGCTTGCTCGCCGCCTTTAGAAAACTGCTGGGGAACAACTCCAACTTGAATCGCTTCTCCGTTTTGAGCTAAATATTTCCCTGAACGATCCATAATTTCTCCACGCACGGCTGACTGAGTAGCTACTCTTACTTGCTCTCCTTGCTTAAGTCCTTTAAAAATCATATTAGGCTTCCAATTAATATACCAATTCTCTGTATCCCCTTGTTTTTCTTGAACCACAGCAGCATTTTCTTTAAATGAGATTTCACCGGCTACAGAGTTCATGTTTACTTCAAAAGGTAAAACAGCTTTATGGTCTTTTATTTCTAAGTCTTCTATTTTACTTGCCTTCACTTTAAGCTTGTCCGCTTCAATTGCATCATAGATATTTTTATATCGATTCACAAAATCTTTTTCTGAAATCGTCTTTTTAGCATCTTTAGACAAGTATCCATACATGCCTTTAAAATCTTCTTTATTCCACATAGCTACATATTTATCAAATCGATCCTGTGCTTTCTGTTGATCATTTGAGCAACCGGCAGTTATTAATAAGAGAATTGCCATAGTAAAAAATAGCCACCCAATTCGTCTCATGATGATTTTCCCCCTTTTTTCAATACCATTTCTCTATCATATAAAATTTTACATAAACTTTCCATCGGAAAGTTAAGATCAGGAATTAATTGGTATTACAACCCACTAAATTTACATATCGACAAAAAAATCAATAGGTAAATAAGAAAAAAATTGAACATTTTGTGAATATTTTGTGTCTTTTTTGGAAAGTATTTGATATAATAATTGTAAGAAGAAAAAGAATAGGAGGCGACTAAAATGAGAAGATTCTTACAGTTTTACTTTATGTTTAGTTCTCTGTTCTGTTTTGGAAGCGTTTTCGTCCTACTTATGTCTCAAGAATATTATTTTGCACCGTTATTCCTCACACTGGGCTGTTTAAATATTTTTCTCTTTAAAGTATATATTCAAGAAAGTCGAAAAGATAAACAAGCTGCACCTGAAAAACCTAAACCAACAATTTAACGAACTCGTCTCTCGGCTGAGATGAATGTAAAAGAAGAACCGGTGAATTTTTCACCGGTTCTTCTTTTACGACGTTGAAGCTTTTGGAAACCTATCGTTTGCAATAATCTCACCGATGCTTTCACTCTTTCCTTCACCGTCATCAATATTTAAAAGCGGGAACAATAACTCTCCTACGTGATAAGCCTCTTCTAAATGCGGATAGCCTGATAAAATAAAAGATTCAATTCCTAAAGCTTCATATTCTTTTATTCGTTTCGCTACATTTTCAGCACTGCCTACTAGTGCAGTTCCTGCGCCTCCCCGGACGAGCCCTACACCTGCCCATAAGTTAGGGCTAATCGTAAGTTCCTCTCGGGTTCCTCTGTGAAGGCTCGCCATTCGCTGCTGCCCGACTGAGTCATACCTAGCAAAAGTACGCTGTGCAGCTTGAATCGTGTCGTCGTCCAAATGCTGAATTAATCGATCGGCTGCTTGCCAAGCTTCTTCTTCCGTTTCGCGTACAATAATATGCAAACGAATCCCAAACTTAACGGTTCTGCCTTCTGCTTCTGCTTGCTTTCTCACAGCCGTTATTTTTTCTCTTACTTGTTCAGGAGGTTCGCCCCACGTTAAATACACATCAGAATGTTTTGCTGCAACTTTTTGTCCTGCGGGTGAAGATCCGCCAAAATAAATAGGTGGAGAAGGTTTTTGAACAGGTGGATACAACAGCTCGCTGTTCTCTACATGAATATGTTTTCCTTCATAATTAACCGTATCTCCAGCCAATAACCCTTTCCACACATCTAAAAATTCATCCGCAGCTTCATAACGTTCATCATGTGATAAGAAAAGGCCGTCTCCGACTAATTCTGCTGGATCTCCTCCTGCTACTACGTTAACTAGTAAACGACCTTTTGAAATTCGATCAAGAGTCGAGGTCATGCGCGCTGCCACGGAAGGAGCCATAATGCCGGGACGTACCGCTACTAAAAATTTCAAACGCTCTGTTTCAGGTATAAGTGAAGCAGCCAATAGCCACGGGTCTTCGCATGATTTCCCCGTTGGAATCAAAACTCCTTCAAACCCTAACCGGTCAGCTGCTTGAGCAACTTGCCGAAAATATGAATAGTCTGCTGAACGACCTCCTCGATTTGTCCCTAAATATCTTCCATCTCCATGGGAAGGAATAAACCATAACATTTTCATGATTCAACACTCCTTTTCGTTTGTTCTAGATGATATCCCAGCTCTTTTAATGAACGTTTAATTCTCACTTCTGCTTCTTCCGCAATAAACTCAATTTCATTTTCTTTCGTATAGGCCACCTCAGAATCAACAATATAAACTCCATGAATAAGAGCAGTAGCTCCTAAAACGGATAAAGTCGGCTTAAATACATAATCAAGAGCCAGTAGGTGAGCAATGGTTCCACCTGTGGCTATCGGCAGCACGGTTTTATTGTGCAAACCTTTTTCAGGTATTAAATCTAAAAATGTTTTTAAAATTCCTGTGTAGCTAGCTTTATAAATTGGGCTGACAATAATAACGGCATCAGCATCTGCCACTTTCTTTTGAGCTTCTTGAATCGCAGGGCTAGAAAAGTTAGCATATATTAAGTCTTCAGCGGGCAAGTCACGAACATGCACGGTTTTCACTTCATATTTTTCATCTTGTAGATATGCTGCAATATACTTGCTTAAAGCAGCTGACCTTGATTGCTTTGAAGGGCTTCCTGTAATAATTGTAACCTGGATCATTATCATCTCTCCTTTTAACTTATAAAACTGATAGATTTACAAGGATTAATACGTATATAAATCCTTCTTTTATTTTTCACCTGCGTAGCTGTCTCTCCATTTAAGAAGACGCTTTTCTAATACTCGGACAAATGAATCGGTTAATTTGCCTACAACAGCAAAAATAATAATTCCGACAAAAACTACGTCCGTTTGAGAAAACTGTCTAGCATCCATAATCATGTATCCTACACCTTCACTTGCTCCCATTAATTCAGCAACTACCAGTCCGAGCCATGCAATACCTAAAGACAATCGGACACCAAGTAAAATATTAGGAAGAGCAGCTGGTAAAATGAGTTTTGTGATTTGTTTCCATTTACTAAATTGAAGAACACGAGCAACATCAAATAATTTCGAATCAACGCCGCGAATGCCTAGATACGTATTAACATAGATTGGGAAAAATGCACCGTTTGCAATTAGCAATATCTTTGAAATTTCACCAAAGCCAAACCATAAGATAAATAAAGGCGCCAACGCAAGGTGAGGAACAGTTCTAAGCATTTGAATAGATGGATCCATATAGTGCTCCGTTTTCTTTGAGAAACCGACAATTACACCAAATAGTAACCCTAGTCCAGCTCCAACGGCAAAACCTATGGCAGCACGCAAAATACTGATTTGAAGGTTAGCTCCAAGTTCTCCAGATACGATGAGCTGTTTGAAAGAAAGTATGATATCAACAGGTGTAGGAAGTACAGTTTTGGATACATAGCCCGCAGAACCAATGATTTGCCACACGACAATAAGCAGAAGTGGCACGACAAGAGAACGAAGAAAAATCCCCTGCTTATTTTTCGCTTCTTCCTTTCTTTTTTTCATTTTTTGCAAGTGAGCTGCTGAAGACTGGACGTGTCCTGAAACCACAGATGTTTTACTCATTTTCATCACCTCATTTGTCTTTTAATGCTTTTTCAATAAATGAATTATCAACGACATCTCCAGTATCAATTTTCTTTTTAATAACGCCTAAAGATTGTTGAAAATCAGCTGTCCGCTGTTGTTCTGCAATAATTTCTTTAGAGGTTGGGCGATTATAGGCAGGATTATTTTTTAACACTTGTCTTACTACGTCTTTATCTAGATTTTTTTGTTTTGCTAAAATATCCACAGATTCTTCAAAATGTTCGTTTTGCCATTCAAGCGCTTTTTGATAAACTTGTAAAAACTTAACGACTAACTCTGGATGATCTTTTGCAAAGCCTTCTCTTACAATAGTAAAACCTGGTGAAGCAACCTTTAATGAATCGCCGTCTGCTAAAATGCGAGCTTCATTTTTTAAGTTTTGCAGTGAGATAAACGGTTCCCAGATTGACCATGCATCCACTGATCCATTTTCAAATGCTGGCTGAGCTTCGTCTGGCTGAAGCTGAATAATCTTTACATCACTTGGCTTCAACCCATTTTGGTCAAGAGCTCTGTACAATAAATTAAAACCGCTGCTTCCTTTCGCAACCGCGATCTTTTTACCTTTTAAATCTTTTACGCTTTTAATCTTGCTGTTTTTCCCTACTAAAATGGCATTTCCTTTCAACCCGTCGCTGGAATTAGCAATTTCTAAAAACGGAATGTCTGCGCCTTGACCAGAAATAACCGGTGAATTTCCAACTTGGCCGAAATCCAAATGTCCAGATGCTAAACCTTCAAATTGCGGAGGACCGCTTTGAAACTCTGTCCATTTAACATTTAAACCTATTTTTTTAAATTCTTTTTCAAACCATTTTTGGTTTTGTGCCAGCATTAAAGGACCTAAGCTTTGTTGGATACCAATATTAATTGTAACGTTTTTTGAATCTTCTCCGCTCGCTTTTTCTTTCGTCCCGCACCCAGCCAATGCGAGAACAAGTACAATAGCTGCGGTTAAAAGTAGTTTTTTCATCTGTTCTGTCCCCTTCTCTGTCTTATTGAATCTTTAATGTTCTCCTGCTTCTTCAAATTCTTTCAGTACTTGCTGCCTTAGCTGCTGAAACGGTAACTCTGTCTTTTTTCGCGGATGACTAATTTCTACTGGAACGACCCGGCTAATTTCTCCTGGTCTGGCACTCATAATCACAATTTTAGTTCCCAAGTAAATGGATTCATCTAAATCATGGGTAACAAAAATCATGGTTGTTTTTTCTTTTTTCCATATGTCTAGCAGCACATCTTGCAAATGAGTGCGCGTAAAAGCATCTAACGCACCAAACGGTTCATCTAACAATAAAACCTCTGGATTTCTTAAAAGAGCACGCGCAATAGCAACTCGTTGAGACATCCCCCCAGATAGTTCTCGAGGATAAGCTTTTTCAAATCCTTTCAGCCTGACAATATCAATTAACTCATCTACGCGGCGCCGAACGTTCGAATCTTTCAGCGATAAGTCAGCCGCTATATTTTGCTCTACATTAAGCCAAGGGAACAAGCGGTGTTCTTGAAAGATCATTCCTTGTTTAATGCTAGGTCCGGCTATGTACTTCCCGTTGATTTCAATACGCCCTTCATAATCCATATCAAGTCCTGCAATCATTTTAAGCAGTGTACTTTTTCCGCACCCGCTCGGACCAATAACGGTGATAAATTCACCTTTATTAATCGTAAGATTTACATTTCGCAATGCTTGAGTTACTTGTTCTCCTTTTTGAAATGAGCGGTTAACAGATTGAATGACAACACTCACAGCAGTTCCTCCTCCTTGAATTTTTAAATTAAAAGCTCGTTCATCTAAAAACACAAAAGCTCCTACCTGAAAAAGGTAGGAGCTTTCGGTTGACCGATCAGCCCGTTGCTATATTTAACTGATTTGTTATTGGATTATTTTGAATTTTATCATATTAATCCGATTTGTCAACTGCGTTTTATATATTTTATCACTTTGATTCTTGAGGATTTGGCTTTTTCCATTTAAATACTGAGTTTAAAAATCCGTATATATGCTTAGACTCCTTCGTTAACAAAGGGCCAATAATAGCTAAGATCAATACATAAAGCGCGGCGAATGGCTGAAGAATTGCGGATAATCCTCCTTCAATTCCAATGTTAGCCATAATGATCGAAAACTCGCCTCGTGACATAATCGTTAACCCAATGTTGGTAGAGGCCTTGTGTGACAGCCCGCTTTTTCTTCCTGAAATCATACCGGCTGTAAAGTTACCAATGATCGTAAGCGCAACTGCGCCAAGCGCAAGCCATCCTGCATCCCACAGCGTAAGAGGATCAATACTTAACCCGAAGCTGAAGAAAAAGATAGCTCCAAAGAAATCACGAAACGGTACGACAAGATGTTCAATCCGATCGCGATGTTCCGTTTCAGAAAATACAAGTCCAAGCAATAACGCACCAATTGCTTCTGCCACGTGAATTGTTTCTGAGAAGCCTGCCACAAAAAACAATACCGCAAAAACGACGATTATAAAGATTTCGTTTGATGAAATATTTAAAAGTTTATTTAGCAGCGGCGTGGCTTTTCGAGCAATGATAAAGAACAGCATCATATAGCCAAACGCAATTAAAATAGATGTTAAAGATCCAGCAAGCGATCCGTGGTCTCCAAGCACCAACCCTGAAACGACAGAAAGATAAACGGCTAAGAAAATATCTTCAAACATGATGATCCCTAATATCAGTTCCGTTTCTGGATTCGCTGTTCGTTTTAAATCAACCAATACTTTTGCGACAATTGCGCTGGACGAAATCGTAATAATTCCAGCGATAATCAGCACTTCAAGAAGAGGATTTCCTGTCAGGTATCCATACAATAATCCTAAAGTGAAGTTAATTAAAATATAAATAGATCCTCCCACCGCGATGGACCTGCCTGATTTAATTAGCTTTCCAACTGAAAATTCTAATCCTAAATAAAAGAGTAAAAAGAGAACTCCAATTCTCCCCATGAATTCAATAATCTCTTGGCTTTCAATAAACTTTAAACTGAATGAACCAAACTCAGGAGCATGGGGACCGACCGCCATGCCCAGCAGAATGAGGAATGGAATAATCGTAAATTTAAATTTATGTGCTAGTATAGCCGCTAAAGCTACTAGTAACAAAGCTGTCCCAACTTCAAATACTAAATGATCCAATTATGAACTACCTCCTTGTGAAAGCAATTCTTTAATGAGCGTTTTTAAATTTCCTCGTTCTCCAGAGATAACAAGCGTATCTCCTTCTTCAATTAACGTATCTGGTCCTGGAGTTGATAATTTTTTTTGCGTGTTTTTAATGACGGCGATGATAGTGACATCATAATTGCTGCGAACGTCAATTTCACCAATTGTTTTACTGTGAGCTTTCGCTTGTTTTTCAACTTTGTACCATTCAATAACTAAGTCATTGAATGCCACTTCAATGGTTTCCATTGCTTTTGGCTTGTAAATCATGCCGCCTAAAATTGCAGCTAGCTGTCTTGATTCCGTATCTGTTAACGTAATGTCAAAAATGCTTTCTTCTAAATCTTTTTGATCGAAGTGATAGATTTCACGTCTTCCATCATCATGAATGATAACGACTACGCGGTTTCCTCCGCTTGTCTCAATTTCAAATTTACGGCCGATTCCTGGTAACTCCGTTTCTTTAATCATCATTGAATGATCACTCCTATAAAGTTTTTAAAAAGAATTTTTTAATTTTGCCGCGTTATTTGCCTAGAAAATCCGCATAGCAAATAAGCCTAAGAATAGTTGGTAATTTTAGGTTTGAAGAAAAGGCTGTTGAAATTTCAACCTTTTTTATTTAATTGAGGTAACTTGATTGAAAGATTTTTGGGTAAAAAAGTGTTTTCTTGAGGATAAAATACGCAATTTGATGCGTCGGAATGATGAGTTTGGCACTCACCCATACTAAAGCAAAAGTTACTATCACACTTTGTATGAGAGATCCTATTTGTTTAACGCTGTGCTTAGCTCCTGGAGACATGTGCACGATATCCGTGTAATGCTGAACCGAACTTTTTGTGACCTTCACTTTTTCAAAGTCGTTATCAATAAATTTATCTGGCAAACTCGCAAAAGGCAAACAGAATATCATGCATAACAATAAGCTCATCCATATATTTTTCATCATCTCACCTCTCTTTCTTCTGAACTAGTATCTCCTTACTTAAAAGTATACGTACTCTGAAATTCAATTTCAAGCAATAAGTTTTTTTTATAAAGATTTACCTTTTTTATAATTTTTTCTTAACGTTATTCTTTTTAGATATGTATGCGACACTGAAAAAAATATACAAAAAGCTGGCTTTCTAAGAAGAAAGCCAGCTCATGTTATAGTTCAAGTTCTCCCATTCGAAGGAGTTCTACGACTGCTTGAGAACGCCCCTTGACTCCAAGCTTTTGCATCGCATTAGAAATATGATTTCGAACTGTTTTTTCGCTAATGAATAGTTCACTCGCGATTTCTTTTGTTGTTTTGTCCTGTACTAAAAGCTCGAATACTTCTCGTTCACGCTTTGTAAGTAGCGGTTTAGGTTGAAACTCTTTTTCTTTCAATGTAACCCTCCTTGCCTGATCCTGAGTTGAACTATCGGATGGGTGTAAATTTAGTCAACATATCTTATGTGCGGTATGCCTACGCGGTTACTAGTTTTAGAAAAAATATGCAAAAAACTCTTTTTCACCTTTAAAAAAGAAAAAAAGCCTGAAGAAAGAGCCTTCAAGCCATTTTCATATATTTGATAAACACCTTTTCATCTCTTCATTCCACGGGACGCTTTTTCCTGTTTCTTTAGAAATTTGCACCATTGTTCCTCTCCCGGTGAGTACAACCTCTTTTTGCTCATTTTGAATCATATAGTGTAAATCAACCGACGAACGTCCAATTCTATGAGCTTTTACAAAAACAGATAGCATGTTGCCAAAATACACTTGTTTGACATAATCGCACTGCAAATCAGCCACCACCGGTATCGTTCCCTCATGCTCACTCGTCCACTTTTGCATAAAGCCAATATGGTGAAAGAATTCCGTACGTATTTGTTCAAAATAAACAAAAGGAACCGTATTATTTAAATGCCCAAACATATCTGTTTCCGAAAATCTTACCTTGATCTCCTGCTTAAACGAAAATGACTCTTTCCAATGATCCATGTCTTCAATATACGAAATATTATTCATCTGTATTTCCTCCGTTCGTCATAGACAAAATAAAACCTCTCCGCATGGAGAGGTTTTGAGTGATTATACTTGATCGCTACCAAAGAAACTTCTGAATGCTTGAATTGTTGTATCGCGGTTCAAAGCTGCGATTGAAGTAGTCAATGGAATTCCTTTTGGGCATGATTGAACGCAGTTTTGAGAATTCCCGCAGTTCGCTAGTCCTCCATCACCCATAATCGTCTCTAAACGTTCTCCTTTATTTAACGCACCGGTTGGATGGGCATTAAACAGGCGAACTTGAGAAAGCGGTGCTGGACCGATGAAGTTTGACTTGTCGTTTACATTTGGACAAGCTTCTAAGCAAACGCCACATGTCATACATTTGGATAACTCATACGCCCACTGACGTTTCTTTTCAGGCATACGCGGTCCTGGACCTAAATCGTATGTGCCATCGATTGGAACCCATGCTTTTACTTTTTTTAGTGAATCAAACATACGGCTGCGGTCTACTTGCAAATCACGAACCACAGGAAATGTTTTCATTGGCTGTAAGCGAATTGGTTGTTCTAGTTTATCAACAAGAGCTGTACATGACTGACGAGGTTTACCGTTGATGACCATTGAACAGGCTCCGCATACTTCCTCTAAACAGTTCATTTCCCAGTTTATCGGAGCAACCTCTTTACCTGAAGCATCAACAGGGTTACGTCTGATTTCCATCAGTGCTGAAATAACGTTCATATTCGGACGATACGGAATTTCAAACTCCTGATTGTAAGGAGCAGATTCAGCTGAATCTTGACGTGTAATAATGAAGCGCACTGTCTTTTGGACTGTTTGTTGTTCACTCATTGATTAACGAACCCCCTCTTGTTGTTTTTTTGGTTTTTCATCTTTTTTCTTTGTGTAGTCGCGTTTACGCGGTTTAATTAACGATACGTCTACCTCTTCATAATGGAAAGAAGGAGCCGTTTTCTTATCCACAAAAGATGCCATTGTTGTTTTTAAGAATTCTTCATCGTTACGATCTGGGAAATCTGGCTTATAATGAGCACCGCGACTTTCGTTACGGTTGTAAGCTCCTAGCGTTACAACACGTGAAAGCTGAAGCATGTTTTGCAACTGACGAGTAAATGTTGCCGCTTGATTACTCCATTTAGCTGTATCATTAATGTTAATACGATCATAGCGTTCAATTAATTCTTGAATCTTTTCATCTGTTTTTAACAGTTTGTCATTGTATCGTACGACTGTCACGTTGTCAGTCATCCATTCCCCTAGCTCTTTATGAAGAACGTATGCATTTTCTGTACCTTGAAGATTCATGATATTGTTCCATTTCTCTTCTTCTTCTTTCACATGACGATCATATACGCTTGAAGAAATAGCATCTGCGCTCTTTTCTAAACCATTGATGTATTCAACCGCTTTAGGACCGGCAACCATACCACCATAAATAGCTGATAATAATGAGTTTGCTCCTAAACGGTTCGCTCCGTGCTGTGAATAATCACACTCACCAGCTGCGAATAAGCCAGGAATATTTGTCATTTGATCGTAATCCACCCATAAACCGCCCATTGAATAGTGTACGGCTGGGAAAATTTTCATTGGTACCTTGCGCGGATCATCGCCCATGAATTTTTCATAGATTTCGATGATACCTCCAAGTTTAATGTCTAGCTCTTTTGGATCTTTATGTGAAAGGTCCAGATAAACCATGTTCTCTCCGTTGATTCCTAACTTCTGCGCTACGCAGACGTCAAAAATTTCACGAGTTGCAATATCACGAGGTACTAAGTTACCGTATGCAGGATATTTTTCCTCTAAGAAATACCAAGGTTTACCGTCTTTATATGTCCAAACGCGTCCGCCTTCTCCACGAGCAGATTCACTCATAAGACGAAGCTTATCATCTCCTGGGATAGCAGTTGGATGAATTTGAATAAACTCTCCGTTTGAATAATATGCACCTTGCTGATACACGATAGATGCCGCTGAACCTGTATTAATAACTGAGTTCGTCGATTTTCCAAAAACAATTCCAGGTCCACCTGTAGCCATAATAACCGCGTCAGCTGGGAACGTTTTAATTTCCATTGATTTTAAATTCTGTGCAGAAATTCCGCGACAGCTGCGCTCATCGTCAAGAACAGCACCTAAGAATTCCCATCCTTCGTACTTTGTCACAAGTCCGGCAACTTCATAACGACGAACCTGCTCATCTAATGCGTACAATAATTGTTGACCCGTTGTTGCTCCAGCAAAAGCCGTACGGTGATGCTGCGTCCCGCCAAATCGTCTGAAGTCTAACAAACCCTCAGGAGTACGGTTAAACATAACACCCATGCGGTCAAGTAAGTGAATAATACCAGGAGCTGCTTCACACATTGCTTTTACAGGTGGCTGGTTGGCTAAAAAGTCTCCGCCGTACACTGTGTCATCAAAGTGTTCCCATGGTGAATCTCCTTCACCTTTCGTGTTTACGGCTCCGTTGATTCCACCTTGCGCGCAAACTGAGTGAGATCTTTTTACCGGAACTAGTGAAAATAAATCTACTTGCTTGCCAGACTCAGCAATTTTTATTGTTGCCATCAAGCCAGCTAAACCGCCACCGACTACGATGATTTTTCCGTTACTCATCGGAACCCCACTCCTTCAAAACCTTAATTTTATGCAAATGCGAATAATGTACGAACACCTACAAATGTAAGTGCTAAGAAGATTGCTAATGTCACATAAGTTGAAATTCTTTGAGAACGTGGTGTTACAGTTAACCCCCAGCTAACTCCAAATGACCATAGACCGTTTGCAAAGTGGAAGATCGTAGATACAACACCAACTATGTAGAATGCAAGCATTGCCGGGTTGCTTAAAATTCGTTCCATCATTTGAAAATCTACTTCTTTTCCAAGCGCAGCTTGTATTCTGGTTTCCCATACGTGCCATGTGATGAAGATAAGTGTGATTACACCTGAAACACGCTGAAGGATAAACATCCAGTTACGGAAAAAACCGTAGTTGTTAACGTTTGTTTTAGCAGTGAATGCGATGTAAAGACCGTATATTGCGTGAAAAACGATTGGTAAGAAAATAATGAAAATTTCTAGAGCATAGCGGAAAGGTAAGCTCTCCATGAAGTGAGCTGCTTGATTAAATGATTCTTCTCCCTTTGTCGCGAAATGATTCACAACTAAATGCTGTGTTAAGAAAATCCCGATTGGTATTACCCCAAGTAATGAATGGATTCTCCGATATTGAAACTCTCTGTTTGCCGCCATCTGCGTAGACCCCCCTTAGTTAAATGAACATAGTTTGTGAAGAACTTTCTTACTCCCACTAGACAAATAGATTAATCGTGAATACAGGAAATGAAAACCTTTGCATTTCCTAATAAAGTATGTGACAGGTTAATTTTACTCCCATCGATTAAGAGCGTCAAGGCAAGATGTTTAAATCTTCTATAAAATATAAATTTATAAAATTTTATATTTGTTAACGCTTACTGTATTGATGTTACAGATTTTTTCTTTCTATTATAATATTGCTTGCCACAAATAAGTAAGCGTTTACTTTATGCTTTTATTGTAAACAAGTTCACAAAACATTTACACAGGTAAAAGTACCCTTTTAAAAGGTATATTATGGATTTTTCATCTTTACATCTAACTCTTTTTACCATAATAAAGATCCTCTTACATTTTATTAAAAAAATGCGTGAGAGGTTTTTTAGATTTGTATATAATAGTAGTAAAGAAAGAGGGGAAAGCATGAGCAATTTACAAACAGAATCACAGCAAGAACTTGAAGAGACGATGGAAACATCAGAACCTAATGTCACAGCTGAAACAGAGAGAACTCTTGATCACGTTTCATATTTCGGATACAGCCTTTTGCGTGACGTGTTAATTCCAGAGCTTCTTGGAGACGAAACAAATACCATTTCATACTGGGCAGGAAAACACCTTGCTCGGAAATACCCATTAAATACAATGGATGAAATCGTCGCTTTTTTTAAAGCAGCTTCCTGGGGAACACTGACGCTTGCAAAAAAAGATAAATATTCACTCGAGCTTGAGTTATCAGGTGATGTGGTCAGCAAAAGATTTCAGCAGGAAACTTGTTCGTTTCATCTTGAGTCAGGATTTGTGGCTGAACAGATTCAGCGTCAAAACAACTGCCTAACAGAAGCCTACTTAACACATAAAGAAAAGAACGGAAAAGTGCTGATTTCCGTGCAGTGGGACCGAAAAGATATCTTACCTACCGAAACACGCGCGGAGCGTTATAAAAAGTAGGAAATACGTATATATAAAAGACGTGGAGATACCACGTCTTTTTTCTCTTCTTTATACTTGCACTGCTTGCTGCTCTTCTAATTCAAATGCTACGTGAAGCGTCTCAACAGCTTTTACCATATCAGCATGCGGTACAACTGTAGATACTTTAATTTCAGACGTGCTGACCATCTTCACTTCAATTTTCTCTCCTGCCAGCACTTCAAACATTTCGGCTGCAACGCCTGGATTAGAAATCATGCCAGAGCCGACAATTGATACTTTAGCCAAACCGCTTTCATGTTCAATACGCGTATATCCCAAAGTAGATTTATACTCTTTTAAGACGGCAAGAGCGGCGTCTACGTCTACGGTTTTAATAGAAAATGAGATAGAGAGACGATTATTAGCCGTTACGTTTTGAATAATAATGTCCACATTTAACTGTTCTTTTGCTAATGCTGTAAAAATAGTAGAAAGAGTTTGCAACTCGTTGTTTAACCCTTCAATTGTCACTCGTGAAATATTATCTTCAAACGCAATTCCTCTTACGACTAAGTTTTGTTCCATTGAAACTTCCTCCTCAACAATCGTTCCATTCTCGTTTTCTAAGCTTGAACGCACTTCTAGCGGTACCTGATAATTTTTTGCAAACTCAACAGCGCGCGGATGCAGCACCCCTGCTCCCAAATTAGCTAATTCTAACATTTCGTCATATGAAATAGAGTGAAGCTTACGAGCATCTTCTACATAGCGCGGATCTGTCGTAAACACTCCTGTTACATCTGTATAAATATCACATTTTGCAGCTTTTAATGCTGCGGCAAGAGCTACTGCCGTCGTGTCAGAGCCGCCTCGACCTAATGTTGTAATGCTACCATCTCCTGAACAGCCTTGGAATCCAGCTACTACTACGATTCGGCCTCTATCTAATTGGCTTTGAATACGAGTCGTGTCAATGTGCTGGATTCGTGCATTGCTGTGAACTGCTTCCGTCTGGATACCAGCTTGCCAACCTGTTAGCGAAGTTGCTTCATACCCTTTATATTGAAGGGCCATTGTTAACAGGGAAATCGTTACTTGTTCTCCAGTTGTAAGAAGCATATCCATTTCGCGTTTGCTTGGACTGTCCGTAATATCACTTGCTAATTTCACCAGTGCATCTGTAGTTTTGCCCATTGCCGATACAACAACAACTACTTGGTTACCGCGCTCTGCTTCTTGAATAACACGGTTTGCTACATGTTGGATACGTTCAACAGAACCAACAGATGTTCCACCAAATTTTTGAACGATTAATGCCATAATTTTGTTCATTCCTTTTCAATAAATTTGCATATGCAGGATGATGAGAAGCTAAATTTTTTTACTCAGACAATAAAAAAAGCAATGAGATGAGCTCTCATTGCTTAACGAACGAAAATTATAAAACATAACCGTCCACTGCCGTGAGATAGCTCTCCAAGAATCTACATCTTGACAATCCTACGTTTATTCAACGCAGAACCAGCAATCATTACTATGAGGTAATGTTCACTTCGGCAAATTTCCCTTTCCGCATCATTCATAAGAGCTCATACCCTTCCTGATACGTACTGATTAAATTTGCACCTCTATCTTCACTTCATTTGATGAAGTGTCGTATGAAATTAGTTAATAGCTTATCAAATATTTTCTATTATTTCAAGACTATTTTTGCAATGTTTCATAAATTTTTTCAGCGATGTTTTGAGGAACACCTGAATTTCGAATATCATCAACCGTTGCTTCTTTCAATTTTTTCACCGAACCAAAATACTTTAACAAAGCTTTTTTACGTTTTTCGCCCACTCCCGGAATATCGTCCAGAACAGACTGAAAAGCGGACTTAGAGCGCACTTGACGGTGGAAGGTAATCGCAAAACGGTGAACTTCATCTTGAATTCGCTGAAGCAAATAAAATTCTTGACTATTGCGTTCGAGCGGTATGATTTGAGGAGGCTCACCAATCATCAGGTTGGAGGTTCTGTGCTTATCATCTTTGACAAGACCTGCTGTAGGCACTAAAAGTCCCAATTCATTTTCGAGAACGTCCTGTACTGCAGCTAAATGCCCTTTGCCTCCATCTACAACAATTAAATCTGGAAGCGGAAGACCCTCTTTTAACGCTCTGGAATACCGTCTGCGAACGACTTCTCTCATGGAACTGTAATCATCTGGTCCCTTTACGGTCTTAATTTTATATTTGCGATATTCTTTCTTTTCCGGTTTCCCATCAACAAAAACAATCATCGCAGAAACGGGATCTGTCCCTTGAATATTTGAATTATCAAATGCTTCAATCCGATAAGGAGCGGCAATTCCAAGCTCTTCTCCTAACCGTTCAACTGCGCCAACCGTGCGCTCTTCATCTCGTTCAATTAAATAGAATTTTTCACCGAGCGCAATTTTTGCATTTTTACACGCAAGTTCTACTAATTCTTTCTTTTTGCCTCGCTTTGGATGCTGAACCTCTACTTCTACTAATTTCTCAGCCAACTCTGCATCAATCGTTGCTGGAACCATTACTTCTTTTGGCTTAATATTTTTGGCATAAAACTGACCGATAAAAGTTAAGAAATCTTCTTCTGGCTCTTTATAAAAAGGAAACATAGAAACTTCTCGCTCAATTAACTTCCCTTGGCGAATAAAGAAAACTTGAACACACATCCAGCCTTTATCATAAGAATAGCCAAACACATCTCGATTGACAAAATCATTAAACGTTACTTTTTGCTTTTCCATTGTCGCTTCGATATGAGCAATTTGATCTCGATATTCTTTAGCCCGTTCAAAGTCAAGTTCTTCTGAAGCTTTTAACATTTTTTCAGTTAATTCTGTTTTGACATGCTCATATCCACCATTTAAAAACCGCGTGATATTTTCAATAATTTGTTTGTTTTGCTCTTCTTTTACTTCTTTTACGCAAGGAGCTAGGCATTGCCCGATATGGTAATACAAACAAGGTCTGTCTGGCATGGTAGAGCACTTTCTTAATGGATAAATGCGATCAAGAAGCCGCTTTGTTTCATTTGCAGCTTGAACGTTAGGATAAGGCCCGAAGTATTTCCCTTTATCTTTTTTTATTTTTCTTGTAATAACAAGTCGGGGCTGCTTTTCAGCTGTAATCTTAATAAAGGGATAACCCTTATCATCTTTAAGCATGATATTGTATTTTGGATCATGCTTTTTAATTAAATTCATTTCTAAAATAAGTGCTTCTAAATTAGAAGATGTGACGATATATTCAAAATCGACAATGTCGTTTACAAGTCGAAGCGTCTTTCCGTCATGAGATCCGGTAAAGTAGGAGCGCACTCGATTTTTTAATACTTTTGCTTTTCCTACGTAAATGACCGTTCCATATTTATCTTTCATCAAGTAACAGCCGGGCTGATCCGGTAAAATAGCCAGCTTTTCTTTTAAATAATCGTTCATATTTTTCTCCTTCCTCTTCTCTTACTCTGTCCATCTATACATTCGCTTATGAAGCGTAATCTACATTCTTTCCTGCTTTACAATACATGCACATAAGCCGGATTTATGGCGGTGTTCCTTACATCTAGTATAAAACAAACGAACGCATATTCGCTAAATAAAAGTATTCCCAAAAGAGAAAAAGTGGAGAAAAAGAAAAAACCTAGCCTGAGCTAGGTTTTGACTTACGCGTGTTTATTAATTAATTCTGTTAATGCTTCTTTTGGTTGGAAACCAACTACTTGGTCAACTTTCTCTCCATCTTTAAATAATACTAAAGTTGGGATACTCATAACACCAAATTTTCCAGCCGTTTCTTGGTTTTCATCAACGTCTACTTTCACGATTTTAACTTTATCGTTAAGTTCGCCATCGATTTCTTCAAGAACTGGAGCAATCATTTTACAAGGGCCACACCATGGTGCCCAAAAGTCAACAAGCACTAGGCCTGATTTAATTTCATCTGTAAAGTTTTTATCTGTAGCATGTGCAATAGCCATTTTAATTCCTCCTAAATATATGCAATATCCAAATTCTACTCACAGTATATCACCTTCAAATAAGGTTTGCTAACTTTTTGCTTACATTTATACTGTTTATTCTCCGCTCTAGTTTGTACAATTCACATAAAAACATACGTAGAAAATTTCGTTTTCCATGAGGCTGAGACATAACGAAATGAATCCTATCTAAAGACGAACGAATAGTATACAAGGGCTGAACCGCTTGCGACACCGCAGATGATTTCTGTGCAAGACTTTGCTTTCTGCAGGAGTCTTCGCCTTGCCCTCCAATCAACTGCTAGAAAGACCCACACACATGAAACCTGCGTTTACCCTAACAAAAAAACGAACCACTAATCAAACATCTTGATCAATGGTTCATTTTTCACTTCGTCTAAAATCCTTTTGTCTCAGCCTCTTACGCAGACTGTACTTTCAGCTTTTTGAATTCTTCCGTTAGCAGAGGCACCACTTCAAATAAATCTCCAACGATTCCGTAATCAGCTACTTTAAAAATATTCGCCTCAGGATCTTTGTTAATGGCAACAATAATTTTTGAATTTGACATGCCGGCCAAATGCTGAATGGCTCCCGAGATTCCGCAGGCAATGTATAAATCTGGTGTGACTACTTTGCCCGTCTGACCGATCTGAAGAGAATAGTCGCAGTAATCTGCATCGCACGCTCCGCGAGACGCCCCAACAGCTCCATTTAACACGTCCGCTAGTTCTTGGAGAGGTCCAAAACCTTCCGTGCTTTTTACACCTCGACCACCTGCAATCACGACTTTTGCTTCGGATAAATCAACCCCTTGCGTTGCTTTCCGTACAACTTCTTTTACAACTGTACGCAGGTTTTTGATTTCAACATTTAAATCCTCTACATCGCCTGTACGTCCCTCATCTTTTGCAAGCGGTGAAATATTATTTGGACGAATCGTGACAAACGTAAAAGCATCGGTCATGATTTTCTTTTCAAATGCTTTACCAGAATAAATTGGGCGGGTGAAGACTACTTGATCCCCTCCAACTTCTACATCCGTCACATCTGAGATAAGTCCTTTGTCTAAGCGAGCTGCCAGTTTTGGCGCTAGGTCTTTGCCAAGAGCCGTATGGCCAAATACGATAGCTTCAGGTTGTTCACTTTCAATGATGGCTAATAACGCCTGAGCATAACCATCCGATGTGTAAGCAGCTAAATCTTCATGCTCCGTCACAACAACTTTATTCGCTCCGTATGCAATAAGCTCTTCACTTAAAGCTTTTACGTCCTTTCCTACTAACGCTGCAACAATTTCCCCACCGTCAGCTACAGTAGACGCTGCGGAAATCGCTTCAAACGATACGTTTCGTAATCCCCCATCACGTGCTTCTCCTAGAACTAACACTTTACGTCCCATTGCAATACCCCCATTGTTTTAACTTTTGACTTATTAAATGACTTTTGCTTCTTTATGCAGTAAATTGACCAGTTCTGTCACTTGATCTTTTATATCTCCTTGTAGTACGCGTCCTGCGTCTTTTTTCGGAGGCAAATAAATTTCAATTGTCTTTGTTTTTGCTTCTACATCATCTTCATCTAAATCTAAATCATCCAATTCCACTTCAACCAACGGTTTCTTCTTCGCTTTCATAATCCC
This sequence comes from Priestia sp. YIM B13490, assembly GCF_042787735.1. NCBI lineage: Bacteria > Bacillati > Bacillota > Bacilli > Caryophanales > Bacillaceae > Priestia > Priestia sp. YIM B13490. Next base: position 204,533 of record NZ_JBHZOT010000004.1, read on the forward strand.
TGGAAGAGATGGATAGCGAGGTTCGTTAAGTCCCTGCTGAGCTGTTACTAAAAGAGGAAGCGACGTTTCGATAACCTCGGAATCACCTTCCACATCGCGTACAACAGTCACTTTTTCACCTTCGATATCTAATTTTGTAATCGTCGTAATATAAGGGATTTCTAACTGTTCTGCTACGCGCGGTCCCACTTGGCCCGAACCTCCGTCAATCGCTACGTTTCCTGCCAAAATTAAGTCAGGAGATTGTTCTTTTAAGTACTGTGCCAGCAGCCTAGAAGTCGTGTACTGATCGCCATCTTCTATGTCATCTTCCGTATTGATTAAAACCGCTTTATCTGCTCCCATAGCCAAAGCTGTTCGGAGTTCTTTTTCTGATTCTTCCCCTCCTACACTCACGACCGTAATCTCCCCGCCATGCTTTTCCTTTAGCTGAATAGCTTCTTCAACTGCATACTCATCGTAAGGATTAATAATAAATTCAGCCCCATCTTCAACAATTTGACCATTTTTTAATGAAAGTTTCTCCTCTGTATCGAATGTTCTTTTTACTAACACGTAAATATTCATTCAATTCCCCTCCTAAGCTTATTTTCCTAAAAATTTAGGCTGGCGCTTTTCAATAAAAGCGGCTACGCCTTCTTGAGCATCCCTGCTTTTGAATACGCTTCCAAAAAACTGCGCTTCTTTTTTGATGCCGCTGTAATAAGCATCTGTTTTTACATGCTGAAGCAGCTGCAAGGTGGCTTTAACAGAGATTGGGCTTTTTTTGGCAATTTTTCTAGCAAGTAAAAATGTTTCATTGATAAGCTGACTTTCTTCAAAAGCTGCATTTACCAATCCTAACTCCACTGCCTCGCTTCCGGATATTGGATCACTTGTCAGCATCATCTCACAAGCCTTATGAACTCCTACATAACGAGGTAATCGCTGAGTTCCTCCAAATCCTGGTATAATCCCTAACTGAAGCTCAGGCAAGCCCAGCTTAGCATTTTCTGTTACCAAACGGATATGGCAGCTCATAGCAAGCTCCAACCCTCCGCCTAAAGCAGCTCCATGAATAGCTGCAATCACTGGTTTTGGGTAATTTTCAATATACTCAAAGAGCTCTTGACCGTTAACAGCAAGCTTCTCGTATTCTTTTTCCTGCTGAAGTGATGTGAATTCTTTTATATCAGCACCGGCACAAAAGAATTTCCCTTCACCTTTAATGACGATAACCCTTGTCTCTTTACTATCTTCTAAATGTTTTAAAACACTTGAAAGATCTTTTAATAAGTCTTGAGACAAAGCGTTAGCAGGTTGTCTATTCAACGTAATGAAACTTATTGCATCAACAGTTTCAACCTGGATAATTTCCATTTGTTTACGCCACCCTTTCTTTCTATTTTCATTACCTTGCGCTTTTCCCCTCGCAGGGGAGCAGCAGGCTCACTTACGATTATGAGCCGCTGCAGCCGTTTAACAGCAGGGAATGGACTTTATCTACCGATTCTATTAGACCATATCGATGATCGTTCATTACCCATGTTGTGACAGTTTCATCAATCGTTCCAAAAATCATCTGTCGCGCAAGACGAATATCTATATTTTCAGAAAACTCACCCGTTTCGATTCCTGTCTGCAAAATAGAATCAATGAGAGTCAGATAATCTTTTAATACATCGTTAATTTTCAATCTTAAATCTTTGTTCGATTGACGCAGTTCGAGCTGGGTCACTGTAGCTAAATGATGATCCTCCGCTAGAAACGAAAAATGTTTGTCAATTAACACATGAAGTTTTTCTGCCGCGGTTTCAATTCCCGCCAGTTCTTCATAAATTTTTTCTACAAATTGTCCCATCTTCTCTTGAAACAAGGAAATCAAGACATCTTCTTTGTTTTTAAAATATAAATATATCGTACCGTCTGCAACTCCAGCCTGCTTAGCAATTTTAGAAACCTGAGCATTGTGGTATCCGTTTTCTGCTATTACTACTACAGCTGCATCGATAATCTGTTTATACTTTGGCTTATTTCTTCTCAATCTTATACGCTCCTTTAAAATATGAATGATTATTCATTCATATCTTTATAATAAAGAAACCGCAAGTATCTGTCAATTATGTTTCAGGAAAAAAATCAAAGGCGACGATCGATTACGTCGCCTTTTTATGCTTTTCATTTTCTTCATCAATCAGCGCTCGTCGCAGAATCTTACCGACCGCTGTTTTGGGAAGCTCATTTCGAAATTCATAAAGGCGCGGAACTTTATAAGCAGCTAAATACTTTCTAGAAAACTCATTTAACTCTTCTTCAGTACATCTTACACCATTTTTTAATACAATGTAAGCCTTCACCGTTTCTCCTCTATATGGGTCAGGAACACCCACCACTACAGCTTCTTGAATTTTTTCATGCTCATATAATACTTCTTCAACTTCTCGAGGATAGATATTATATCCCCCGGCAATAATAATATCTTTCTTCCGATCTACTACATAAAAATAACCTTTATCATCCATATAGCCAACATCACCTGTTAGCAACCATCCGTCTCGCATAACAGCCTCCGTTTCTTCAGGCTGCTTCCAATATCCTTTCATTACCTGAGGACCTTTAACCGCAATTTCTCCTACTTCGCTTACAGCAGCTTCTTTACCTGTTTCAAACGAGAGAATTTTGGCATCTGTGTCTGGCCAAGGCACTCCAATGCTTCCTGGTATCCTCTCTTTCCAAAGAAAATTAGCATGAGTAACAGGAGAGGTTTCCGTTAATCCATATCCTTCCACTAATTTACCTCCGGTGAGCTTTTCAAACTGCTCCTGCACTTCCACAGGAAGTGGAGCCGAACCGCTCATACATGAATCAATAGAAGATAAGTTGTATTTTGCTAAATCAGGATGGTTTAATAATGCAATGTAAATCGTCGGCGCACCTGGAAATAAAGTAGGCTGCTGCTTATGAATGGTTTTGAGCGTCGTTTTTGCATCAAATTTAGGCAGAAGAACCATCTCATAGTTTTGCAAAACCGATAAAACAAGAACCGTTGTTAAACCATACACATGAAAAAATGGGATAATTCCAAGCACTTTTTCTTTTCCATGCCTGCAGCGGTATAACCAATGTGAACACATCGTTGCATTGGCTACCAAGTTTTTATGAGTAAGCATGACTCCTTTTGGAAAACCTGTTGTTCCCCCGGTGTATTGTAAAATCGCGATATCTTCGTCTGAAATTCCCTCAGCGTTACATACTGCGGGAGAGGATTCATCTATAATACGTTTAAATAAATGAGTAGTCTCCGTATGACTCACATCCACGCTTATCTTCTGCTGTTTGCGCTGAATAAATGGATACATTATGTTTTTGGGAAATGGGAGATAATCTTGAATAGAGGTGATGACTACGTGTTTTATTTTTGTTAACGCTTTCATTTTTACTACACGCGGATATAGCAAATCGAGTGCAATAATCATGGTCGCTTCTGAATCATTAAGCTGATACTCTAACTCTCTTTCCGTATACAAAGGGTTTGTTTGAACGACTACTCCTCCGGCAAGCAGAACCGCATAAAAGGAAATGACAGCTTGAGGGCAATTTGGAAGCATAATGGCTACTCTATCCCCTCTTTTTAATCCCAGTTCAATAAGGTAAGATGACAGCTTCAGAGAATCTTGATGCAGCTGGGAAAACGTCATTTTTTTCCCTAGAAAATAGATTGCGCTTTTTTTAGGATCCTTTTGAACTGCTTCTTCAAAAAGCTGTGCTAAATTTTTTTGTTCATAATGAAGCCTAGCAGGTATTTCATCCGGATATTGAGAAAGCCATATCTTTTCGGTGGATTCCACACGCATCCTCTCCCTCAAAAAAAATAAAAAATTAGAATTTTCTAATTAAAATTATAGTTCATTCTTTTTTTAGATGCAATCGTTATTGAATGTTCTCTTTCCTACCTAATCACTCTTTCATCCTGCAGCGTAATAAATAAAAATTGGATTTACCCCTGTACATTATCCGAATTTTTTGTATATAATAAAAATTAGATTTTTTTAAGGAGCTGTATGAATTGACAACAACATTGACTAAAGGACCGTTCAAAGCAGATCACGTTGGAAGCTTTTTGCGTCCCGAGCGTATCAAACAAGCACGATTACAAGTGGAAAACGGGGAAATGACAAAGAAACAGCTTCGAGCAATTGAAGATGAAGAAATTCGTAAACTCGTAGAAAAGCAAAAACAAATTGGATTAAAAGCCGTCACAGACGGTGAGTTTCGCCGCGCGTGGTGGCACTTTGATTTTCTGTCAGAGCTTGTTGGCGTAGAACTTTACGAAGCAGAGTCCGGAATTCAGTTTCACGGAGTCCAAACAAAAGCTCACGGTATAAAAGTGACTGGAAAACTAGATTTTAATCACCACCCTATGATTGAAGATTATAAATTTCTTCATCAAGCTGCTGGAAAAGAACACGTAGCTAAGTTCACCATTCCAAGTCCTAATATGCTATTTTTCAGAGGTCATATTGAAGAGTCTTCTTACTCGGATACGGATGTATTTTTTGCTGATTTAGTTAAAACATATCAAAAAGCCATTCAAGCATTTTATGATGCCGGATGCCGCTATTTACAGTTAGATGATACTGCGTGGGCAGTCTTTTTCTCAGAAAAAGGACAAGAACAAATCGCGTCAAAAGGTTTCACGCCCCAAGAATTACTGAAACGTTTTACAAATGCGATCAATGAATCCATTGCGCATAAGCCAGATGATATGGTCATTACAATGCATATTTGCAGAGGGAATTTCCAGTCCACTTATACAGCAAGCGGCGGATATGAAAATGCGTCCAAAGCTATTTTCAGTCAGTTAAACGTAGATGGACTATTTTTAGAATTTGATGATGAACGCTCAGGAGGATTCGAACCTCTTCGACATGTAAAGCGAGATGATCTTCAGATTGTCCTTGGTCTTATCACATCAAAATTTGGAGATTTAGAAGATCCTGAAGCAGTGAAAAAACGAATTGCTGAAGCGGCAGAATTTGTTTCTCTTGATCAAATTTGTTTAAGTCCCCAGTGCGGATTTGCTTCTACAGAAGAAGGAAATTTACTAACTGAAGAACAGCAGTGGGATAAAGTAAAGCACGTGATTTCAATTGCTGAAGACGTATGGAAGTAGTCATTAAAAAAGCTGACCTGCTTTAAGGTCAGCTTTTTTGCTGTCATCATGATGTTAGGAAAAGCTATATAGATAAATAGATAAGACCAATAAGCATAAACACTCCGCATAAAACGAGTAAAATTTTCGCTAACTTCTCCATGACTCTCTCCTATCCTATCCCTGCTCCTATTACATAGGACATACCGATTGAAATAACAAGTGAAATAAACCCAACGGCTCTGTTATCTTGTTCAATTTCGTCATCGATTCGAAATTTCGGCGTCAAAAATTCGAAAATAAAATAGCTGACTAGTAAAAGAACGAATCCATATATTCCCCACCCTAGCATTCTTAACAAGTTGTCGTTATGCTCAATCGAATAGCGAAAAATATTAGCTAATCCAAATATTTTTCCACCTGTTGCCATCGCAACAGCCATATTTCCTTTTTGAATCTCTTCCCAATTCTTATACTTAGTAACGAGCTCAAACACAACAAGAAAGACGACAATGCTCAAGACAACCACGCTGTAATAAGCGGCGGATTCAATATACGGGTCTTTCCAAAAATCCCTCATTTTTGCATCACTCCTAATTTATATTACGCTCCACGTAATGAACTGACAGGTCTCTTTCCTTTACTTGTATCGTTCTTAAAAGAGATAGAAAACCCAGCATAGTCCATGAGCCATGTCGGATTTTCTATCTTCATATATGCTTGTTCAGCGCATCGACTGACACCTTTATTTCAGCACTCTTTTATTTAAATTCCACAACCGTAACGCCAGAACCTCCTTCAGAAGCTTCTCCGAAACGAATATTTTTGACAGAACGATGATTTTTCAAATATTCCTGTACACCTTTACGAAGAGCTCCAGTTCCTTTACCGTGGATAATCGAAACGCGCGGATAGTTGGCTAATAAAGCATCATCAATATATTTTTCAACTCGAATCAGCGCATTTTCATAGCGCTCTCCTCTTAAATCCAGTTCTAGATTTACATGATAATCTTTTCCTTTTACCGTAGCAAGCGGCTTCGTTTCTACAGGTTTTGGAGAACTGATATATTCGAGGTCTTTTTCTTTCACCTTCATTTTCATAATTCCCATTTGTACTTGCCATTCATTATTGCTTACTCGTTCCACAAGCGTTCCTTTTTGTCCCCAGCTTAAGACTTTCACTTCATCTCCAGCTTGAAGAGTGCGCTCTTGTTTTTTCGGCACAGCCGGTTTCTTTTTACTTTTTTCAAGAGTTGGAACTGCATCTTCTAGACGCTTACGCGCCTCAATCAATTCATGCTCTTTTACAAGCGCATGATTTTTTTGACTCATTTTACGCAAATCGCTAATGATTTTCTCTGCTTCTTCAGATGCTGCTTTAACTGTGGCTTGAGCTTTTTCTTCAGCTTTTTCGTACAGCTTATCTCGTTTTTCATTAAACTCAATAATCTGACTCTGTAATTCTTTATGAAGCTTCTGAGCCTCTTTTCTTAGCTCTTCAGCTTCTTCTAGCTCGTGTTCAGATTGACGACGGCTATCTTCAAGAGAGGCAATCATATTTTCTACTTTATTTGTTTCTGAGCCAATATAGCCTTTGGCACGTTCAATTACTTCAGCACTTAAACCTAAACGTTTTGAAATCTCAAAAGCATTGCTTCGGCCCGGTACACCAATCAGCAGCTTGTAAGTAGGGCTCAATGTTTCAATATCGAACTCTACGCTAGCATTGACCACTCCTTCACGGTTATAGCCGTACGCTTTTAATTCAGGATAGTGAGTAGTCGCAACTACGCGAGCGCCTCTTTCATATACTTGATCTAAAATCGAAATCGCAAGCGCTGCACCTTCTTGAGGATCCGTTCCTGCTCCCAATTCATCGAACAAGACCAGACTTTCGTGATCTACTTTTTGTAAAATATCTACAATGTTGACCATATGAGATGAAAAGGTACTCAAACTTTGTTCAATCGACTGCTCATCTCCAATATCAGCAAATACGTGTTTAAACACAGCCATTTCCGATCCATCCAGCGCAGGAATCTGCAAACCTGCTTGAGCCATTAACGTAAATAATCCAAGTGTTTTTAACGTTACGGTTTTACCGCCGGTATTTGGCCCTGTAATAACGATAGACGTATATTGATCACCTAGCTCAATATCATTGGCAACGACATCTTCCTGTGCAATAAGAGGATGTTTTGCCTTCACTAACTTAATATAGCCTCGATCGTTCATTTTAGGTTTTGAAGCTTTTAGCTCATGGCTATAGCGCCCTTTAGCAAACATGAAGTCCAGCTCACCTAACAGATAAACGTTTTGACGGAGTTCATTTGCCACTTCCGCTACCTGAACGGTTAAAGCAATGAGAATACGCTCAATTTCTTGTTTTTCTTTTACTTTTGCTTCTTGAAGCTCATTGTTTAACGTCACAATCGCCTGAGGCTCAATAAATAAAGTTGCTCCGGATGAAGACTGATCGTGCACAATGCCTCCATACGCACTGCGATATTCTTGCTTAACAGGAATAACAAAACGTTCGTTTCGAATGGTAACAATTGCATCTGACAACATTTTTTGAGCAGACGAGGAGCGAATAAGGCTCTCTAGCTTTTCTCGAATACGAGACTCCGTTGAGCGAAGTTTTTGACGAATGCCTCTTAGCTGGTCGCTTGCACCGTCTAGCACTGTACCATTCTCATCAATACTCATTTTAATTGTTTGTTCTACCTCAGGAAGAGGCATTAGTTTTTCGATATGTTCAGTTATAATTGGAAGCTGTAAATCTTCGTCTTCCACTACTTGCTCGATAAACTGCTTGACTTGTCTTGCAGCATAAATAGTGCTTGCTACATCAAGAAGTTCATTAGAGCTTAGCGTTCCCCCAATTTCAGCGCGCTTCACGCTAGGTCGAACGTCAAAAATGCCCCCTAGCGGTACGTTGCCACGCAATCGCAGCACGGTTGTAGCTTCATCTGTTGCTTCCTGCCATTTGACTACTTCTTCATACTGAGTCGAGGGAATCAAATTCGCTACTTTTTCTCGGCCTAAAGAAGAAGCTACTTTTTTCTGAAGCTGTTCCTTAACTTTATTAAACTCTAGTACATGAAAAATACGTGATTGCAAAACTGATTCCTCCTGTTGCTTATTTATTTCGATTTAAAAAGGCGGTTAATTCTTTGAGACTATACGTATTTAATACCGTTTCTGGTTTAAGCCAGCCTTTAATTCCAGTAGATATTCCAATTTCCATATGCTCTAGCATGTCTAGATTGTGAGCATCTGTATTAATAGCAATTTTAACTCCTGCCTCTTGGGCCTTTTTTATGTGTTCAGCGGCTAAATCTAAACGGTTTGGATTCGCGTTTAGTTCAAGAGCCGTTTTTGTTTCTTTAGCTAATTCAATCAACATATCAATATCTACATCATATCCGTTGCGGCGACCAATCAAACGACCGGTCGGATGAGCGATTAAATCTACATGAACATTGTTTAACGCTTGCTTTAAGCGATTCATAATTTCTTCGCGTGATTGCGAAAAACTAGAGTGAATGGACGCAATAACAAAATCTAGCTCAGCTAGCAGTTCATCATCATAATCAAGTGTTGCATCAGGCAAAATATCCATTTCAATTCCTGCTAGTATTGTAAAATCATCGAACTGTGCGTTTAAACGATTAATTTCTTCACGCTGTTTACGAATGCGTTCAGGCGTTAGACCGTTAGCTACTTTTAAATACTGAGAATGGTCTGTAATCGCCATGTACTCATAGCCTCGTGCGCGACATGCTTCCGCCATTTCTTCAATCGAATACGCCCCGTCGCTCCACGTGGAGTGCATATGCAAATCACCTTTTACGGCACCGTAGGTCACAAGGGTTTGAGGCTTTACAAATGCATCTACTTCCGTTCCATCTTCACGAAGTTCCGGCGGAATAAAAGACAGCCCAAAATGTTCATAGAATGCTTGTTCAGACTCAAAAGTCATAACTTCGCCTGTCTCCGCATTTTCAACGCCATACTCGCTAATTTTTTCACCGCGTTCTTTTGCTAATTGACGCATACGCACATTATGATCTTTTGATCCTGTAAAATGGTGAAGCGTTGTGGCAAACGCTTTATCTTCTACAAGCCGAAAATCCACAGACACATCGTACTCATAGGCTAACGTTACCGATACTTTTGTATCTCCATTTGCAATGATATCCTTCACATTTGGCAGCGATACTAGCTGTTCACGGACAGCATGAGGCTCAGCTGTTGAAATAATAAAATCAAGATCTTTTACGGTTTCCCTCATGCGGCGAATGCTCCCTGCTTGAGAAAAACGCTCAATGCTATGCATCTGTTTAAGGGCTTCTAAAATTTCTTCCGCTATTGGAAGCATAAAAGCAAGAGGCAAACGATCAGGACGCTTCCCAAACTCTTCAATGGCAGCGATAATTTTTTCTTCTGTCTTTTTACCAAAACCGCTTAGTCCCTGCACTCGATTTTCCATACAGGCCTGATGCAGTGATTCCATATCTCGAATATCTAGCTCTTTATATAATTTAGCGATTTTTTTACCTCCAAGCCCCGGCAGCTTAAGCAAAGGAATAAGTCCTTCAGGAACTTCTTGCTTTAGTTCTTCTAATACGCTTGACTCATTTGTTTCCATATACTCTGTAATGACTGCAGCCGTTCCTTTTCCAATCCCTTGGAGCTTGGTAAAATCCTCAATCTCTGTCAGCGTTCTTTCGTCCGTTTCTAGCGCTGCAGCTGCTTTTCGAAAAGCGGAAATTTTAAAAGGGTTATCTCCCTTTAATTCCATATATGTAGCAATTGTTTCTAACAATTTAATAATATCCTTTTTATTCATCTCTTTTCACCAGCCTATTATCATAATAACGAAACTTTCAAAAACATGATGAGTGACATATTTACTCTCTCAAGTTTTCATCTAGACATACTTTTATCCTCATGAAAACCGCAGATCAGACTGCGATAAAAAAAGAGGGTATCTCAAAAGTATTATGACACTTTCGACACACCCTCTCAACAAGCTATTGTAATTTCATTACATTACACCATACTGAGTCCACAAATCTTGAATCGCAGACGATAAGTATGGAGTATTTTGTACGATATTGATTGCAATTGAAGACTGTTGAATTGGCGTTTGAATTTCACTTACAGGAATCACGGCTCCAATGTATAACAAAATAAAAACGATGATATACACTTCAACGAATCCAAGTGCACCTCCGCCCCATTTATTTAACTGGCGCAGAATTGGCAATTCGGTTAAAGCCGTTAAAACAGAGCCTGCAAGGCGAAGTACAATGTGAGTAGCAAAAAATAAAATCGCAAATGCAATCATTCGATAAAAAGCGTCTTCTATTGTTCCAGAATCAAATACAAACGATGCGACACTTTGCTGCTGAATATTGTCCGGAAACGGAATCAGCAAGCGAAGTCGGCTTGCCAAATCTCCACTAAACATATAAGCGACGATAAACGAAACCGCAAAACTGACAATATGAATGAGCTGCAAAATAAATCCTCTTTTAAGACCTGTTACAAAGCCTAGAAGAAGCAATATAATTAAAATGATATTAAGCATTGACTCAGTCATTCCTCTTTTCCATAAAGTTTTTGTTCAAGTCTCTCATAGTCTTCTTTCAGTTTTATATATTCGTGTACAGCATTCACAGCTGTTAATACTGCTAATTTATTGATATCTAAAGAAGGGTTTTTAGTACTGATTTCACGCATTTTTTCATCCACTATAGAGGCGACAAGTCGAATATGGCTTGTACTTTCGCTACCGACGATGCTGTACTGCTGACCAAAGATGTCAACTGTCGCACGTGTTTTATCTTGTCTTGACACGAGAAAATCCTCCGTTCCACGAAAAATCCTAATCCCTATCATACCACGAAGAAGACTTCAATGGAAACATATCTATATTTAAGCTATCATAAGGGATAGTGCTTATAAAGTAAACTAAAATACCCCGAAAGGAGTGAAGCATTATGTCACATGCTGTTATTAAGGTATCAGCTGATAGAATAGCTAAAATGAAGCTTCATTACACATCCTATCTGCAGCCCAAACTGCCGCAGGGAAGTATTTTTTCGGCTAAAACTCCCGGCTGTTCTATCACTGCGTACCGCTCTGGAAAAGTACTTTTTCAAGGAAAAGAAGCTGAAACAGAAGCGTCTAAGTGGGGAGGCTCTTTAGATGCTGCGAAAAAGGCTCCTGTCTCACACCTCCCATCAAACTTCAGCTCACTATCAGTCATCGGTTCTGACGAAGTAGGGACAGGAGATTATTTTGGTCCTATGACCGTAGTTGCTGCCTATGTTCAAAAAGAGCAGCTTCCTTTGTTAAAAGAATTAGGAGTACGAGATTCAAAAGAGTTAACAGATGCTAAAATTATTGAAATTGCCAAGCAGCTTGTTTCTTTTATTCCCTATAGTTTGCTTGTTTTACATAACGAAAAGTATAATGCATTTCAAGAAAAAGGCATGTCACAAGGTAAAATGAAAGCTCTGTTGCACAACAAAGCTTTATCCAACGTGTTAAAAAAATTGGATCCTGAAAAACCCGATGCCATTTTAATTGACCAGTTTGTCGAAAAAAACACCTATTATAAACACGTGGTAAAGGAAAAAGAAATTATCAAAGAAAATGTCTTTTTCAGCACAAAAGGAGAAAGCGTTCATTTATCTGTAGCTGCTGCTTCCATTATTGCCAGATACGCATTTTTAAAACAAATGGATTTGCTGACGGAAAAGACCGGGATGGTTATTCCTCGCGGAGCTGGCGCACAAGTTGATATTGCCGCTGCTAAAATCATTAAGAAACATGGCGTGAATGCGCTGAACTCTTTAGCTAAAATTCATTTTGCTAATACGGAAAAAGCTTTAAAATTAGCTAAAAAATAAGAGATGTGGAAATCCACATCTCTTTTCTTATTCTTATGAACGAAGCGTTGCACCAAATTCTTTTTCTACAGCCTCTAACACTGCACCATGTGCTTTTGCTACTTCTTCATCAGTTAATGTACGTTCAGGATCTAAGTATCGTAAAGAGAAAGCTACAGATTTCTTGCCTTCTTCCATACGCTCGCCTTCATATAGATCAAATACCGTCACGTCTTTTAAAAGTTCTCCGCCCGTCGTATAGATGACGCGCTGAACTTCTCCTGCAAGAACGTTTTTATCTACCACAAGTGCAATATCACGTGTAATAGATGGGAATCTTGGAATAGCTGAATAACGAACTTCTTCGACATCTGCAGCTAATAGCTCTTGAAGGTGTAATTCAAATACGTATGTTTCACGAAGACCATACTGTTTCTGAGCAACAGGATGAACTTGACCTACGTATCCAATTTCTTTTTCATCTAACCATACAGCCGCTGTACGTCCAGGGTGCATACCGTCTTTTTTAACAGGAGCATATGAGATTCGTTTCTCCAAACCAAGCTGTGCAAATAACCCTTCTAGTACACCTTTAATCACATAGAAATCAACGACTTTCTTTTCACCTTGCCAGCCGTGAGCATGCCATAGACCCGTGATTGCACCAGCTACGCGCTCCTGCTCATCCGGTAATTCTCCTTCACCTTTAGATAAGAACACTGAGCCTGTTTCGTATAGCGCAATAGAATCCGACTGGCGAGCATTATTATGCTTCACTGCTTCTAGCAAATGAGGCACTAAGCTTTGACGAAGGATGCTGCGATCTTCACTCATCGGCATTGCTAGACCAATCGTACTTGTTGCATTTAGTGCAAACTGAGTAGCTTTTTCAGCGCTCGTTAGCGAATATGTTGTTGTTTGTGCTAGTCCCGCACCTTCTAAGAAACGGCGAACTTTACGGCGTCCAAGCTGATACTCTGTTAGTCTTCCTGGAGTTGCCACTGTTACAGGAAGCGTTGTAGGAAGGTTGTCATAGCCATACATACGCGCTACTTCCTCGACGATATCTTCTTCAATTGTAATATCGCCTCTACGAGTTGGCACTGTTACAACAATGGTTTCGTCTTCCACTTTGTTTTCAAATTGAAGACGGTTCATAATGTCTTGTACTTCTTCCATTGATAGCTCTGTACCAAGCACATCGTTAATACGGCCAAGTGACACAGCTACAACAGCAGGTTCCACAGTTAGTGTATCTACTTCTACAGTACCGCTTACCACTTCACCTGAAGCGTATTCAGCCATTAATTCTGCTGCGCGGTCAGCAGCTACACGCGTACGGTTAGGATCAATTCCTTTTTCAAAACGAGCGCTTGCCTCACTGCGAAGACCGTGGTCTTTTGAAGCTTGGCGAACCGTTAAGCCTTTGAAGTAAGCTGATTCAATGAGAACATTTACCGTATCGTCTTTTACTTCGGAGTTCGCTCCGCCCATTACACCTGCAAGAGCTACCGGCTCACTGCCGTTTGTAATGACAAGCTGATTGCCTTTTAATACGCGCTCTTGATCATCAAGTGTTACAAACTTTTCGCCTTCTGACGCGTGACGTACAACAATTTCTTTTGAACCAAGACGATCATAGTCAAAAGCATGCAGCGGCTGGCCGTATTCAAGCAAAATATAGTTGGTAATATCAACAACGTTGTTATGAGGTCGAATACCAGCTGCCATTAAACGCGTTTGCATCCATAATGGTGACGGAGCAATTTTTACGTTTTTCACAACGCGCGCTACGTAAAGCGGATTGTCTTCTTTTGCCTCTACTTTAACGGAAATATAATCAGCTGCTTGCTCATCAGACGTTTGCACGTTTACTGACGGATACTTCACTTCACGACGTAAAATAGCAGCCACTTCATGTGCTACGCCTAACATACTTAAGCAGTCTGAACGGTTTGGTGTTAGCCCTAGTTCTAATACTTCATCGTTTAAGTTTAATGCATCTAGTGCATCCGCTCCTACTTCAGCATCGCTTGGGAACACGAAGATGCCTTCTTGATAATCTTTTGCCACAAGCTTGCTTTCAATGCCAAGCTCTTGAAGAGAACAAATCATACCGTTCGATTCTTCACCGCGAAGCTTAGCACGCTTGATTTTAAAGTTACCTGGAAGTACAGCTCCCACTTTTGCAACCGCTACTTTTTGACCTTGTGCCACGTTTGGTGCTCCGCACACGATTTGAACGATTTCTCCTCCGCCAAGATCTACTTGACAGCGGCTTAATTTATCAGCATTTGGATGCTGTTCACGTTCTACAACGTGACCAATTACCACTCCGCTGATGCCTTTATTTAAGTTTTCTACACCTTCAACTTCAATTCCACTTTTTGTGATTTTATCTGCTAACTCTTCTGCCGTTACGCCTGATAAGTCAACATACTCTTGTAACCAACGATAAGATACAAACATCGTAGCCCCTCCTTTATACTTGTTTAAATTGATCTAAGAAACGAACATCATTTGTATAGAAATGACGAATATCATCCACGCCGTGTTTTAACATAGCAATACGCTCTACACCGATTCCAAAAGCAAAACCACGATATTTAGTTGAATCGTATCCAGCCATTTCAAGGACATTTGGATGAACCATGCCAGCTCCTAAAATTTCAATCCAGCCTGTTTGTTTACATACATTACAGCCTTTACCTCCACATTTTGCACACGATACGTCTACTTCTACAGACGGCTCAGTGAACGGGAAGAAACTTGGACGAAGACGAATTTCACGGTCTGCACCGAACATCTTTTTCACAAATACTTCAAGCGTGCCTTTTAAATCGCTCATACGAATGTTTTCGTCTACTACAAGACCTTCAATTTGCATGAATTGATGAGAATGCGTAGCATCATCGTCATCGCGGCGGTACACTTTACCCGGGCAAATAATTTTAACAGGTCCTTTGCCTTCATTCTTGTTCATAACACGAGCTTGAACAGTTGATGTATGCGTGCGAAGAAGCGTTTCTTCCGTAATATAAAACGTATCTTGCATATCACGTGCTGGGTGACCTTTTGGCAAGTTCAGCGCTTCGAAATTATAGTAGTCCTGCTCTACTTCCGGTCCTTCTGCTACTTCATAGCCCATTCCTAAGAATAAATCTTCTACTTCTTCAACCACGCTTGTTAGCGGGTGATGCGTACCTGCTTTAACAGGGCGTCCTGGAAGCGTTACGTCGATTGTTTCTGAAGCAAGTTTACGCTCTACCTCAGCTGCTTCTAACGCCGTTTGTTTTTCTTCAATTTTAGATGCAATAGCTTCACGCACTTCATTTGCAAGTGCTCCCATTACAGGACGCTCTTCAGCTGAAAGTTTTCCCATACCGCGAAGCACTTCTGTGATAGGGCCTTTCTTTCCTAAATAAGCTACGCGTACGTCGTTTAATTCTTTTAAAGCACTTGCTGCTTCGACTTTTGCAATTGCTTCTTGTTGAAGTTCTTGTAAACGTTCTTTCATCACTTATTCCTCCTTTTAACGTAAAAAATGACAAATAAAAAAACCTCCTCCCAAAAAAGGGACGAGGATTAGTCGCGTTACCACCCTTGTTAACTATATACACAGACGTATACAGTTCACTTCATTCAAGTTAACGGAATCTCCGGAACACCTTTACATCTATGTAAGATGGTCTAAGTGTCAACTCAAGAGGTGAATTCACTTATTACATTTATAAAAATGCTTTCAGTCGCGGCATTTTCTCCCTGCATAAACGGACATAAGCTACTGCTCTCTTTCATCGTTTTTTACATATGTAACTATTGTATTATTATAGTGAAAACACGTTCTCGATGCAACTACATTCCGCGTAAATAATAAAGTAAGATTCCAGAAGCGATGGCAACATTTAGCGACTCGCTCTTTCCATAGATGGGAAGGTACAGATTCTGATCCGTTTGTTCCAGCACTTTCTCGCTTACGCCGTTTCCTTCATTTCCCACAATCAGCGCAAATTCGTTTGAAGGTTTTACGCATGAGTAGACCTTTCCATTTTGTAGAGACGTGCCGTAAACTGCTATTCCTCTTTCTTTTAACAGTGAAATCATTTCGAGTAAATCGCTTTTTACAATTGGAAGATGAAAAATAGCTCCTTGCGTTGAACGAACGACTTTTGGGTTGTACACATCCACGCTGCCCTCTCCAACGATAATAGCGTCCACTCCGGCAGCATCAGCGGTTCGAATAATCGTACCTAGGTTACCTGGATCTTGCACCGCATCTAAAAGCAATACTTTCTGTGCTGTATGAATGATTTCTGCATGCTTCGTTTGAAAACACACAGCGATAATTCCTTGAGGTGTTTCGGTGTCAGATAATAATTTGATTATTGCTTCGTTGACAACGGTTATTTCAATACCGTCTATGTTCCACTGTGCTGGCACTTCGATCGATTCGCGTATAATTAGTTCCTTTACGCAATCCTTATTTTTGATAGCTTCTTCGACTAAATGAAAGCCTTCTACCATAAAAAGGCCCTGCTTATCACGGTCTTTTTTATTATGCAGCTTTTTCCACGCTTTTACCTGCGGATTTTTAACTGAATCAATTTGTTTCACAAACATAACTCCTTTATCTATATAAAAATAAATAGTTCGATTACATTTTGCTCAATAATCATTAGATAAGTTTCACTTTATTGTACATAGAAATCGCAAAGAAAACAAAAACTATTGGTAACTTTACGATAGCTGAGGTGAAAATGATGGATCTTAATTTACGAAATGCTGTTATTGCAAACGTTTCAGGAAACTCAAAAGAAGAGCTTGAAGCTACAATTTCTGACGCTATTCAAAGCGGCGAGGAAAAAATGCTCCCTGGACTTGGTGTTTTATTTGAGGTGCTTTGGGAAAAGTCTCCAGAATCAGAAAAAGAAGAAATTCTGACAACGCTTGAAAACGGTTTAAAATAAATAGCCTTGTCCTATGTACAGCAAAAAGCTCATTCTCCTAGGAGAATGAGCTTTTTTTAATTATACGTAATTGCGTTTACCGTATTTCGGTCTAAGCGTTTAATTACTTCCGCAATTAATTTAACTGCATTTTCATAATCATCACGATGAAGCATCGCTGCATGAGAATGGATATAACGAGTTGCGATCGTAATTGAAAGTGCTGGCACCCCGTTAGCTGAAATATGGATAGAACCTGAGTCCGTACCGCCTCCAGCGATTGCATCAAATTGATATGGAATATTTAATTCATCTGCCACATCTACCACTGTATCTCGAAGTCCTTTATGAGAAACCATGGAAGCATCATATAAAATGATTTGCGGACCCTCTCCCATTTTAGAAGATGCTTCTTTATCAGAAACACCAGGTGTATCTCCAGCGATGCCGACATCAACAGCAAATGCAATATCCGGTTCAATAAAGTTAGCGGATGTTTTTGCACCTCGAAGTCCAACTTCTTCTTGCACCGTTCCTACACCATACACAACATTTTCATGTGTTTCATTTTTTAAAGCTTTTAATACATCGATAGCGATTGCACAGCCGATACGGTTATCCCAGGCTTTCGCTAGCAGCATCTTTTCGTTGTTCATAACCGTAAATTCGAAATAAGGCACAACCTGATCACCAGGTTTCACTCCCCACTCCGCTACTTCTTCTCTGCTAGAGGCACCAATATCGATGAACATATCTTTAATGTCAACTGGCTTTTTACGAACTTCTGGAGGCAGGATATGAGGAGGCTTTGAGCCAATAATCCCCGTTACCTCTCCTTTAGATGTAACGATGGTTACGCGTTGAGCAAGCATCACTTGAGACCACCATCCGCCTACCGTTTGAAAACGAATAAAGCCGCGTTCATCAATTTGAGTCACCATAAAGCCTACTTCATCTAAGTGACCGGCTACCATAATTTTAGGCCCTTGTTCGTTGCCCACTTTTTTTGCAATCAAACTGCCTAGCCCATCCGTCGTTACTTCATCTGCATAAGGTGCAATATATTTCTTCATAACCTCACGCGGTTCACGCTCATTGCCAGGAATTCCTTTTGCATCTGTTAGTGCTTTAAGCATCGTCAATGTTTCATCTAACTTTGTCATATGGATTACCCCTTTCATATGTATACCTCTATTATAGCTAAAAAGAGGTTGAAGTAAAATTTCCCATCCCTTTATTTCTAGTATCCTTGTTCTTGGCGTTTAAAATTCACTTCATTTTTTGAGATGTACGCCTTTTCAATATGTTCAGCGGAAAAACCAAACATATCGCCAAGCGTCATGTAAGATACAAACATGTCCACATAGTTTTCTTTCGACTGATCCTGCTCGAAAGCAGCAACTTGTGCAAATACCTGTAAAAATTGTGCTGTTTTTGAATCACTTGCTTTTGCATCTGGTAACTCAGTTAAATCATCGTATCCTTTTTCAATCCCTAAAGAAAGGATAAAATGTACACCGTCCACAAATTCTTCTAAAATAACAGCGTCTTCAGCCGGAGGTTTGACGCTCCAAAATTTGAAGCAGCGCGTTTCGTTTGCCAGCTCTCCCATTTCGACAAGCAGTGCTAAAAGCTTTCTCGGAATCAAATCTTCCTTATGAAGCTCATGCTTATCCTCTATATGCTGATCCAGCTGGCGCTGCATGGTAAATAGCTGTTGTAAATTCAATGTAATCACTCCTGTAATTATGTATATCTTCTTCTTTTTAAACCAATAAAGAAATTATATCAAAAATCATGAAACTTTTTAGAAACTCGAACGTAAAGTAAGAAAACTGTGCCTTGTAAAGGAGGGAGCGTTATGTTTGTTATTGTTATCGTTCGCGTGTTCATTTTCGCGCTTGTTGCTTACACACTATTAAAGCTGGTTCAGCATTTTCGCAGTCCAAAGCGGAAGCTTGTAGCAGCTCAGGAACATCAGCAATTTTTTGTCGTTGACGAAAAAACGAATATCCGCAAAAATTTTCTACTAACGTATAAAGGTATTTTATTTGAAGGAGAAAAATACAGCAATCCCAATGAACCAGAATCTTTGTCAATTACAATGGTGTTAACAGATCCATCTCGATTACATGAACTGCAAAAGCAAGATTTCAAGCTACTGGAAAGCCACGTACACGACATGTATCCAAATGCTCCTATTCGCTGGAAAAGCCCCGTTCGAGAATTTTTACACTGAGCACAACATCATTTGTGCTCAGCTGATAACAAAAAAGAAAAGTAAATCAAGAGCAGCAAGAATAGGAAAACCTACTGTAAACGATGTGTGCTTCGTTTTATGACGATAGCAATACATACCAATTAGTCCTCCAAGAGCTCCTCCGATAGCAGCTACCGTCCACAGTGTGCTTTCGGCAATTCTCCACTCATGTCTTTTCGCTTTTTGTTTATCTCTATACATCATTCCTACCCCTACTATATTAATAACAATAAAATAGGTAAGCAGCAGTTCATTCATGATATGTCCTCCGATAGCAAAAAAGCCTCATCATCTAAAGATGACGAGACTTTATATTCATTACTTATCTAAGCCTTTTTTAGCAGCAGTTGCTAATTCAGCAAATGCTTTTTCATCAGCTACAGCTAAGTCAGCAAGCATTTTGCGGTTAACTTCAATACCTGCTAATTTTAAACCGTGCATTAAACGGCTGTAAGAAAGACCGTTCATACGAGCAGCTGCATTAATACGTGTGATCCATAATTTACGGAAGTCACGTTTTTTCTGACGACGGTCACGATAAGCATACATGTGAGATTTCATAACTTGCTGATTAGCAACTTTATATAATCTATGCTTCGAACCGAAGAAACCTTTAGCTAATTTTAAAACTTTTTTACGACGTTTGCGTGTTACTGTACCGCCTTTTACGCGTGGCATAATTGTTTACCTCCTGTATTGTTTCTATCTCAACCCAAATTACTTAATGTTATCTAATAAGTGACGGATACGTTTGAAGTCACCTTTGCTTACTAAAGAACCTTTACGTAATTTACGCTTTTGTTTTGTAGATTTGTTAGCGAATAAATGGCTTGTGTAAGCACGAGCACGTTTTAATTTACCGCTTCCAGTCTTTTTGAAACGCTTTGCAGCGCCACGATGTGTTTTCATTTTTGGCATGGGGTGTTCCTCCTCGTTCTATTACTTTTCGTTTTTAGGTGCCAAGACTAAGAACATGCTGCGGCCTTCCATTTTAGGAGCCGATTCAACTGAACTTACATCTTCGCAAGCTTGTGAAAAACGTTCAAGTACTTTTTGGCCAATCCCTTTATGAGTAATGGCACGACCTTTAAAGCGAATAGACGCTTTCACTTTGTCACCTTTTTCAAGGAACTTGCGTGCGTTACGAAGTTTAGTGTTAAAATCATGTTCATCAATTGTTGGACTTAAACGAACTTCTTTTAAGTTTACAACTTTTTGGTTTTTACGAGCTTCTCTTTCTTTACGTTGTTGCTCATAGCGGAATTTACCGTAGTCCATAATACGACATACCGGCGGTTTCGCATTTGCAGCAACCATTACTAAGTCAAGATTTACTCGTGAAGCAATTTCTAATGCTTCATTTTTTGATTTAATTCCTAATTGTTCACCGTTTTGATCAATTAGACGAACTTCGCGAGCTCGAATGCCCTCGTTTACCATCATGTCCTTGCTAATAAGTAGCCACCTCCAAGGTTTAATGAGCGAATACGCTTGCTTAGACCGATTATTAACTCACACAAAAAAGTGTGAGTACATACTGCACCCACACTTCTATCGTTTTAATTAAGATACGATGTACCTGCTAACTGCTTTATGCGTCACTCAGGTGAGAAGCGGGTGCTTCTTCTTCTGTATAAACAAGTATTCAATTACTTAAGCTATTATAGTATCAACAAAGACAAAAGTCAATGATTTCGTTCTTTTTTCACAACAAAAATTATTGTATCAAAGGAAAAACATTTATGCAACAGTTTTTTATAAATGTTAGATAAAAAAGCAGAGAATTTCAATTCTCTGCTTTTTTCATTAGCGAGATGCTTCTGCTTTTACATTTTGTAAAAAGGCTTGGAAGTCCACTGTTTCTGAATTCTGCTCACCGTATTTACGTACGTTTACTGCTTTATCTTCTACTTCTTTATCCCCTACAACAAGCATATAAGGAATTTTTTGCATTTGAGCCTCACGGATTTTATAGCCGATTTTCTCATCGCGAGAATCAAGTTCCACACGAATACCCGCCAGCTGCAGCTGTTCTTGCACTTCTTTTGCATACTCAAGGTGAACGGTAGGTGATACCGGAATCACTTGAACTTGTACAGGTGCTAACCACGTTGGGAAAGCTCCTTTGTATTCTTCGATTAAGAAAGCTACAAAACGTTCCATTGTTGACACCACGCCGCGGTGAATAACAACCGGTCGATGTTGTTTCCCGTCTTCTCCTACATACGTTAAATCAAATCGTTCAGGAAGTAAGAAATCCAATTGAACCGTAGATAGCGTCTCTTCTTTACCAAGAGCTGTTTTAACTTGAACATCTAGTTTTGGACCGTAGAATGCCGCTTCGCCTTCAGCTTCATAATAATCAAGGTCAAGCTCATCCATTGCGTCTTTTAACATGCTTTGTGCTTTTTCCCACATTGCATCATCATCAAAGTATTTTTCTGTATCTGCAGGGTCACGGTAAGATAGACGGAATGAATAATTTTCAAATCCAAAATCTTTATAAACCGCTTCAACTAAGCGAACTACACGAATAAATTCTTCTTTGATTTGGTCGGGACGTACGAAGATATGCGCATCATTTAGCGTCATGCCTCGAACACGCTGAAGTCCTGATAATGCTCCTGACATTTCGTAGCGGTGCATCGTTCCAAGCTCAGCAATACGGATTGGAAGCTCACGATAGCTGTGAATACCTTGTTTGTAAACCATCATGTGATGAGGACAGTTCATCGGACGAAGAACCAGGTCTTCGTTATCCATTTCCATTGCAGGGAACATGTCATCTTGGTAGTGCTCCCAGTGACCAGACGTTTTGTAAAGTTCTACACTTCCGAGCACTGGAGTGTAAACGTGCTGATAACCAAGGCTTACTTCTTTATCTACGATATAACGCTCGATAATACGGCGGATCGTCGCACCTTTTGGAAGCCATAAAGGCAGACCTTGTCCTACTTTTTGAGAATTTGTAAATAAGTTTAGCTCTTTACCAAGTTTACGGTGATCACGTTCTTTTGCTTCTTCAAGAAGACGAAGATGCTCGTCTAAATCTGCTTTTGTAAAGAATGCTGTACCGTAAATACGCTGCAGCATTTGATTATCGCTGTCTCCGCGCCAATAAGCACCCGCCACGCTTAATAGTTTAAATTCTTTAATTTTGCCTGTTGACGGCACGTGCACGCCTCGGCAAAGGTCAAAGAATTCGCCTTGTTGGTAAATCGTAACCTTTTCACCTGCTGGAATCGCATCGATCAATTCAAGCTTCAGTTCATCGCCAACTTCTTTAAAAAGTTGAATGGCTTCTTCACGAGAAACTTCTTTTCGTTCAATTTCAATATTTGAATTAACGATTTTTTTCATTTCTTTTTCAATTTTACCTAAATCTTCAGGAGTAATTGATTCTTCCATATCGATGTCATAGTAAAAACCGTTTTCGATAACCGGCCCTACACCTAGCTGTACTTTTGTATCTTTGTATAAACGTTTGATTGCTTGAGCCATTAAATGCGCTGTACTGTGACGCATAATTTCAAGCGCTTCAGGAGCATCTTGTGTAATGATTTCAAGACTGCCATCTTCTTCGATTGGCGTACGTAAATCCAGCAGCTCGCCGTTTACTTTGCCTGCTAATGCTTTTTTCTTTAATCCCGGGCTAATAGAAACCGCAATATCTTCTGTTGATGATCCTTTTGGATACTCTTTAACAGCTCCATCAGGGAATGTCATTTTGATTACTTCTGACACAACTTTCCACTCCTTTAACATAACTGAATAAACTTTTTGTAAAAACAAAAAACTCGTCCCTTATCAAAAGGGACGAGTTGTGTATACACGCGGTACCACCCTTGTTTCCTCTTCGTATCTTGGATAACCCAAAGAACCCGAAGCGGCTCGAGGTTTTATAACGGAAATTCCGTCAGTAATTACTAGAGGCTCTGCTCGTTTACTACTGAAGTTTAGAGGTGGTAAGAATATATTCCGTGTTAGGAGATTTTCAGCCTGGATCTCCCTCTCTACAAACCGTAAATATACACTCATGTCCTCATCATAACTTGTAACATATAGCTGTTTTTCAATATGCATTTATTATATTCATTTTCAAAATAGAAATCAACCTTTCACGTTATATTTTGCTTTTGATCAAACGGAAATTCATTTTTTTCGTATAACATAACTTTTTCTTGGAAGATATTTTGAATGGTATAAACAAAATCATGATCATGCTGGTCGCTATACAGATGAATAGCAGCTGGAGATAAACTTAGCAAAGGCGCGATAATAGTTGAGTCTATGTATAATGATTCTTGTTCAGATAAAAAGGCCTCTGCTAGAGCTGCACATTCACGTTCAGGAACATATCTACTGTTGTGGTCGTACAGTACAAACTTGTTTTTGTTCAAGTGCATTACATATACGTTACCTGTAGATGACTGTCTTTCATTAGCTGCTTGACGCAGCTGATGAATAAGAATTTGATAGTCTTGTTCAAGCTTATATTCATCAATCGCCAGCTCGGCATAATAGCGCAGCCGCTCTTGATATTCTTTTAAACGGAATTGGAGAAAAGACTCAAAGGTGAATGTTACATTATGAATGAAGAAGTCTTGAAGAGCCTGGCGGATAAGTAATTCTCTTGGAAGAGAAAATGTTTTTTGCGGAATTTCGCCTCTCTCTCCTTCCATAATCCCCCCCATAATTTGAAGCAGCAAATCTTGCTCTTCCTCTTCTGAATAGAAAAATTGTTCTTTTAATATGTTTACCATCATCTTTTTTTCTTTCTTTTTTAAAATTACGTGGGTTAATACCGGTATCACCATGTCTTGTAAAATGGCCTCTCTATTGTATGTCTCATCAATGACTAAAAGCTGATTATTCACCAGCTTCAAGCACTGTGAACCATATGATAAAGCGCTTCGCTTCGCGCATAAAGACTCATATACAACGACTGCGTCTTCTACATATTTAAAGAATATTTTCATTCCTCATAGCCCCCCTTTGGACACGCTTTATTAATGTATATGGGGCAACATGCAAAAAAATGAGCAAGTCGTTACAAGAAATGTAAAACGACCTGCTCATCTATTTCGTTTATTCTCTCCATTCATTTCAACAGGAATGGCTAGAGACTTAATTCGTTCCATGACACGAGCGGCTTTGAGCTCTTCCTGCTCGCCTCTTTGGGTATAAGTCAAATGATGTTGTAGCTCTTTAAAATTTAAATTCGAGCTGAAAAATGTCGGCAAATTTTCGAGCATACGGAATTGTAAAATGGTTCCGAGCACATCGTCTCGCATCCAGCTCGTTACGGATTCTGCTCCGAGATCATCAAGCATAAGAACCGGTACTTTTTTGACATACTCTATTTTCTCATTGAAACTTTGATCTTGAAACGAACCTTTTAACTCACGTAAAAACTCAGGGACATACAGAATGGTAGATTTCACTTTCTTTTCAGCTAACGCATTGGCAATTGCTCCAAGAAAATACGTTTTCCCCACACCAAACGAACCATGTAAATATAAAGCTTTCATTTTCTTATTCGGCTCATATTCTCGCACAAAATCTCTTACTAGTTTAATGGCTTCAAATCTTCCCTGCTCAATTTCAATATCAGACATTGTTGCCTGTAAAATTTCTTTAGGCACGTACATACACTGAATAAAAGATTCTTGTTCTTTTCGCTCATCTTCTTGTACTTTTCTAGGACAGCGTTCATACTGTAAATCAATATTACGGCCTTTTACAACCAGCTGAGGGTGGTATCCTTTCACCATGTTGACACAGCTTTGCAGAGAAGGACACTTGTCACAGCATTTGCTTTGATCGATAAATTCATGCATCTTCATCAGACCTCGGTCAACCATTTGCTCATCTAACTCATGGCGATGCTCTTGCAAAAATGTTTTGACTTCAGGATTAGACAGGATACTGTTTCTTAATGCTTCTAAGCGTGCTTTAAAATCCTTTTTGTTCACTAACTGATTTAGTGAATCATTGATAGGCTTCATCTTTTTCACCTCATCTCTATCATACCTGCTTTTTATTCTTTATGCTTTTGTTTTAGCTCTTGATCTAACTGCTTGAGCTCTTCTTGTAGCTTTCGTTTTTCTTCTTCAAATCCGTCCACTTCTTTTGAAGGCTGCTTTTTCTCTTCTTTTTCTTCATCGCTCAGCCACTCTGGCACCATTTCTTTACGCACAATTTTTCGTCCAGCCGTTTTTTTATTTTGCTTTGCTTCGGTCCAATTCTGATATTCTTTCTGTTCATTTTTAGCTAAATTCATGGCATCTTGAACAGTTTGTACCTTTTTGCGCGCCCAGTGTCCAGCAATTTTCTCTACATAGCTCTTAGATAATTTCATATCGGATCTCAGCATCACGTAGTAAATTAGAACATTTACTACCCCTGGTGAAAGCTTTTGGTTAAACATCACTTCTTCGATCATTTGCAAATCTGCTTTTGAAGGCTCTGCTCCCCCGGAAAACTCGATCAAAAGCTGTCGAGGAGAAGTCACTTCAAGCTGTTGAATGAGCTGCTCTTCCTTTGTCTGCGGCTGCTTTTCCTGCATGGTACGAAGCATAGGCGGCTGAATTTGTTCGCTTAGATTTGGAAGTGCTTCTCCATTTTCAAATTGGTAAAAGGACTGTGCTGCTTTTCTAAGCAATTCAATATCAACTTGATCGTTCTCATTTAGCGAATCGAGCACCACATTTTTCATTTGAAGAGGATCGATACCGTATAAAAAGGCTAGCTTTTCAATCGCTTGTTTTACTTTAGATGTAATAGACCTTTTCGAAATCATTGAATCTGTTAGACCTGCTAAAAATAAATCAAAATCAAAGGAATCCGGGCTCATCTCAATAGAAGCGCGTTTGGAGGAATCCACAAAGTCCGTTTGAGCATCAGGAGAAAATACATCCTTGCTTTCAGACTGAAAACTTGGAGCCAGCTCCGTTGCTTTAACTGATTTAAATACATCGTTAAATGAATGCGTCACATCTTTGAACAATTGCTCATCGACGAGTGAATCTGAAAAATAATTTTTTACTTTTTGAAAGATAGATTTTCCGAGTCGGTTATATAAATATACATTTAACACGCCGTCGTTAAAAAACTGATGGGGCGTCAGAGGAGGAATGAGCTCATAAATGAACACACGAACATCATCTTCTTCCTTAATATATGTTTTTAACAAACCAATGCCTTCTAATTTTAACCGCTCATGGTAAATAGCTTTCAAATTAATTTGCATCATTGACATTAGATGATGATGCGTAGACTCTTTCCCCCATAAACGATCTTGTTCCAGCTCGCTCCATAACGTCATATACAGACCAAAGCACGTTGTACCCACCAACGGCTGATAGAGCATGGTTAAAATCTTTCGGTCGTATTCCTGCAGTATGCCGTTCGAACGAACAACATAACGATCGACCGGTATCATTTCTTTCCAATGTTGTTCTTTCATGTCGTTCCCTACCTACTTTTAAAGTAATAGAAATGACAAAAAAAGAGCCTAAAGAATACTTCAATAGCTCTTTTACAGTCGTTCCTTCTTAATTAAATCTTTTAATTCATCAATAAATACATTGATGTCTTTAAATTGTCGGTATACAGAAGCAAATCGAACATAAGAGACTTCATCGATAGCAGCTAATCGCTCCATCACCATTTCTCCTACAACATCTGACTGCACCTCTGATGTACCCTGACTGCGCAGCTCTGTTTCAATATCGTGTACCGTATCTTCTAATTGTTTTAAGCTTACTTGGCGTTTTTCACACGCCTTAATTAACCCTCGAAGGATTTTGTCTTTGCTGAACTCTTCTCTCGCTCCATCTTTTTTTACAACAATTAACGGAAGTTCTTCTACTTTCTCAAAAGTTGTAAAACGATAGTGACACTCTTCGCATTCACGTCTTCTACGAATAGAGCGGCCTTCTTCTACAGGGCGCGAGTCCAGCACTCTCGTTCCATTGTAATGACAGGATGGGCACTTCATATTCTCAGCTCCAATAATAAACCTTGTTTTTCTTTTTATTTTCTCTTATATAAGTTAATTTCCATCTATGTTAGCCGGCTATTCGCCATTTATTATGATTTTTATCATCATTTCCTTTAACAAACACGATGCTGTATTAAAGGATTTGCTTTATTCCATCTTATAGAAAACAAGGCTTGAATACAAGTAAAGGAAAAGGAATTTCCCCATTTTATTTCCTGAAATTCAAAAATGATAAGGAACTTACGAAGAAAGAGGAATGAGTTTTTGATCAAAGCTCTTATAAAGCGTACGTACAAGTTCTTTACTAAAACCAAAATCAACCGGCACCACTTTTGATTCTGTTGTAGCAGAAAAATCGATAGCGGTTTCAAGAGGACGTACGTTAATAATGGTAATCACAACAAAAGCTTTTCTTCCTTTTACAACGTTTAAGCTAATCTCTCCTCGCTCTTCATATGCAGCAAGTATCTCTATCCCTTGCATGTGCTTCAACATTTCATGAACTTGCTTAAATGCATTCCCAGCTGTTGTTTTGTAATAATGCGTTTTTAGAGTCGGATCTGAATGGTAATCGCTTGTTTCCACATGATTAGAAAATAAAGATTTAACTGCTTGTACTACCCCCATGTTGTTATCCCCTTTGTTTTTGCGTATTAAAAATTTATATACTAAAAAGAGGTGTGTAATACACCTCTTAACTTACGTAATCAATCGACACTATTAAAGTGCATTCGCTTTAGTTTGTTTTACCTGAACAGGACCCATTCCACGTGGCAATTCAATTGTTTCACGTGTCTGTGCACTTAGAGCATCTGCAATATAATCTGCTGCGATTGTAGGATCTAAATGACCACAAGTATAAACATCGATACTTGCATAACCATGCTCTGGGAAGCTGTGAATCGTTAAATGTGATTCTGAAATAATAACAACGCCACTTACACCTTGAGGTGCAAATTTATGGAACGCTACTTCGCGAACTTCCGCACCGGATTTTAAAGCTGCATCAACAAACGTTTTTTCAATATAATCAATATCATTTAACTTATCGAAATCGCATCCCCATAATTCTGAGATGACATGACGACCCATTGTTTCCATAATGATATTTCCCCCTTTAACAATTTTTAATCGTTAAACATGAAGTTCTTTCGCCATATAGCATGTTAACTACCACGGGGGAAAGTTAGTCCAAAGAGGTCCTAACCCTTTAAGTAGCCACATCACCGAAAGGTACACAAGAAGTTCACGAAACATAGTATACTTTGTTTACATTTATTTTGCAATACGTGTTTTGATTTTATTAAAGATTGTTCTTGCAGATAGACCTATACAAATTACCCCTGTATTCTCGTGAGACAGTGTGTAAAAGCTGCTAAACGACTATTAATTTTTTATTAAAATTGAGGAAAATAAACACCCCTTTGCATGCTTATCTTATTGCTTTTCCCTATTCTTTTGGATAAAAACAAAAAAAACAGGGCGACAGCTCCCTGTTTTTTTAAAAGCAATCAATAGCTTTCTTAGCTTACTCTTATTTTTGATCCATTACGCATTTCTGCAGCAATATATCTTACCAAATCGACTACGCGCTGAGAGTAGCCCCACTCGTTATCGTACCAAGCTAACACTTTAATTTTATGATCTTCCATTACGATTGTGGATAGTCCATCTACAATAGCTGAATGAGGATTTGTATTAAAGTCAATTGATACGAGTGGTTCCATTGTTAAATTTAAAATATTCTTTAATGGTCCTTCAGCAGCTTTAATAAACGCTAAATTAACATCTTCCATCGTCACAGATTTCCTTACATCCACAACTAAATCGACAAGCGATACGTTCGGCGTTGGCACACGAAGCGCCATCCCATGAAGTTTTCCTTTTAAATGAGGAAGAACTAATGAAAGTGCCTTGGCTGCTCCAGTGGTTGTAGGAATAATTGATTGAGCACACGCACGGGCTCTTCGCAAATCTTTATGCGGATTATCGATATTCTTTTGATCATTTGTATATGCATGAACGGTCGTCATTAAACCGTTTTCAATTGTGAACGCTTCGTCTAGTACCTTGACAACTGGAGCTAGACAATTTGTCGTACAAGAGGCATTGGAAATAATGTTATGCTGATTCACATCAAACTCTCGTTCGTTTACGCCCATCACAATGGTGATATCTTCTTGTTTACCCGGTGCCGTTAAGACAACTTTTTTCGCACCTGCTTCAATATGTAACTGCGCTTTTTCTCTTGAATTAAATTTTCCCGTTGCTTCAACAACTAGATCAATCCCAAGCTCTTTCCAAGGCAAATTCAGCGGATCACGTGAATTTAATAGCTGAATTCTTTTACCGTTAACAATCAGCGCATCATCATCACATTTGACATCTCCATTAAATGCTCCGTGTATAGAGTCATATTTGATTAAATGTGCTAACGTTTCTGCTGGATAAGATGCATTTATTGCAATAATATCCAAATTTTCCTCTGTAATCGCTGTGCGAAACACCATTCTTCCTATTCTCCCAAAACCATTAATGGCAATACGTGCTTTCATGGCTATACCCCTCTCTATATGTGTTATACTATTTAACTTTTTATATTGAATAGTATAACATAAATATTTAAAAAGTGAATAATATTAATTTTTTTTAATAAATTATTTTAATTGAGTTTTACTATATGTATATAGCGAGAACAGATATTTAACACATTCTTTTTTAGAAGCCCTTAAATATTCCCAATAAAAAAAGAGTGAATGCAATCATTCACTCTTTAATCTAGCCATAGGGCTAATATACTTAAAAGCTGTTGTTTTGTTTCTTCCACAGGACCGTTGTTATTGATCACCGCATCGGCTAAGGCTACTTTTTGAATCAATGGCAGCTGTGCATGGATACGCGCATAGGCATCCTCCGCCGAGAGGTTATTACGCGACTTTAACCTTTCTAGCTGCACAGACTCATCGACATATACAACTACTACTTTATCGACTAAATGTGTCAAATCGCTTTCAAACAGCAGCGGAATATCTAATACAACGGCTTCGTAACCTTCCTCTATATAGCTTTCCTTTTGAGAAAGCATTTCTTTTCTTACGGCAGGATGTACAATTGCATTCAACTTTTTACGTTCTTCCTCTTGATAAAACACAATTTCCCCTAAAGCCGCTCGATTGATCTCCGCGTTCTCGTGAAGAATAGAACGGCCGAACGTCTCGACAATTTGTTTGTATGCTTCTTTTCCTGGTTCTACGACTTCTTTTGCAATGTGATCAGCGTCGATTACTGGAATATTGATATCTCGTAGCATTCCGGTTACCGTGCTTTTCCCGCTTGCAATTCCGCCTGTTAATCCAATTACAATTGACATTGGCCTCTCCTTTATCTCTTTATTTAAAATCTAAAAATACCTAAAATAATGAGCAGAACTCCTGGTACAAATGAGAACATTTTCATCCATGATAAACGTGAAAAAACCTTGCCAAATTGTATGCCCGCACTTAAAAAAAGAGAACTCATAAGAGCTACAGCAATTGCTAGAGCATACGGCGAATAACCTAATAAAGCCGCTCCAAACCCCGCTCCAAATGCATCAAGAGATAATGCAATTCCAAGTATAAATGCTTCAATACCATTGATGGAACCTGAATTATCTAAATCTGCTGCAATTGGCTTTTTTAATACGTTAATGACTAGGCCAATTGACTTAATTTCAATTTTTACTAATGTTTTTTCTTCTTTTACTCGAGGTGAATCTGCCGGACAAAAAAACTGGTATAAAATCCACATCCCAAGCAGAACAAGAATACCTCCGCCTACTTTATTTAGTACATCCACTGAAAATAGATGCGTAAGTACTTTTCCTAAAAACATAGAAAACATTAAAGAAAATGCTGAGCAACATGAAATAATAAAAATGGATTTCAGCGGGATTTTCACCTTTCGAAGTCCGTATGTCAGGCCAACACTAAAGCTGTCAAGACTTACGGCAAAAGCAAGAATAAGTAAAGAAAATGTTATCATGATGAGAGGACTCCTTTCCTTTCTGTCTATACGTAGTATATGAAAGGAGCCCATCCATTGTTATTTTTTATCCGGCTGACAATTTGGGCAGATATGTGTTCCTCTACCGCCTACAACAAATTTTTCAATTGGGGTACCGCACATTTTACAGGATTCGCCTTTTCTTCCGTACACATAAAGCTGCTGCTGAAACATGCCTATTTGTCCCTGTGTGTTTACATACGTGCGAATGGTGCTGCCTCCTTGTTTCACAGCTTCTTGAAGAGTCGCTACAATTTCTTCGTACAATTTTTCATACTCTTCGTCTGTTAATTGGCTGGCCACTCGTTCAGGATGAATCCCTGCGCGAAACAGTGCTTCATCTACATAAATATTTCCAAGGCCAACCACGACATTTTGATCGAGTAAAACCGGCTTGATTTTTCGAGAGGTTTTGCCGATTCTCATTTTTAATTGACTAGGATTAAATGTTTCGTCAAACGGTTCAGGTCCAAGGCCAATAAGAGGAGGAAACAGATCTTCCTCTCCCTTTTTAAATAAGTGCATAGTACCAAACTTCCTTACATCCCGGTATCGCAATTCCGTTCCATCCGTGAAGTGAAAAAAGACGTGTACATGCTTATCTGGTTCTTCTGCATTCTCATGGAGAGCATATTTCCCTTCCATACGCAAATGAGAAACCATCGTATAATCATCGAGCACAATTTTCAAAAATTTACCTCTGCGTTCAACATCTCGAATGGTTTGTCCAACAAGCGCATCACAAAACTGTTCAACTTGTTCAGGACGTTTGATAATATTAGGCCATTTAACTGTTACACGCTCAATGGTCTTTCCACTGGCTAATTCAATTAACGTACGTCTGACGGTTTCAACTTCTGGTAATTCTGGCACGTTTGTCACATCCTTTTTCCACTACTTTGCTTCGTACCAAGTCTTTCCGTAAGAATAATCTACTTTCAACGGAACTTCTAACTCTAAAGCGTTCTCCATTACTTCTGGTACGATTTTCTCTAAAATTTTAATTTCTTCTTCTGGGGCTTCAAAAATCAGCTCATCGTGTACTTGAAGCAGCAGCTTAGCCTGAAGATTTTCATCTTTTAAGCGCTTATCCATTTCAATCATTGCTTTTTTAATAATATCAGCTGCCGTCCCTTGGATAGGCGTATTCATAGCCGTACGCTCAGCGAAGCTGCGGAGGTTAAAATTTCGGCTCGTGATTTCAGGCAAGTAACGTCGGCGGTGCAAGAGCGTTGTTACATATCCCTTTTCTTTTGCATCGCGTACAATCGTATCCATATACTCCTGTACACCAGGGAAGCTTTTTAAATAGCGTTCAATAAAAGTAGCCGCTGCTTTTCTTGTAATTCCTAAACTTTGCGATAAACCGTAATCACTGATGCCATAGACGATTCCAAAGTTAACTGCTTTAGCCTGGCGGCGCATATTGGACGTTACTTCTTCTCTTTCGACGTGGAACACATCCATCGCTGTTTTCGTATGAATATCTAAGTCATGCTTAAACGCATCAATTAGCTTTTCATCATCTGCAATATGAGCCAGTACGCGCAGCTCAATTTGTGAATAATCCGCTGCAAATATCAACCAATCAGGCTGTGAAGGCACAAACGCACCTCTTATTTTTTTACCTTCTTCAAGACGAATCGGGATGTTTTGCAAGTTAGGATCTACTGAGCTTAATCTTCCCGTTTGAGTTAACGTTTGATTAAAGCGGGTATGAACTTTTCCATCGCTTTCATGAATAACCTTTTTTAATCCTTCAATATACGTAGACTGTAATTTTCCTAGCTGACGGTATTGTAAAATCTCTGGGATAATATCATGGGTACTAGCTAATTGCTCTAATACATCAGCTGATGTGGAATAGCCTGTTTTTGTTTTCTTTATGACCGGAAGCTGCATTTTTTCAAAAAGAACAACTCCTAGCTGCTTTGGCGAATTAATATTGAATTCTTGTCCAGCGTATTCGTAGATTTTCGCTTCAATTTTTTCAAGCTGCTCTCGAAGATCTTCGCCCATTTCATCCAAACGCGCGCGGTCAATTTTCACCCCTTGATATTCCATATCAGCAAGGACAATGGCAAGAGGCATTTCAAGCTTCTCAAACAGCTCAAACTGTTCATTTTCCACCAATTCTTTTTCTAACACTTCTTTTAAATAAGCTACGGCGGCTGCTTTTCTTACAACATGCTCAGCTAGCTGATCAGCTTCTGCAATGCTTCGCTTAGCTCCTTTTCCATACACAGCTTCATCTGATTGCACTTGATGGTATCCTTTTAATTTTGCAATTGTCGCTAGGTCATCATTTGCCTCAGCAGGGTTCAAGATGTAAGAAGCAATCATTACATCATGTTCAATTCCTTTAATTTCATGCCCCGCCCATTTTAACGATACAATCGTACGTTTCCCATTAAACACCGTCTTTTTTACACGTCCATCTTCTAACCATGCTTTAAATTTAGAAGATGAAAGAGCTGTATCTTTATCAATAAAATAGTGACCATTTTTGTTGCTGATTCCAAAACCGAGCAGCTGATTGTGATGGTAGTTTTCTTCATACCCTTCTACGATCAGAGCTGCTTCGCTTGTTAACATATCATCGTGAACTTCCTGCGCTATTTCAAACGTTAGTTCTTCAAAATCTGCTTCCTCTTCTGCTGATTCACCAAATTTAGCAAGCAGAGAATTAAACCCAAGCTCTTTAAATAATGAGATGACCTTTGAAGATTCAAACCCGTCATACTTTGCATCTTCTACAGATACTTCAAGAGGCGCTTCGCAATAAATAGTTGCAAGCTTTTTACTCATGATAGCTGATTCACGATTATCTTCTAGCTTTTCTTTTAATTTTTTACCGCTGACTTGATCGATAGATTTCAATACATTTTCAATCGTTTCGAACTCTTTTAATAGCTTTAAGGCTGTTTTTTCGCCGACTCCGGGCACGCCTGGGATATTATCCGAGCTGTCCCCCATAAGGCCTTTCATATCAATAATTTGTGCAGCCGTAATACCATACTTTTCATCAATGGCTGCAGGCGTATAGGAATCGACATCCGTAATTCCTTTTCTCGTAATATCTACGGTTACATGTTCTGACACAAGCTGAAGTAAATCTTTATCACCAGAAATGACTTTTACGGCCATTCCTTTTTGTTCAGCTTGTTTTGAAAGCGTACCGATAATATCATCTGCTTCATAATCAGGCAGTTCATAGCGCTTAATCCCATATGCATCTAATAACTCACGAATAAAGGGAAACTGCTCTGAAAGTTCAGGAGGCGTCTTTTGTCTTCCTCCTTTGTATTCTGTAAATGTTTTGTGGCGAAACGTTGTTTTCCCTGCATCAAATGCCACAAGTAAATGTGTCGGCTTCTCTTCCTCTAAGATACGTGTCAGCATTGTAGTAAAGCCATATATGGCATTTGTATGTATTCCTTTATCATTGTTTAAAAGCGGCAAAGCAAAAAATGCACGGTAGGCAATACTATTCCCGTCAATTAATACTAGTTTTTGTGTCATTCATGTTCCTCCATTTCGCTCTCTTCTTATCTTACCTTTATTTTAGCAAACAATAAGCTTTAAGGACAAAAAGTAATCTTGAGTTCAACGTTTTATTTTCATGTGGTGATAAGATCTGTACATCATAAAATAAAAACACCGCCTAGTTATTTTAGGCGGTGTAACATGTGAATGGATAGAAATTGTCAAAAAGAATCGGCGAAAATAGCACGGTTAAAGCTATTTTCGCCTTACACATTGGCTCCTTGGATGAAGGGGTTTCCATGAAAAATTGTATCAATTAATTATTAAGCTACATTAAATAAATTGTAAAAGGAACGTAAACATTTTACATCTGCGGCAAATACTTGTGCAGCTTGACCGAAAAAGTTGTCCCTTTATTGACTTCACTTTTCACTTCAATTTCCCCTTTATGAGCTTCAACGAGATGTTTAACAATTGCTAATCCAAGACCTGTTCCTCCGGAATTACGGCTTCTTGCTTTATCTACTCGGTAAAAGCGCTCAAAAATACGTGAAATTTCATCAGAATCAATACCGATACCTGTATCTTGAACATGAACCGTAATCGTTTCTTCTTCCTCTTCAAGCGAAACGTGAACAGTTCCTCCAGGCATTGTATACATGAGCGCATTGCCGATTAAGTTAACAAACACTTGCATAAGGCGCTGACTGTCACCATCAATCCACGCTTCTTCAGGAAGCGTATCTAACGTTAGCGTGATTTCTTTTTCAGTCGCTCGGTTTGATAGCACTGTTATGACCTCATAGAGAAGGGTATTCAAATCTACTGGATGGATGCTTAGCTTAAACCCTTGCTGTTCAACTTTAGACAAATCTAAAAGATCTTGAATCAGACTCTCCATGCGCTGACTTTCCGTTAAAATGATCGATAGAAACTGCTGGCGCAGCTGTGGATCTTCCATAGCACCGTCTAACAATGTCTCACTAAACCCTTTTATAGACGTAATAGGAGTTTTTAGTTCATGAGACACATTTGCTACAAAGTCACGGCGAACTTGTTCTAGCTTTTTCAGCTCGGTAATATCATGGAAAACAAGCACAATCCCTTTCCATTCATCGTTTAAGCCAATAATCGGCGCTCCGTAAACATCAAAATATCTTCGTTCAATATTTAAAGGGAGAACCACTTGTTTTCGAACCTTTACTTCCGTCATAAATATTTTTTCCACAAGCTTAATGATTTCTTTATGCTCAAATACCTCGTAATACAAATGATAAAGGAAGTCATCCGGATGTATATGAAACTGCTCTTTATAAGCTCGATTCACTAAGTTTATATAGCCTCTACTATCGATAAGAAGCATGCCGCTTCCCATATTTTCAATTAGCGTGCGCAGCCTGTCCTGCTGCATTTCTTGATTAGTGATAGACTCTTGCAGATTACGAGCAAGTGCGTTAATAGACTGACTCAGCATCCCTGTTTCATCTACATAATCTTCATATGTACGAGCTTTATAATTCCCTTTTGCAAGTTCCATAGCCACTTTGGTTGCCGATTCAATAGGACGGGTATAGCGTCCCATAATCTTTACACCTAAGAGTAAAATCACAATCAAAGCTAGACCTAAGCTTCCAATAAGAAGGCCCCAAATTTGCTGATTTACTTGTTTTAATGAATCAAACGATGTACTCAGCACAACAAATCCCTCTTGCTTACCTTCTATAATAAGCGGGATGCCATAGTAATATAAGTCGTAATCTTCTTTAATTTGATCAAAGCTTTTTTTACTGTTTAACTGCTTTTTTAATACTTGTTGGATTACGATACTTTTTTCGATTCTTTGCTGCTTGCTGCCTGGATTTGAGTCAACTAATATTTTTCCGTCTTTTTGAACGATAGTCGTTCGTACACTTAACGAATGGCTGATTTGATCAACTTTAGATTTTAAAGCAGGACTTGTGATACCTTCTTCGCTAATGTACATTTCTACAAGCTTTGCCTCTTTTTCCATTCGCTCTTGAAACGTCTGAAAATAAAAGTTTTTAAACAACTGTCCCAGCAGCAGGCCAAGACCTACTAATACAATAATAATAAGTACTAATAGAGCCAAAAGTAGCCTTGAACGAAATTTATTCATCTACCTTTGGTTCCTCCAGCTTATATCCTAATCCTCTAATCGTTTTTATATAAACAGGTTTTCGCGTATTGTGTTCAATTTTCTCACGCAAATGGCTGATGTGCACATCTACAATTCGCGTATCTCCGGCAAAATCATAATTCCACACTGCACTTAGCAGCTGATCACGAGTTAATACCCGTCCTTTGTATTTTGCCAAATATAATAATAACTCAAATTCTTTCGGAGTAAGCTCAAGCTGCTCTTGATTAAAGTATGCCTCATAATGATCTGGAAGAATTTTTAAATCACCGATCATGATGCGCTCGCCATCTTCCTCTTGTTCATTTTCCTGAGCAATGATTTGTGTTCTGCGTAAAATGGCTTTTACACGCGCTACTACTTCTCGAGGGCTAAATGGTTTCGTCATGTAGTCATCTGCGCCAAGCTCTAGCCCTAATACTTTGTCGAACTCATCGTCTTTTGCAGTTAACATTAAAATAGGCGTCATCACTTTTTGCTGACGAAGCTTTTTACAAACTTCAATTCCATCCATCTTAGGAAGCATCAAGTCTAACACAATTAAATCCGGTTTTCCTTCTAGTGCCTTGTTGTATCCTTCTTCCCCGTCTTCAGCTGTTTCTACTGTAAAGCCAGCTTGCTGTAAATTATATTGTAATAATGTTGAAATTGATTGTTCATCATCTACGACTAATAATTTCTTACTCATATTAACGATATAAGCCTCCATCTAGTTAAATTAAACCGCAGCTTCATCCAAATGATATTATTTTCTATTTATCTTCTCTTATCATACAATGTTTTAGCCTCGTTCTCCAATACATTTCAACATTTTCAGAAAATATGACCAAACAGTTTCTTCTATATTTATAAATATTTAAGGCGTTTTAAAAATTTTCAAAGTCGTGTGTCTCTACCGATGGAAGTCTAAACGGCGGATACACAAGAAACCGCGCCGTTACTACTTTCTCTTTTTGCTCATTGACCGCTTCCACCTCAATCGTAACAGTTCTAGAAGAAACATCTACCTCTGTCACTTCAAATAAAAATTCAATCGTGCTATAATGATGAATCTTTTTAGGGAAGGCTACCGTATGTTCTGCAACGTGGCTTCCAGGTCCGGGCAAATACTTTGAAATGGCTGCTGTCATAATACCGGTAATCATAATACTTGGCACAATAGGTTTTTTAAAAGGGGTCTGAGATGCGTAATCATGCTGAATGTATAAAGGGTTAGAATCGTTTGTCAGCCCTAAGTACAATAAGATATCTTTATCTTCAATTCGTTCCGTTAGCGTTAATTTTTCTCCAACTTTTATATCTTCAATACTTCGGCCTATTTTTTGTTTTTTACCTAATACCATCATCATTCCACCTTTTGTATAAAGTAATAGCTTTTCTTTATATACAAGAAAAATTCGAGGTTTCCCTCGAATTTTCCTTGTGACTATTGTTTGAATATTGATAAAAACCTATACTCAAACCTATTTTATTGTATTAAGCTAATACACCCATGACAGTTTTAACTGATTTTGCTGATTGATCTAAAGAAGCTTTTTCAGAATCAGTCAGTTCTAATTCAATTACCTGCTCAATTCCTGCAGCTCCTAATACGGTTGGAACACCTAAGTAGATGCCATTATAACCATATTCACCCTCCAGGTAAGCAATCGCTGGTAAAATACGACGCTGATCTTTTAAGATCGCTTCTGTCATTTCCACTAAAGAAGCAGCAGGCGCGTAGTATGCACTTCCGTTACCTAATAAGTTAACGATCTCGCCGCCACCTTTGCGTGTTCTTTCAACAATTGCTTCAAGACGCGCTTTTGGAATAAGCGTTTCAAGAGGAATACCGCCAGCATATGAGTAGCGTACAAGAGGTACCATATCGTCGCCATGTCCACCAAGTACAAAACCTGTAATATCTTTTACTGAAATGTTTAACTCCTGCGCTACGAACGTACGGAAACGTGCAGAATCTAATACGCCTGATTGACCGATTACGCGGTTTTTAGGAAAACCAGATTCTTTAAATACTGTATACGTCATAGCATCTACCGGGTTTGTCAACACGATGATGTGACAGTTTGGCGAGTATTTAACAACTTCTTGAGTAACAGACTTCATGATTTTTTGGTTCGTTGTTACTAAATCATCGCGACTCATACCTGGCTTGCGCGCGATACCAGCTGTAATAATGACAATGTCAGAATCAGCTGTGTCTTCGTAGTTGGCTGTTCCTGTAATGTTAGCGTCAAAGCCTTGTACAGGACTTGCTTCTAACATATCCAGCGCTTTACCTTTAGCTGGATTTTCTAATTGCGGAATATCAACTAATACAACATCAGCTAATTCTTTTTGACCAATTAAAAAAGCAGTTGTAGCTCCTGTAAAGCCCGCTCCGATAACAGATACTTTTTTACGCATATTTGCCATTATAATTCCTCCCCTAAATGAATAGCTATTAAACTGTTACTTGTTTTCCTAGATTGCTAATTAATTCATCAGCAAACTCTGAACACTTCACTTCTGTTGCGCCGTCCATTAAACGTGCGAAATCATATGTTACTACTTTTGAAGCAATTGTTTTTTCCATTGATTTCATGATTAAATCCGCTGCTTCATTCCAGCCAAGGTGTTCAAGCATTAACACACCTGATAATAATACAGAAGATGGGTTTACTTTATCTAAACCAGCATATTTAGGTGCTGTACCGTGAGTTGCTTCAAAGATAGCATGTCCAGTTTCGTAGTTGATATTTGCCCCTGGAGCAATTCCGATACCGCCAACTTGTGCTGCTAATGCATCTGAAATGTAATCTCCATTTAAATTCATTGTTGCTACTACATCGAATTCACGTGGACGAGTTAAAATTTGTTGTAAGAAGATATCTGCAATTGAATCTTTTACAATAATTTTTCCTGCTGCTTCCGCTTCTGCTTGAGCTTTGTTTGCAGCCTGTGCACCTTCTTTTTCAACGATGCGGTCATATTGAGCCCAAGTAAATACTTTATCGCCGAATTCTTTTTCAGCTAGCTCATAGCCCCAATTTTTAAATGCGCCTTCTGTATATTTCATAATGTTACCTTTGTGTACAAGCGTAACAGACTTGCGGCCTTGTTCAATTGCATAGTTGATTGCTGCACGCACAAGACGCTCTGTTCCTTCAGAAGAAATAGGCTTAATACCTAATCCAGAAGTTTCAGGGAAACGGATTTTATTTACGCCTAATTCCGTTTGTAGGAATGAAACAAGCTTTTGTACTTCTTCAGAACCCTTCGCATATTCAATACCAGCATAAATATCTTCAGTATTTTCACGGAAGATAACCATATCTGTATCTTCAGGGCGCTTAATTGGAGAAGGTACGCCGTCAAAGTAGCGAACAGGACGTAAGCATGTGAATAAGTCTAATTCTTGACGCAATGCCACGTTTAGAGAACGAATTCCACCGCCTACTGGTGTTGTTAATGGTCCTTTGATTGCAATTATGTATTCGCGAATTGCATCTAACGTTTCTTCCGGTAACCATTCGCCAGTTTGATTAAATGCTTTTTCACCTGCTAATACTTCTTTCCAAACGATTTCTTTTTCACCATTGTATGCTTTTGTAACCGCTGCTTCTAGTACGCGAGAAGCTGCTGCCCAGATATCCGGACCAATTCCGTCACCTTCGATAAATGGAATAATTGGGTTATTTGGTACGTTTAACACGCCGTTTGCTACAGAAATTTGTTCACCTTTTGTCATGAGAATGACCTCCTTAAAAAATTTGTCTACTTTCACTTATGGAAAAGTGCTCAACGAACGTGAGCACCTTCGTCACATTGTTTAGCTGCGCTCTTCAAGCGGAATGTACGTTTGTTTTCCAGGACCGATATAATCAGCTCTTGGACGAATCAAACGATTGTTTGAATACTGCTCTAAAATGTGAGCAATCCATCCTGATACGCGGCTTACGGCAAAGATCGGAGTAAATAGATCGTGATCAATCCCTAAGCTGTGGTATACAGAGGCTGAATAGAAATCAACGTTTGGCGGAAGTTTTTTCTCGCCTGTTACGATCTCTTCAATTTTCACTGACATATCGTATAGCGTTGTATCTCCTGCTTGTTTGGTAAGTTTTTCAGACATTTCTTTCAAGTGCTTGGCACGAGGATCACCCTGCTGATACACACGATGTCCAAATCCCATAATCTTTTCTTTTTTCGCGAGCTTTTCGCGAATATAAGGTTCCGCGTTTTCAACTGTTTGAATGTCAGACAACATTTTCATAACAGCTTCATTCGCTCCCCCGTGAAGAGGACCCTTTAATGCTCCAATAGCGGCTGTAATTCCTGAATAAATATCGGATAACGTTGCCACACAGACACGAGCTGTAAAAGTTGAAGCATTTAGCTCATGATCAGCATGTAAGACAAGTGCTTTATCAAATGCCTCTACTTGGATATCAGTTGGCTCTTCGCCGGTTAACATATATAAAAAGTTAGCGGCAATGCTATAGTTTTCGTTTGGTTCAATTGGCTCTAATCCGTTACGGACTCTTGAAAAAGCCGTTACCACCGTTGGTAATTGTGCTTGCAAACGAACAGCTTTGCGATAATTTGCTTCTTCATCCATTAAATCAGCTTCAGGATCGTACAACCCCAATAGTGATACGACTGTTCTTAAAGCTGCCATTGGATGAACATCTTTAATTGGATAAGTTTTGAAATGTTCTAAGACTTCTTGGGGTAATTTAGCGTTTTCTGCTAGTAATCTAGAAAACACAGATAATTCTTCTTTGTTAGGTAATTTTCCGTGCCATAGTAAATACACCACTTCTTCAAATGTTGCATAATTCGCTAAATCATCAATATTGTAGCCTTGATATGTTAAAGTGTCATCAATAATTGAACTTACTGCTGACGTTGTAGCGACTACCCCTTCTAGACCTCGAGTTGCTGTCATAAATCTCCACTCCTTTACAGAAAAAATTCCCCATACCTTTCTGTGTAAAACGTGAAAAACAAAATTGAGCCCCTGCTCAACTAGACATTAAATGATATACGAAGCGCCTCTTTTGAATATATATCTTGGAAGAACATTCCTTCACCCCACGTAAAGAAAATGCTTACATTTCCATTTGTTTCAATAACACACAAAATCAAAACATCTGCATGTGTCATTGCTTTGTTACAGCCCTATAGGTAAAACATACAATTGTATGTAAAAAGATGCGGCCTCAAAATATATTATAAACAATTATCTGACTTTTGTGAATCAAAAGAGAGAAGAAATTTCAAAAAAATTATTATTATACAAAAATTTCTACGAAAAAAGTTCAGTTAATTTCATAAATAAATAAGCGATTCCAGCACCGATTAACGGACCTACTGCTACCCCTTGAAACAGCGCCACAGCAAGAATTGTGCCAAAAACTAAAGCGGTCGTAATATGCGGATCATCTTCCAAGAGTGTAAGTCCATATTTGGCAATAATTGCTACAGCAATTCCGGCTCCTAGAGCAATCCAGGCATAAGAAGATTTCACGGCCTCTCCTAATTGTTTGAATCCTATGTCTCCTGTTGCAATTGGCACAAGAACGGCAATTGTAATAACCGTTACGCCAATATTAATTCCTTTTGATTGTAGAAACGGAAAAACCTTACCGTCTAACCCAATTAATTTTAAAATAAGTAAAAATGCAACTGCAATAATTAATGATTGATTTTTAGCCACTAATCCAATTACGAGTAAAACAGCTAAAAAAAGCATGGGTTGTGAGAACATTT
The DNA here is from genome assembly GCF_042787735.1 of Priestia sp. YIM B13490. Taxonomy (NCBI): domain Bacteria; kingdom Bacillati; phylum Bacillota; class Bacilli; order Caryophanales; family Bacillaceae; genus Priestia; species Priestia sp. YIM B13490. The sequence continues at coordinate 247,224 of NZ_JBHZOT010000004.1, forward strand.
TACTCATCCTTTCTTTTTTTATTGTGATAAATCTAAAGCGTATTACGTAAATATTTTATGAGTAGCTTTTTCTTTTGTTGACTATCGTTTACAAGGAGGCCTCTATTTATTGTGTACAAGCTTCATTTACATCGACTATTTCGCTTAGCTTGTGTATTGGCAATTATTGCAGCATCTATATTTCTTAGTTATTATGTCTCTTCTCTCATATATCCATTTATTATCGCCTGCTGCATCGCTTTTTTTATAAATCCTATGGTTAATCTATTTGAATTGAAGCTGCGCTTACCCCGCTACTTAGCTGTTTTACTGTCAATGGTTCTGGTCTTCTCTCTTTTGGCTGGACTTATTACGTTACTTATCACAGAAATCATTGCAGGAAGTACGTATTTAGCGAAAGTTGTTCCCACAAATTTCAAAGAAGTGGTCATATTTATTGAAAATATTGCTACAGAACAAATACTTCCTTTTTATGAACGCATTACTTCTATGTTTAATAACTTAAATACCGGTCAGCAAGCAACTATTTTATCGAACATTAAAGGGGTAGGCAACCATATCGCTCAAACGGTGGGCGATTTTCTCCAAAATGTATTGCAAAGCATCCCAGTACTTTTATCCGTACTGCCTAATGCAGCTACCGTGATTATTTTTTCATTACTGGCTACTTTTTTTATTAGTAAAGATTGGTACAAGCTGATGGCTAAAAGCAGCGTGTTTATTCCTAAAAAAGTAAGGGAAAATGGACAGACAGTGGGTGTGGAGCTTAAAAATGCACTGTTTGGTTTTATTAATGCTCAGCTTACGCTTATTTCGATTACCACAATTATCGTTCTTTTTGGTTTACTTGTTCTTAGGGTTGATTATGCTATTACAGTCGCTTTATTGATTGGCTTAGTAGATATTCTTCCTTACCTCGGAACAGGACTGGTTTTTGTTCCTTGGATGATTTATGCCTTTGCCACACATAACGTGTCATTTGCTGTAGGGCTTTCGGTACTATATGCTGTAGTACTTGTGCAGCGACAAATTATGGAACCAAAAATTTTGTCATCAAGCATTGGTCTTGATCCTCTCGCTACATTAATTTCTTTATTTGTAGGATATCAATTGATTGGATTTTTCGGATTAATAGTTGGCCCTGTGATTCTTGTTATTCTAAAAACACTTCATACAACGGGAGTTTTTAAAGAAACGTGGCAATTTATTATAGGAAAATGAAAAAGTGTGTGAAAGAAGCTTCTTTCACACACTTTCTAGTTAACGAATAATCGTCATTCGATTACGTCCTTGAAAAAATCTTCTTAGCCACGTTAAAAGAAAAGGCTTAACGATTCTGCGTGTAAACGGCAGTAAAAAGATAAAGCCCACAACATCTGTCAAGAAGCCTGGAAACAGCAGAAACAGTCCGCCAAATAGTACACACATGCCATCAAGGATTTCACCGCTTGGAACATGTCCCTGGCTCATCTGACGCTGTGCCTTTTGAAAAAGAGATGTTCCTTGTTTTTTCGCTAGAAACGCACCAATAAAACTGGTAGCAATAATCAGTAAAAATGTTGACATTACACCAATGAGATGACTTGAATAAATCAAAATCATTACCTCAACAGCAGGTACAATAAGAAGGAGCGGAAGGAGCTTCCTCACCATCATCACCTCTTCGCTTATTGAATTGCCTAAACAAAAAGAGAAGGATTCCCCTTCTCTTTTTTCTATCATCTACGTGTTCTTACAGTACGCTTGCGTGTCCGTTGTATACGACACCACGTGAAGCATCAACTGTAATATCTTGATCTTCTGAGAATACGCTTGTTGCATTTTCTACGCCTACAATGACAGGAATGCTTAAGTTTAACCCTACTACAGCTGCATGGCTTGTTAGACCGCCTTCTTCTGTAATAAGAGCTCCTGCTTTTTCGATTGCACTGATCATATCGCGATCTGTGCTGTTTGTAACAAGGATCGCACCTTCAGTCATTTTTGCATTTGCTTCTTCAGCAGTTTTAGCAATAACTACTTTACCAACTGCTGCTTTACGACCAATTCCTTGTCCTTTAGCAAGAACGTCACCTACAACTTGAACTTTCATTAAGTTCGTTGCACCTGATTCTCCAACTGGAACACCAGCTGTAATAACCACTAAGTCGCCGTGTGCTACAACGCCTGTTTTTACTGCGTCATTTACAGCGTGATCTAACATATCGTCAATCGTATTTACGCGCTCACCAACAACTGGTGTAACACCCCATACTAGAGACAGACGACGTGCAACAGAATCGTTTGCTGCAACAGCTACGATTGGAGATTGCGGACGATATTTAGAAACGATTTTCGCTGTATAACCACTTTCTGTTGGCGCTACGATTGCACTAGCGTTTAAGTTAAGCGCTGTGTGTACAACAGATTGTCCAATTGCATCTGTAATAGATGGGCCAACTTGCTTGCTGCGCTGTTGTAAAATCTCAGAGTAGTTTAGAGCTTGCTCAGCACGAGAAGCGATTGAATGCATTGTTTGTACAGCTTCAACTGGGTAAGAACCTGCAGCTGTTTCACCAGATAACATAATTGCATCTGTACCATCAAAGATAGCATTGGCAACGTCACTTGCTTCCGCACGAGTCGGGCGCGGGTTGCGTTGCATTGAATCAAGCATTTGTGTAGCTGTAATAACTGGTTTGCCAAGCGCATTACATTGTTTGATTAGATCTTTTTGTACTAATGGTACTTCTTCAGCAGGAATTTCTACTCCTAAGTCACCACGAGCAACCATTAAACCGTCTGAAACTTCAAGAATTTCCTTGATGTTATCTACGCCTTCTTGGTTTTCGATTTTTGAGATGATTTGAATGTGAGCTGCATTGTGTTTTTCTAGTAGTTCACGAATTTCTAATACATCAGATGCGCGACGCACAAAAGAAGCAGCAATAAAATCAATGCCTTGTTCGATACCAAATACAATATCGCTTGCATCTTTTTCAGTGATACCAGGAAGGTTTACACTTACGTTTGGCACGTTTACACCTTTTTTATTTTTTAATGTACCAGGGTTAAGTACTTTTGTTTTAATTTCACCATCAGTTTTATTGATGTCTAGTACTTCAAGACCGATTAAACCGTCATCTAAAAGGATTTTTGATCCTACGTGTACGTCCTCGATTAGACCTGGATATGTAATTGAGAATTTTTCAGTTGTTCCCACTACTTCTGTCATAGAAACAATGATTTCAGAGCCTTCTTCTAACTCAATTGCACCATTTTCCATTGTGTTTGTACGAATTTCAGGTCCTTTTGTATCAAGTAAGATACCTACTGTTTTACCTGTTTGTTTCGCAGCTTCACGAATGTTAACAATACGTGCACCGTGCTCTTCAAAGTCACCGTGAGAGAAGTTTAGACGACAAACGTTTAAGCCTGAGTTAATTAGTTCAACTAATTTTTCTACACTTTCACTCGCTGGTCCAATAGTACATACAATTTTAGTTTTACGCATTCAAATTTCCTCCTATATATTTACTATTTACTCCTTAGATAGGGCAAATAGCTATTTCTTTTACTAACCTTGTACTAGCAGGCTGTGAACAAATATTTTGTTGCCCTGACTTGTTCACCTTGCTTTACGTGTAACTTATGAAATACCTATGTAGCGCTGAATCAAATAGCAAACACAAACACATACACAGCACTTTAACGATGAATTTCTTCATCGTTTGCTTCTTGTTTTACTATTCCCTGCAATTCATACAGCAATACTTGCTGCCTGATTTGTCTTATATATCTCACGTTTTAGAGAAAAGACAAACGCTAGCACAGCTGCTAATAACCATAGGAAATTTTTTAAAAACACTCTTTTTCTACTTTTACTTAAAGGTTTTTGCTGTCTATAAAATACCACGAAGAACTTGTAAACACAATAGAGAAGGGCTATACAAACCGCACAAAAACGCGCACCCTTATTTTTCAAGAGTGCACGTTTCTTTATTTTATAGTAATGGCATCGTTTTCAGCTGCAAATTGTCCGATTTTTTTGTATTTTAAATAACGCTCTTCCACTAGCTCTTCTTTTGATAAATTCATCAGCTCTTTTAATGATTTCTTGATAATGCCCTCCATGTATCCAGCTTGTGCATCGATATCTCGGTGAGCTCCGCCTTTTACCTCTGAAACCATTTCATCTACAATGCCCAGTTCTTTCAAATCTGGTGCTGTAATCTTCATCGTTTCAGCAGCTTTTTTCGCAAGAGAAGAATCTTTCCAAAGAATGGCTGCCGCTCCTTCTGGAGAAATAACTGAATACGTCGAGTTCTCAAGCATATGAAGGTGATTTCCTAAACCTAATGCCAAGGCTCCCCCGCTTCCTCCTTCTCCAATTACAATGCAAATAACAGGTACAGTTAAGCCAGCCATTTCGAAAAGGTTTTTCGCAATAGCTTCGCTTTGTCCGCGCTCTTCTGCCGCTTTTCCTGGATAAGCTCCTTTTGTATCAATAAAGCAAATAATTGGGCGGTTAAATTTCTCCGCTTGCTTCATTAGACGCAGTGCTTTACGGTAGCCTTCAGGATGAGGCATACCAAAATTACGGCGAATATTTTCTTTCGTATCTTTACCTCTCTGATGTCCAATCACGGTAACAGGCACGCCATTAAACTTGGCAATTCCTCCTACGATTGCTTCATCATCTCCATAAAAGCGATCTCCATGACACTCTAAAAAGTTTGTAAACAAGCGAGAAATATAATCGAGTGTTGTAGGACGCTCAGGATGACGAGCAATTTGAACACGGTTCCATGGGCTTAGATGATTGTAAATATCGTTTTCTACTTTTTCTAAGCGATTTTCTAACTTATCAATTTCGCTAGATAAATCCACTTCTGTATTTTTAGCAAACTCTTTAAGCTCTGCAATCTTGTTTCGCAACTCAACAATTGGACGTTCAAATTCTAATTCGCTTACCACTCGATGTCACCTCCTGCTACGTGTATATCTAAAATAGTTGTTAACGTTTCTTTTAAATCATGACGGTTAATAACTCCGTCTAGCTGACCATGCTTCAACAGAAATTCCGACGTCTGAAAATCTTCTGGAAGCTCTTCTCTAATTGTTTGTTCAATAATACGTCTTCCAGCAAAGCCAATTAACGCGCCCGGCTCGGCTAAATTATAATCACCTAACGAAGCAAAGCTTGCTGACACGCCTCCTGTAGTAGGATGTGTCATAATCGAAATGATTAAGCCGCCTTCATCACTGAACATTTTAAGAGCTGCGCTAGTTTTAGCCATTTGCATCAAGCTCAGAACACCTTCTTGCATACGTGCACCGCCTGAAGCTGTGAAAATAAGGAATGGAACATGCATTTCCTTCGCTTTTTCAATGGCGCGAGTAATTTTCTCGCCGACTACAGAACCCATGCTTCCCATACGGAAGTGTGAATCCATAACAGCAACTACTACTTTAATGCCCTCAATATCTCCTTCACCCGTAACAATCGCTTCACTTAAATTAGTTTTCTCACGATCTTTTTCGAGCTTTTCAAGATAATCAGGGAACCCAAGAGGATTTTCTGACGTCATATCTTTGTCGTATTCAACAAACGTTCCGCTGTCGATTAAGCTTTCGATACGCTCTGGTGCTGTCATTTGGTGATGATATCCACAGTTTAAGCATACTTTTAAGTTTTTATTTAACTCTTTCGTATACATTATTTTTTTACACTTTTTACACTTGGTCATAATTCCTTCAGGTACATCTTGTCTCATATGCTCAGAAGGAATCGTAGCATATTTTCGTTTTTTTGGAGTTTTTGTGTTTTTTGTAAATAAATCTCGTAACAAGGTGTAACCTCCTTTTGGTTCTTCTCTTTATCATAAGAACCTTTATTCTTCCTCTTCTTCTACTATTTACAAGTTGTGAAAATCCGCCTCAAATACAAATCAAGTGACGGATAGACAAAAATTGGACGAATTGTTCGCTTCACTTTATTAGTTGCTATTTACTTTACTAGATGACTGTTTGATTTTGTGTAGAAAGATGGCATGTCTCTTTCGACAAATTCCTTCTTTCACACTTGTTTGTAGCACTGATGGTGAAGATTTAATACAGCTGCTTCATCTTTTTTAGCTAACGCCTCTACTAATTCACTTATCAGAATGTCGCTTGGCGCTGAGTTTTGTTGAAAAGTTTGAGAAAAACGGCAAATAATCAGCCAGATTCGGTGTAATAGCCGATTAGGCTGCAAAGAAAACAAATAGTCAAACAAGTTCTTCAAACAATCGTCATTCTGCTTTTGAATTGCTTTCGAAACATTGATTTCGTCCTGTTCCGCTAAAACAAAATACAAACAGCTCTTTTCAAGAATATATCTAGTCTGAATTAAGTCTGATTTTGTTTTACCGTCTTGTACTAAAAAAGTAGCTAATAAATCAATAAATTGATGATCCCCTACTTCTTTAATAAACGTACCTTCACCTCTTCTAGTTTCAATCAACCCAATTAGCTCTAACGCTCTGAGCGCTTCTCGAACGGAAGAACGTCCTGCGCCTAACCGTTCAGAAAGCTCTCGTTCTGACGGGATTTTATCTCCCGTAGTTAAACGATCGTCTTCCATTAGCTGGCGAATTTGTTTTAGAATTTCTACATATACTTTTGAACGTTCATTCTTCAAGTTTACTACCACTCACTTTACATTACTTTAACAGGCATGCTTGAAGCATCATGCCTGTCAAAGAACAGTTGATGTAACCTTATTCAATAATCGCTAAGCGACGTGTGTTTTCAGCTACGGCTTCTGGCTTTACCTTTATTCGGGCAACGCCTGTTTCCATAGCTGCTTTTGCAACAGCGGCGGCTACTGCCGGAGCCACTCGTGCATCAAATGGACCTGGAATCACATAGTCTGTATTCAAGTCCTCTTCCGTAATCAAATTAGCAATGGCCTCAACTGCAGCCATTTTCATTTTTTCATTAATATGAGTAGCACGTACATCTAGTGCACCTCTGAATATCCCCGGAAACGCTAAGACATTGTTCACTTGATTAGGAAAATCAGAACGTCCGGTGCCGATTACTTTCGCGCCAGCTTTTTTAGCTTCTTCTGGCATAATTTCAGGCACCGGATTTGCCATTGCAAAAATGATTGGGTCTGGATTCATCTTTCCAATCATCTCCGGTGTGAGTGCTCCTTCAACCGAAACTCCAATAAATACGTCAGCTTCTTCTAAGGCATCAGCTAACGTACCTTCTACTTTGCTTCGATTTGTATAGGCTGCAACTTCATCTTTTATACGGTTCATGCCGTGAGGACGCTTGTCATAAATCGTTCCTTTGGAATCACACATAATGATATCGCGCACTCCATAGCTGTATAATAATTTAATAATAGCAATGCCAGCAGCTCCTGCTCCATTCGCTACCACTTTGATTTGTGACATTTTTCTTCCCGTCAGCTTCAGGGCATTAAGAAGGCCCGCTACCGTAACAATAGCCGTCCCATGCTGATCATCATGAAAAACCGGGATATTTGTTTCCTTTTTCAACCGCTCTTCAATTTCAAAACAGTTAGGAGCCGCAATATCTTCTAAATTAACGCCTCCAAAAGTAGGTTCTAGCAATTTAACAGTTTCTATAATTTTGTCCACATCTGTCGTGTTTAAACAAATTGGGAATGCATCTACGCCGGCAAAACTTTTAAAAAGGACAGCTTTCCCTTCCATTACTGGCAGAGCAGCTTCAGGACCTATATTGCCTAAGCCCAATACGGCAGTGCCATCAGATACAACAGCTACCATATTTCCTTTCATCGTATATTCATATACATTGTTTACATCATCATATATTTCTTTGCAAGGTTCTGCTACACCAGGGGAATAAGCAAGGCTTAAATCCTCTGCGTTTCGAACAGGAATTTTGGACTTTGATTCTAGTTTACCTTTGTTAATGCGGTGCATATGCAATGCTTCTTCACGTAAAGACAATGAATTTCACTCCCAATAAACAAAATGATAACAAATACTGCGCCTGAACCATGTTCTTTCCCACACTCATATGATGTTATAAATCCAATTGCATTTCATTTCAAGAAAAACGCATCTAATTCGTATATTTCATAAAAAACGGTGGTCAGACCACTTTTTTAACTATTTTACCATATAACATCACATGAAATCTGTAAAGACTATATCTTCTTGAACACAACGTGGTTCTCTCCTAGCATTGCTTTTAAAGTTTTTATTAACTCGTCGCTTCGTTCAATAGAATAGTGAACGGGAAGCTTAACCAATTGACGTTCTGCCTCATAATAAATTTTCACGGGAATTTTCCCTCTATGAGACTGAAAGTGCTGGTAAATAGTATGAAGCAGCTTTTCTGTACCTTGCTTTGTTTCTATACGTAAGTATAATTCTTCTGACGGTAGTTTTTGAACCGCCTCGCTAGCAGCTTCAGCACGTTGACAAACAATTTGCTGCTGCCCATTTCTTTCATCTATCTTTCCTTGTATCAGTAAAACCGTACCTTGTTCAAACAGCAAACGATTCTGCTCAAATACGCGGGGAAACGCAACAACTTCTCCTTCTCCACTTTCATCCGTGATGCGTAAAAAGGCCATTTGCTCTCCTTTTTTCGTTCGAATGACACGAATTTCCAACACAAATACTAAAAGAGAGACCGCTTTTCCTGAAGCGTATTCTTTCATATCGTGAAGAGAAACAACAGAATAAAAGGAATTCAGTGCTTCATACTGAGAAGCAGGGTGGCTTGATAAATAAAAACCTAGCATATCTTTTTCATACTGAAGCCGATCTTCTATTTTTAGTTCCTCTTTTTCCATATATTTAGGCTTTAACGAAAATTCATCTCCAAATCCAAAATCATCATCTGGGAGTACCAAGCTTGCATGTTCAAACGCTACATCAATCGTTGCTAATAAAGTAGCTCGATTTTCTCCGAACTCATCAAAGCCTCCAGATAGAATCAAAGCTTCAAGCCCCTTTTTATTCACGGCTTTTTGTGAAACACGGGCACAAAAATCAAATAAGTCTTCAAATCTTTTTTTCTTTCGCTCTTCTGTTATTTCCTGCATAGCTGCTGCACCAATATGTTTAATCGCTGCAAGGCTATACCTTATACTTTCACCTTCTACGTTAAACGAATACATGCTCTTGTTAATAGAAGGTGGGAGAACTTGTATTTTTTTTCTTTTTAGTTCATTAATATATTGAGCAATTTTCCCTTCATTTCCAATAACGCTCGTTAGTAAAGCTGAAAAGAACTGCAGCGGGTAATGTGCTTTCAAATAAGCTAACTGATAGGCTACCATACTGTAAGCAACAGCATGACTTCGGTTGAAGCCATAATCAGCAAAACGCACAATAAGGTCATACACTCGATTAGCAACGGATAGGTCATACCCTTTCTTCTTGCTTCCTTGGATAAAATGAGCTCGTTCACGATCCAGCACTGCCCGTTCTTTTTTACTAACTGCTCTTCTCAACAAATCTGCTTCTCCAAGAGAAAAACCGGCCATTTTTGAAGCAATCTGCATAATTTGCTCTTGATACACGATAACGCCGTGCGTGGATTGTAAAATGTCTTTAAGCGTAGGATGATCATATATTACCTTCTCCACTCCATGCTTGCGCTTAATATAGGTTGGAATATTTTCCATCGGACCAGGTCTATACAGCGCGTTAACTGCTACAATATCTTCTAGCTCTGTAGGTTTTAATTGCTGAAGCACTCTTCTCATTCCATCTGACTCTAGCTGAAAAATACCGGTCGTATCCCCTTTACTCAGCAGTTCAAAAGTTTTCTGATCGTTAAACGGTATATGAGACAGTGACAGCTTTCGATTCATGTCCCGCTCAATTTTCTTTAAAATATGATCTAAAATGGTTAAGTTGCGCAAACCTAAAAAGTCCATTTTCAAAAGCCCAATGTCTTGCAGAGCTTCCATTGGATATTGAGTTAGATATACATCATCATGTCCTTCTTGTACAGCTACAGATTGCGTCAGCGGCTCCTCACTAATCACAACGCCTGCTGCATGCGTAGAAGTATGCCTTGGCAGTCCTTCTATCTTCATGGCAATGTTGTACCATTGTTTTCTGGCTTCATTTTCAGATAAATAGTCTTGAAGAACTCTTGAATCACGAAGAGCGCTTTTCAACGTTGTACCTGGTTTAGTTGGAATCGCTTTGGACATTTTGTTTAGCGCTTCTTGATCAAATCCCATCACTCTCCCTACATCACGTACGGCTGCTTTAGCTGCTAGTGTTCCAAATGTAATGATTTGAGCTACGTGCAGCGCTCCATATTTTTGCGCCACATACTGAATGACTTGATCTCGTTTGTTATCAGGAAAATCAATATCAATATCAGGCATCGAAATACGTTCAGGGTTTAAAAAGCGCTCAAATAAAAGCTGATGCTGAATTGGATCAACATTTGTAATTCGCAAGGCGTATGAGACCAGTGAGCCTGCCGCTGAACCCCGGCCTGGGCCCGTTAAAACACCGTGTTCATGAGCATAATTCATAAAATCCCATACGATAAGAAAGTAATCACTAAAGCGCATATTTTCAATAATGTTTAGCTCATAATCCAAGCGTTCCTCATATTGTTCCGTGATCACTTGAACTCTTTCTTGCAATCCTTTTTCGCAGAGAGTGCGCAAGTAGGTTGATGATGTAACAGACGGGGGAACAGGATATTTTGGAATGGACATTACGCCTAGAGAAATTTCGAGCTCGCATCGTCTTGCGATTTTTATACTTTCTTCTATTAAAAAATGCTGGTCATGAAAGAGATCTTCCATTTCATCAGGTGATTTGAAATAGTACTCGCTGCTCTTACTTTTTACCTCTTCATCGCTATGTAATTTCTCTCCGTCTCGAATAGCTGCTAAACACTCATACGCATCCCGATCTTCTTTTTTTAAATATTTCACTTGATTCGTCGCAACAAGCGGGATATTTTCTTCAGCAGCAAGTTCCGTTAACTGCTGATTTATAAAAGCTTCATCCTGTCCGTGGCGCTGTATCGATATATACAAAGACTGCGAATATACTTTTTTAAAGAATTGAAGCACTCGCTTAGCATCTTGAAGTTTGTTTTCTGCTAGCAGGGTTTCAACTTCTCCAGTTAAACCGGGTGTAATAGCAATCAACCCGCTGCTGTAATGATGAAGCCATTTTTTATTTACACCGTGTTTTTCCTTGGTTTGAACTAAACTGCTTAGTTTTAATAGATTTTCATATCCCTTATCATTTTCCGCTAACAAAACTAAAGGGTACGCTCGCTCGCTTTCTTCATGTTCTAGAATTGATAATGTGAGCCCAATAATTGGCTTGATCCCCGCTTTCACGCAGGCTTTATAAAAAGGAATGACTCCGTACATCACGTTTTCATCAGTCAAAGCAATCGCTTCATAGTTCATTTTCTTAGCTGTTTCTACAAGTTCATGAATACGAACGGAACTGCTTAATAAGCTATAAGAACTTTGAAGCTGCAAGTGAACAAAAGGCACAGGACTTCCCACCTTTCTTTAATTCTTTATTCTTATTATAAATTTTGTTGCCGGCGTAGACAAATTACATAACTCTGAGCGTTTGTCCATATATATGTAGGAAGCGTGATTCATTGATAAAATAGTAAAGGAGGACACGTCATGACAAAAGAGCCTTTTATGTCTCTTTTCATTTGGAGTTACTTCACTTCATTAGGTATTATTTTAGGCGGTTCATTAATTGGAGCATTTGCAGGGTTTTTAATTGGCAAATCTCCTTTATACGTCATGCATACCCTCAGCAATAGTTTAAAAATCTGGGCAATTGTCGGAGCAATTGGAGGAACATTTGATACGTTTTACAGCTTTGAGCGAGGACTCTTTGAAGGAGCCACAAAAGATGTATTCAAACAAATCCTTTTAATTCTATCCGCTATGGGAGGAGCTCAGACCGGGGCTCTTATCATCAAGTGGTTAACTCAGGAGCATTTTGTATGAGGGTACCCAGCGAGCGAATGTTCAAGCGCTCCGACTGGCAGCGTTTTTTTGCCGGTATAGTCATTGGAGCAATTGTTAGCTGGGGGGTGTTTTTAACGATTTATGGCGTTTCAAGAGATAGAGAGCTAGAAGAAATTCGAATTGCTAATGATAAGCTAGAAAAAGCAAATTTGCAAATTAGCGCATGGCAAGAAGATGTAAAAGCATTAAACAAGGAAATGAAGCAGCATTTAATTATTCAGAATGTGAAAGTAAAATTAGTAAACGGCAATCGTTATAAAGTAAACTCTGTGGTTGAATACAATATTCAAAAAAGCGTGGACAAAGAAGCACAGCACTTAATTGCCCAAGATATTGAAAGTGCATATCGAAGCAGGGATATCTTAAAAAAAGCAATTGAAAATAAAAAATACGAATTCGATAAAACAATTTATGAAGTTGAAGTTCATCAAATTTATTTTTATACAACACTTTCGATTGAAGTTCGAATTAAAAAGATGGAAAAAGTACTATAAAAAGCCGCTGATTTAAAATCAACGGCTTATTTTACAGATTACTCCTGACTGCAGAGCTCTTCTAAATCAAGCAGTAAAGGCTCTACTTCTTCCCATGAATAAATGGAAGCGCCGGACGCAAGAGGATGGCCTCCTCCGTTGTATTTTCTAGCAATTGTATTAATGACAAGCTCTTTTGAACGAAGGCGAACACGAATTTGATTTTCTTCCTCCACAAAAAATACCCACGTTTTTACTCCATCAATTTGCCCTAACGAACCGACTAGCTGAGAGGCATCGGCTGGTGTCACATCATATTTTCGAAGAATTTCATTCGGAATTTTCATATGAGCAACTCCTGTTGGAGACATCGTAAAGTTTTGCAGCACATATCCGTGTAAGTGAGCGACGTTTTCTTTTGTTTTGTATAACTGATCATATACGTCTTTAAAATTGAAACCATATTGAATCAATTCACTTGCATAGCAAAACGTTTTCGGCTTTGTATTTGGAAATAAAAATCGACCCGTATCTCCGACGATACCGCTGAAGATCAGCTTTGCTCCTTCATCATTCAGAGATAATCCCTTTTCTTTTCCTTCCAAGTAAAATTCATAAATCATTTCGCTTGTTGAAGAAGCAGACGTCTCAACCCAAAGCAAATCACCGTAAGGAGTTTGGTTTGGATGGTGATCAATTTTAATGACCATTTTTCCATTTATGTAGCGCTGATCTGACACTCGGGCTTCATTAGCCGTATCACAAACGATGACAAGCGCATCCTCATAGGTGTCATCAGCGATGTCATCCATCCGGTATAAAAATTTTAGTGACTCCGCTTCTTCTCCCGTTACGTATACCTTCTTCTCCGGAAAAGATGTTTTTAACAATTCCGCTAATCCGCACTGAGATCCGTATGCATCTGGATCTGGACGAATGTGCCGGTGAATAATGATGGTGTCAAACTGCTTAATAGCTTCTAATATTTGTGCTTTCATTTTCTCTCTCCTGTCAATACTGTTCTTATTTTATGTACGTACCGCATGCACTTACATTTCCGCAGCGCTGTATCCATATTATTTATTAAATCATATCTCTTCTCTTTTTTGAAAGAAGAATCAATCAATAGTAGAATTTTCTGTCATCTACCTGTAAAATAATAGATAATACTGTAAGCACTTTCAACACTACGCATTACTAACATCTAGAAACATTATGGATAGAAATACACCGGACTGGAGGGGCGTCTGTGCCATTTTTTATGATTTTAATCGTTGTGTCCTTTGTTTTCTACATGTATTTAAAAGTAAAATACGTACGTTCGAAACGCCCAATGGAACGAAAGTGGATTTCCGCTAAGTCGAGTATTTGTCTTGGCTCTTTTGTATTATTTTTTGGAATCAATCAATGGTTTATTTACGAAACAAGCCTTTCGCTTATCATCGGCATACTATTTGTATTATTCGGTTCAGGCAGCATATTAGCAGGTATCAAAGCTTACAAGTACTATCAGCCTTATGCAATAAAAGAAGCTGGTCAAATGTAAAAGAAGCTGCAGAGCAGCTTCTTTTTTTATACTCTTTCCAATAACTGAGCCATCATCATCGCTTTCCCTACTACAACCCCGGCATTGTAGACTTCTACATCTAATTTAGCAAACTTCCGACCAAGTTCTAATAGCTTAGGGCGAATTTCAATTACGCTTTCAATTTGAACTGGCTTAATAAAATAAACGGTGATGTTTTCAATAACCAAATCACCTTTTTTATATAAGCGAAGAACACGATTGGCGGCTTCCGTTACAATAGTAGTGAAAACTCCGTATGAAATAGTCCCCATATAATTCGTCATTTGCGGCGTTACTTCACAGCGATACACCGGTGCTTCTTTTGTCTCTTGTACATCCATAAATTGATTGGTTACAATGTCGTCAATAGTTTCTCCTACCTGCGGTTGACGCTGAATCATTTGCAGCGCCTTTAAAACATCTTGACGGCTGATAATGCCCTCTAGCCGGTGGTAATCATCCACTACAGGCAGCACTTCAATCCCTTCCCATACCATCATATGCGCAGAAGAAGCAACCGATGTTTTCCCGTGAACCGTCATCGGATTTTTCGTCATTACTTTTTCAATTGAAGTAGAAAGGTCATATCCAATAACATCTTTTGAGGTGACCATACCGTGAACTTTCATATGCTGATCCACTACAGGAAAACGACTGTGGTGAGTCTTATCGTTACATTCATGCCATTTTTCAATCGTATCGGTTAACTGCAAGCTAACCGCTTCAGAGATAGGTGTTAAAATATCCTCTACAAGCACAATTTCTTTTTTTATCAGCTGATCATAAATAGCACGATTAATCATCGTTGCAACTGTAAACGTATCATAGCTCGTTGAAATAATAGGAAGTTTAAGATCATCCGCAAGCTTCTTAACCCATTCTTCCGTATCAAAGCCGCCCGTAATTAACACGGCTGCTCCTGCTTCAAGAGCTAATTCATGAGCGTTTACTCGATTCCCTACGATAAGAAGGTTTCCGGCCTCGGTATATCTCATCATAGCATCAAGCTTCATCGCTCCAATAACAAACTTGTTTAACGTTTTATGCAAACCTTCACGTCCGCCCAGCACTTGTCCATCCACGATGTTTACTACTTCAGCAAACGTGAGCTTTTCAATGTTTTCTTTCTTCTTTCGTTCAATTCGAATGGTCCCAACTCGTTCAATCGTTGAAACATATCCTTTATTTTCCGCGTCTTTTATTGCTCGGTACGCCGTGCCTTCACTGACATTCAGTTCTTTGGCAATTTGGCGCACTGAAATTTTTTCACCAATTGGAAGCGAATCGATATACTGTAAAATTTGCTCATGTTTTGTCGCCACGTGTACTTCACCCTTCTAAAACGTTTTTACGTTTCATATGTCTTTTCTTTTATTATACGGGGGAAGTGAAATGGATTCAATCTAACCTCTTTGACGCAAAGGCTTTCTCACACTATTTTTTTGAATACCTGCCTTCTTGCGGCGCGGTGCATAAAGCAGTGATGACAAATTGCCTCCGGCTACAAAAAGAGCAAAGGTAAGCCAGCTTATGCTAAAAACCCCTTGCAAACTCGAAGTTGTTAACACTAAGTGCGGCATTGCATAGTAAAGCATCACTCCGCATAATAAAAGCGATAAAATAACTCGATTTTTTTCCATAGCTCTCCCTCCTTATTATTACTATCGTATGCAGGGAAGTAAAAAAAGCAGAACGTTTCTTTACAAATAAAAAGAGATTAAGACATAACTGCATCGATTCAATCTAAAGACGAACAAATGTGAGACATGAGCTGAACCGTTTGTGACACCGCAGTTGACTTGCGTGCAAGACTTCGCTTTCCGAGGGAGTCTTCGTCTTGCCCTCCAATCAACAGCTAGAAGCCGCTACATATATGAAACCTACGTTCACCTTAACAATAAAAAAAGAACGAGTGATCGATAATATCGATTACTCGTTTTTTTTAACTTTAACTGAAATCGTTTTGTCCCAGCCTTTATTTATGATTAAAGATCCAATCCTTCTCCAACTTTTAATACTTTTCCTTCAATACCAGATAAAGACTCAACAAATTGATGAGGATCTTGCTTAATTACAGGAAATGTATTGTAGTGAATTGGCACAACAAGCTTTGCCTGCACCCATTCCGCTGCGATAGCCGCATCTTCAGGTCCCATTGTAAAGTTATCTCCAATTGGAAGAAATGCTACGTCAGGCTCATGGCGACCAATTAACTTTAAATCAGAAAATAAAGCCGTATCTCCAGCATGATAAATTGTCTTTCCTTCAATCGTTAAAAGCAAACCAGCCGGCATTCCTGTATAAATAATTTTCTCATTATTTTCTGTATAACTTGAACCGTGGAAAGCTTGTGTCAATTTTACCGTACCAAAATCAAATGTATAAGCTCCGCCTATGCTCATTGGATGTACGTTTAAGCCTTGCCAGCTAAGATATGTAGCTAATTCTGCTACTGCCACAACAAGTGCACCGCTGCGCTTAGCAATTTCCACCGTGTCGCCTACATGATCATTATGGCCATGAGTCAGTAAAATCACATCTGCTTTTACATCTTCAGCATTTAAATCTGTTAATTCATTTCCAGTGATAAACGGGTCAATTAAAATTGTTTTTCCTTTTGTTTCAATTTTAACAACAGAATGTCCATGATAAGAAACGCGCATCATATATTCTCTCCTTTTACACTAACCTTTTCTATATTCTACCCGTCTGTTTTGGTTACAAAACAAGTGAATACGCGGCTATCATATCACAAACTGCGCAAAAACATGCCTTATTATGCTTGCTCTAATAAAGTTGTTGCATCAGCGTAAGTTAGACCGTGTGCATCTGCAACAGCCGCGTAAGTGACAAACCCATTTAGGGTGTTGATGCCTTGAAGAAGGGAAGGGTTTTTTAAGCACGCTTTTTTATATCCCTGATTTGCTATTTGCAGAGCATAAGGAACCGTTACGTTGGTCAGCGCTAAGGTCGACGTGCGTGGAACAGCTCCAGGCATATTAGCAACAGCATAATGCAAGACCTCATGCTTCAAATAAGTCGGGTTATCGTGAGTGGTAATGCGATCAGTTGTTTCAAAAATCCCCCCTTGATCAATAGCAATATCAACTACAACGGACCCTTTTGACATCGTTTGAACCATTTCCTCTGTGACAAGCTTTGGCGCTTTAGCTCCCGGTATGAGAACCGCTCCTATCACTAAATCTGACTCTTTTACAGATTGTGCGATATTGTAGTGATTTGACATTAATGTCGTCACTTCTTTACCAAATAAATCATCAAGCTGGCGAAGGCGATCAGCGTTTAAATCAATTATTGTAACATCAGCCCCTAATCCGACCGCAATTTTAGCAGCGTTGGTTCCCGCTACTCCTCCTCCAATAATTGTTACTTTTCCTCTTTGCACGCCTGGAACTCCACTTAATAAAATCCCTTTGCCACCTTTGGTTTTCTCCAAAAATTGAGCTCCAATCTGAGAAGACATTCTTCCTGCAACTTCGCTCATCGGAGTTAACAGAGGCAAGCTTTTGTTTGGAAGCTGTACAGTTTCATAAGCGATGCCTACCACCTTTTTATCAATCAATGCTTTCGTTAATGCTTCTTCAGCTGCCAAATGTAAATAGGTAAACAAAATAAGTCCTTCACGAAAATATCCGTATTCTTCTGAAATCGGTTCTTTTACTTTCATAACCATTTCAGCATCCCATGCTTCTTTTGCAGTATTTACAATAGAAGCTCCTGCATTTGTGTAATCTTCATCATGGAATCCAGAGCCTTCTCCTGCCTGTGTTTCAATATATACATCATGCCCACCGTTAACTAAAGCTGTAACACCAGCTGGAGTAATAGCCACGCGATTTTCATTGTTTTTTACTTCTTTCGGCACTCCAATTTTCACCTTTATCCCTCTTTTCTTATATCAGTGATTAACTGAAAAAAGAACGCCACACCAAATCCTTTAGAAAACCGGATTTACTATGACGTTACCTTTCGATAGAGCTCAGCATAATCCTGCTTTTCTTAGTCTATATACAGTATATGCATCTAGTTATTCATATAGTTCGTTATCACTCTGTGCTTCTGGATTTTCGACTACAGAAGCCATAGCATCGCCAATGACGCCGCTTGAATAAGAATCCATTAGCTGTCTTGATGTCTCTTTTTCTCCTTCAAAATCATATTCATATACATGCTGCGGATGTTTTTTGTCTTTCATATGTCACTTCTCCTTTTTCACTTTATTTTCTTTACGAATGTAAACTTTACTTCATAATCCCTTACATGATCTTTTCTATTTTCTTCTTAAATGCTCTAGTTATACCATTTATCTCACATCAAAAAACGCCCGCAGATTTTTCTACGGACGTTTTGATAACTTTTTTATATCGATGTTTTTTCATGCAATTCATCTTTAGCTAGCTGAATTGCTTTTTTTACTTGTTCAAATCCTGTTCCTCCCGCGCTATTGCGGCGATTAACAGCTGTTTTTGGACTTAATACATGATAGATGTCTTCCTCGAATAAATCTGACGCTTCCTTATATTGTTCAAGCGGCAAATCCATTAGGTAGATATTTTTCTGAATACAAACGAGAACCAGTTTCCCAACCACTTCATGTGCTTCACGAAACGGCATACCTTTTGAAGCAAGATAGTCAGCTAACTCCGTTGCATTTGAAAAATCTTGTTTCGTAGCTTTTTCCATAACATTTGTTTTTACTGTCATTGTTTCGATCATGCCAGCAAAAATGGTCAAACATCCTTCAATCGTTGTAACCGTATCGAACATGCCTTCTTTATCTTCTTGCAAGTCTTTGTTGTATGTTAAAGGGGTACCTTTTAACACAGTCAATAGGCTAAATAAATGACCATATACTCGTCCTGTTTTACCACGAATTAACTCCGCCATATCAGGATTTTTCTTTTGAGGCATAATACTGCTGCCCGTTGCGTACGTATCATCCATTTCAATAAATTGAAATTCTTGACTAGACCATAAAATTAACTCTTCACAAAAACGAGATAAATGCATCATTAAAATAGAACTGTTGCTTAAAAACTCTAAAATAAAGTCACGATCGCTGACAGCATCCATACTGTTTTGATAAATCCCATTAAAGCCTAGAAGCTCAGCGCTATAGTGACGATCAATTGGGAATGTTGTACCAGCTAAAGCTCCTGCTCCTAAAGGAGATAAATCAATACGCTTCAGCGATTCCGCATAACGTTCAGCATCGCGCTTGAACATTGAAACATAAGCCATTAAATGATGAGCAAAAGAAACCGGCTGCGCGCGCTGCAAATGTGTGTAGCCTGGAAAAATGGTTTCAACATGCTGATCTGCTTTTGTAAGCAATACATCTTCTAGATTTTCAATCAGACCTACAATTTGCTGAACATGCTTTTTTAAATATAAGTGCATATCTGTAGCAACTTGATCATTACGGCTTCGACCCGTATGAAGCTTCCCTCCAACCGGACCAATTTCATCAATTAATAACTTTTCTAAATTCAAATGAATATCTTCATATTGAGCAGAAAATGTTAATTCTTTCTTCTTAGCTTTTTCAAGCAGTGTTTGAAGGCCTTTTTTAATTTGTGACGCTTCATCTCCAGAAAGAATACTGCATTTCTCAAGCATTGTTACATGTGCTAAACTGCCTTCAATATCTTCTTCTACAAGATGCTGATCAAATGAAATCGACGCACCGAACTCGTCAATCCATTGTTCAGGGCGTTTCGTAAAACGCCCTCCCCAAAGTTTGGTCATACCGTTGTCACCTTCTTTTGATTTACCATGCTGCTCACTTGTGTTGGAAGTCCCCATAATGAGATGAAACCAACTGCTGCATTGTGATCAAACTCATCTTCTTTTGTATATGTTGCAAGTTTTTCATTGTATAAAGAATTAGGAGATTTACGTCCCTCTACGATAGCATGCCCTTTAAATAGTTTTACTCTCACTGTTCCGTTCACATATTGCTGCGTATCTTTCAAGAATGCAAGCAGTGAATTTGTTAATGGAGAGAACCATAAACCTTCATAGATAACTTCTGTTAATTTTTTCTCAATCACTGGTTTGAAGTGCGCTACTTCTTTCACTAATGTTAAATCTTCAAGCTCTTTGTGTGCTTTAATTAATGTCATAGCAGCTGGACACTCATATACTTCACGTGATTTAATTCCCACAAGACGGTTTTCTACATGATCAATACGTCCGACTCCGTGCTTACCTGCAATTTCATTCAATTCTAGAATTAACTGAGCTAGCGTGTAAGATTGACCGTTTAATGATACTGGAACACCTTCAACGAATTCAATTTCTACTACATCCGCTGTGTCCGGAGTGTTTTCAAGAGAAGCCGTTAGGTCATATGCTTCTTCAGGTGGAGCTGCCCAAGGATCTTCAAGAACGCCACACTCGTTACTTCTTCCCCACAAGTTTTGGTCAATTGAAAATGGGCTGTCTAAGTTAATTGGAATTGGAATATTCTTTTCTTTTGCATACTCGATTTCTTCTTCACGAGACCATTTCCAGTCACGAACAGGAGCTAAAACTTCTAAGTGTGGATTTAATGCTTTAATTGATACTTCGAAACGCACTTGGTCATTTCCTTTTCCCGTACATCCATGTGCGACAGCTACTGCATTTTCTTGTTCTGCTACTTCTACAAGCTTTTTAGCGATTAGCGGTCTAGATAGTGCAGATACTAATGGATATTTTCCTTCATATAATGTGTGTGCTTGAAGTGCTGCTAACGCAAATGTATTGGCATATTCTTCTTTTGCATCAATCACATATGATGATACCGCTCCAACTGTTAAGGCTTTTTCTTTAACGAATTTCAAATCTTTTCCTTCGCCTACATCTAAACAGCAAGCTACCACATCGTACCCTTTTTCCTGTAACCATTTAATTGCAACTGATGTATCTAAACCTCCGGAATATGCTAAAACAACTTTTGGATTACTCATTATCTATTCCTCCTACAAATTATATATATATTAATACAACCGTTTTAATTTTTATTCATTTAATCTACTATTACTTTAACAACTTTTTAATCTATTTTCAATAGTTATTCAAAAAAAAGTATATAAATTCACATTTATTTTAATTTAATAGGGTGAAATCTCTTAAAATACTGTAAAAATAGATATGAATGAATATTCCTCCCTTACATACTTTGTATATTTATATGCATAAATCAAGTATACATGATTTATTTTTCACTTACAGTAGCTCTGGCTTTTGTCATTGTATAAAATGGAAGGGAAGAGGTGAAAAAATGGAGCGCTTTTTTACTTATGACAACAGACTCGGTATAAAAATTCCTGCTCTCGAAAGAGAATGGACATTCTATTCTGAAAAAGTTCAGCAGGATATCCTCCTAACATGGGAATCCATTCGGGGGCAGATTCCAGACAAAATTCAATCTTTAGAAAAGAGTATTAATCAAAAACAAGCGGCGTTAGAAGATGAGACTAATTTTATCCGCTCCTGTGAATTAAATAGCGAGATAGGAGAACTTGCTTCTATTATTAATGATTTGTGGATTTGGTATCGAACAAATGAGGAAATATCAAAAAAAGTTCACGGATAGACAAAAAAACGAGTCTCATGAAAAATTAATGAGACTCGTTTTTCTTATCCAGCAAATAGCGGTATTGGTAAAAGCGCTTCGCATAATCTGTCACTTGTTTGGCCATTCGATAATTCATCCCTCCGCCAACCATCATGCTTACAATCGGCAAACGATTATAAACTTTTCGCTTCGCAGCGAATATAGCTAGCGTTTTCCCAATTTGCACAACGATTTTTTGCAGCCACGTTTTATCTACAATTTGATCAACACCTTCATAAAAATACGGGTCAAATTCTTGGCTTAACTCACCCTTTAATTGATGCCACCCCTCAGCCTGAAGGTGTCTAGGTAAGGTTGCTGCATGGAACACTTTTAGCGTTAGCATAAGCTCTGAAGGAGTCTGGATATGATAACCGTAGCTCATTGCTGCCTGTTGCACCGCTTGAATATTCATGCATAAAACAGCAGGTATATCAATACCGACTAGCAGCGATTGTCCGGTTCCTGAAAGTGCTCCTTGACTCAGCGCATACAACCGAAGCTTGGCCATTTGCTGTTCGCATATATAAGAAAGCTGATCTACTTGAAGGGAATTCATTTCTGACAGATCTGTGATATCCTCTTTGAATACACGAGCGGTTTCAATAATTCGTTTTGTCGCTTGAGTTTGCATTTCCGTACCTTGAATTAATGCAGTTAACTGAAAGAGTCCCTCATCAATTTTATGTAAATAGGTCTCACGAACAGAAGCTGGAATTAAATTAAGCCCTTTTTCTAACCACTCTTCGTACAATAACTCCATCTCAGTTGCTTCTACACTCTGTAAGCTCTCTTCCCATTTATAGATTTCTTCTAAAAGCTGTTCTTCGCGATTCGTTAGTATCATCATGTCACCCTTTCAAGAAATAAGTAGTTTTATTTTTATTATAACAAATAATGCATCCGTTACATTTTGCTTCCTATATTATTTCTTTCTTCTATACGTTGTAAACCTTCTTTCAACCGTCAGCTACTTACGCTATATAAAAAAGCTGATTTCCAAACAAGGAAATCAGCTTTTCGTTAGTTTGCCTGACAATTTATGAGAATTCATGCATTGAAGAGGCACTTTATGAACTTAAATATTCGCTAAACGAGTAACGTCACGTGCAATCATAACTTCTTCGTCTGTAGGAATAACCATAACTTTAACTGGAGAATGAGGGTAGCTAATAAATGCTTCTTCTCCTTGTACACTATTTAAAGCTGGATCCCAATAAACGCCCATGAACTCTAAACCGCGCAGAACGCGAGCACGTACAACATCACTGTTTTCTCCAATACCTGCTGTGAAGATGATTGCATCTACACCAGACATACGAGCAGCATAAGAACCGATATATTTATGAATACGGCTAGCAAATACTTCAAGTGCTGTTTCAGCGCGTTCATTGCCTTCAGCGCTTGCTTTGATTAGATCGCGTAGGTCACTAGAAATACCAGATACACCTAAAAGACCACTTTCTTTATTTAATACATTTAATACTTCGTCAGCAGTTTTTCCTGTTTTCTCCATAATAAATGGAATTAATGCAGGGTCAATGTTACCTGAACGAGTTCCCATTGCTACACCAGCTAATGGTGTGAAGCCCATTGATGTATCAATTGACTTGCCGCCTTCAATTGCAGCGATACTTGCACCGTTACCTAAGTGACAAGAAATTAAGCGCAATTGTTCGATCGGACGGCCAAGAAGCTCAGCTGCACGCTCAGAAACATATTTATGAGATGTGCCGTGGAAACCGTATTTACGAACGCCATACTTTTCATAGTACTCGTACGGTAAGCTGTACAAGAATGATTTTTCTGGCATTGTTTGATGGAATGCTGTATCGAAAACTGCTACAGCTGGAACATTTGGAAGAATATCTTGGAACGCTTTAATTCCCACAATGTTTGCTGGGTTGTGAAGCGGTGCTAAATCAGATAAAGCTTCAATTTCCGCTAGTGTTTCATCTGTGATTAAAACAGAATCAGCAAATTTCTCTCCGCCGTGTACTACACGGTGACCTACACCAGTGATTTCATCGTATGATTGAATGATGTTTTGAGAAAGTAACTTTTCAACTAAAATTTTAACTGCAACAGCATGGTCAGGGATTTCTGTAATATCCGTTTGTTTTTCACCATTTACCGAGATCGTGAAAACAGCGTTATCTAAACCAATTCGTTCTACTAAACCTTTTGTTAATACCGTCTCACTTGGCATTTCAAATAATTGAAACTTAAGTGAAGAACTGCCGGCGTTGATTGCCATGATTTTTGACATAAAAAAACAGCTCCT
Organism: Priestia sp. YIM B13490; assembly: GCF_042787735.1. NCBI lineage: Bacteria > Bacillati > Bacillota > Bacilli > Caryophanales > Bacillaceae > Priestia > Priestia sp. YIM B13490. The sequence continues at coordinate 271,191 of NZ_JBHZOT010000004.1, forward strand.
TCTTTATTATACGTGCATCATAAACATAACGAACAGAACATAAAAGTGTAATCTCTACAATATTCTATGCATTTCGACACGATTTCTATCCTTATTCATTTAATCATTCACGACAATAGATTTCAAGAGCTATACATCATGAAAACGCTACCGACAAATATTCATTATTTTCGAAAAAGACTTACTTTTTATTCACTCGGAACCATTGGTCCATTTGAGCCATAATATCACTCATTGCTTCCCGATTGCTGAACTTCGGCAAATTCACAAGCAGCGCGTTTTCAGGTGCTGTTACTCCTTCTCCCTGCTTTTGAAGAACCATAATACTTTTAGCAGCCTGCTCTTGTTTGAACATTGAAAGTGGCAGCTGAATAATCCCTTGCACGATTGCTTCCTCTTTTAAGAGCGGCTGTAATAAATGAGACTGTTCCGATTCAAACAAGTTATTTGGAATAAGAGCCACTACATATCCTCCGTCTTTTACATGACGCAAGCTTTGTTCAATAAATAAGTGATGAGCATAAGTGTGACCTTCTTCAGCTCTTACCTTATACTCTTTTGCCCCTTCGTCGTTTGGATAATAACCAACCGGCAGGTCACAGACAACTAAATCCACAGGATCAATAAAAAGCGGCTGTAAGCTGTCTTGATTGAATAATTGAACGCCGTGCTTCTGTAAATTTGCATTTACATATGTTAATTGAAGTAATAAATCATCCACGTCTACACCGTATACGTGTTCAATTGACGCAGCGTGTGTGTTTAAAATGGTTGTTAATAAATTCCCTGCTCCTACTGCGGGATCTAAAAGCGTATATTTATCTTTTCCTGCCATGAACTTTCCAACTAGATAGCTGACAAATAGTCCTACAGCATCAGGCGTCATTTGGTGGTTAGGCTGAACTGCTTCTTTCATGCCTTTTAAAATAGCCAGCTGATACGCTTTTCGAATCGTTTCTTTTTCAAAATGATCAAGCGTGATTGAATCGTATTCTCTTTTTAAACGTTTTTTAGTTACCTCATCTAGCTCTTTTTGTAAAATAGTTCCTTGAAACAAATTTTCTCCCGTTTCAGCTACTGCTTCTAAATATACGCAGTTTAGTTCTTTTCTTAAAATAATAGCTGTTTGATCAATTACACCAAATAGCTTTTCCATACTAGCTAACTGACTCATATTCTGCCTCCTGTGTAATGAAATAATATCTATATAAATGAGTAAACGTCCTATTTGGAACATCATATTTTATCATAAAAACTTCTTAAAACACAAAGAAGGCGAAAAACATTGTTTTCCGCCTTCTGCCGAACGCCACTGACAATCTTACTTAGCTGTTTTAGCTGCTTCGATTGCTGCTTCGTAGTTCGGATGCTCAGTTACTTCTGGTAAGTACTCAACATACGTTACGTTGTCATTTGAGTCTACCACAAAGATTGAACGAGCTAATAAGCGTAATTCTTGAATAGCTACACCATATGCTTCTCCGAAAGATAAGTCGCGGTGGTCAGATAAAGTTTGAACATTATCAATGCCATTAGCACCACACCAGCGCTTTTGAGCAAACGGTAAATCTACGCTTACTGTTAATACTTTTACGTTATCTAATTTAGCTGCTTCTTCGTTGAAGCGGCGAGTTTGCGCATCACAAACTCCAGTATCAATAGAAGGAACTACACTGATTAGGCGAACAGAACCCTTTGTACTGTCAAGCGTTACTTCTGATAAATCATTTGCTAAAACAGTAAAGTTTGGAGCCTTGTCTCCAACCTTCACTTGATTTCCTAATAATGTTACATCGTTACCTTTAAATTTAGTCACGAATAATTCCTCCTTTAAATAAGTATGTACACTGTTCATATTAGCTTGTCTGTCTCTATATTGCAATTAAATGACATACAAAACATGGCACTCCAAGCTAGAAAACAAACCAAACAAAATAAGCTTTGCTTGCTTCTTTTACTATTCAAAGAAGCAAGCAAAGCTTTATTTTATACTTACAAATTAAAATCGTTTGCACTATCATGATGCTGATTTTGTTGATTATGATGATCCTGCTGATGATTGTTTCGTTTAAACATTTGTTGCAAGCGTTCAATTGCTTGAGGTGCTGTATCTAAAATCTTTTCATATAAATGTGTACTTTCGTTAAGGTGAAGCATTTTAATTCCGCTTCCACTCACAATTAAAAAGGCAATTGGCGTAATTGATACACCGCCACCGCTACCTCCGCCAAATGGATGACCTGATTCTTGCTGATGCTGTCCCGGAGAAGATGGTGCATGCCCTTCTACTCCAAATTCGCTTCCGCCCGCTGCAAAACCAAACCCTACTTTTGAGACAGTTAAAATAACACTGCCATCAGGTGTTTCTACAGGATCACCAATGATTGTATTAACATCAATCATTTCCTTTAAATTTTCCATAGCTGTCGACATTAAACTTTTAATTGGATGTTCTGCCATTAAGATAACCTCCTTATGTTTTCACAGAGTGTGTCTTGTTCTTATTTGACGACTTCCATCTTTTGCGACGCTTTTTGGACGTATGCCGCCAGTATCTCAAGGTCCGTAAACCTACTAGAATAGCTTGACCAACTCGAAAAGAAATTATGCACTCAAATACCGTTTCTGACCAAAGATGTTGAAATACAGGAGTAACGCTCATGACAGGCATATCTTTTAATTTCATATAACGGCTGATTATACCAACTATGCTCCCCTTTGCAGACCATACAGCCCCGGTAAGTACGCCTGTTAACGCAGCGTCACCTAAGCCGAAACGGCTGTGCCATCTAATATCACTTACCGTTACTTTCTGTAAGAAACGACGGAAAATTTTATGAAAACCGACTACCTGTTCAAGAAATTGCTTCGCATTTTCTAACATGCTTAGCCCGTCTTCTACAGAATAATCACTCCATGAATTCTCATTTTCTTTTCCTTGATCACCCATTCCTTTCTTCTTTTCAACAAGCAAACGCGGTGAATCTTTTCTTACTTTCACTACCGGAATTTCATATGTATAGCGAATAAGACCAAACCAAGCCCTGAGTCTCACTCTGTAATAATCGTTATCTCGGACATGGTGAAGATCTACAAACAGCGTAATTTTTGTCCATACAATAAGTACAATAACAATTAAAAGTGCTAGCAATATCCATAAAAGCCATAGCACATCCTTCACTCCTTCTTAGCTTCACATTATCTCCAAAACACAGAATATTAAACCTTATGGAAACAATAAAAAGAGGTTGAGATATAACGAAATGAATCTAATCTCAAGACGAACAAATGGGATACATGAGTTGAACCGCTTGTGACACCGCAGTTGATTGGAGGACAAGGCGAAGACTCCCGCGGAAAGCGAAGTCTTGCACGGAAATCAACTGCTAGAAGAATCTAAACAAATGAAACCTGCGTTTACCATAACAAAAAAAACGAACCACTAATCAAAAGTCTTGATCAGTGGTTCATTTTTTACTTCGTCTAAAATCCTTTTATTCCAGCCCGTTTTTATTATCTGCTGATTGTACCTTCGTGTATGACGGTTGTATCTGCGTAGTAATCGTGTGCTCCTTGCTTCTTAGGTAAAAACGCAACTAATAAATAGCCTAGTAGAAAAACCGTTTTAGAAATATAGCGTCCAACTCCTTCACGAAACAGCACAACAGGCCAAGTTAACGTGGAGTCTTTCAGCGATACTACTTTAAGCCCAAACACCATTTTTCCAAGCGTTTGTCCAAAATACTTGGTCATTAAAACAAAATAACCATAGAAGATAATAACCGTTACAATCGTATAAGGAGAAAAAAATCCATCTTCTCGAGAAATACCTGCTAAATGGAAAATGGGCTTGATCAGCAGAGAGTTCAAGCTAGCTACCACAGCTAGATCTAAAAGATATGCCCAAAAGCGCATCCAAAAGCCTGCATAATGGAATTCACTACCTATTGGCATACTTACCGCTGGCTCATGTTTTATATTGTCGTTTGATTCGGTTGAATGAGACTGATTTTCCATGTTCCCACCTCTATTCTGCATATAAATACATCAGACGCGGAGAGCTTGGCTGCGCAAATGTTTTTAACATTGCAGTGACTTGTTCATCTCCACCTATTACTTTTTGCATACTCATTGAAAGCCAAGAAGGCAGTCCGAATCCTTGATCGTATTGAATTACTTGTGCCCCTTTTAACTTATAATCTTTTTCCATTCCTGTTACCGCATCTTCAAAATAGCCTAGTTGATCGACCAGCTTCAGCTCTTTAGCCTGACGTCCATCGTACACTCGTCCATCTGCGATAGAACGCACTTTTTCTTTAGACAAGTGACGTCCCTCAGAGATAACATTGACGAAACCATCGTACGAGTTGTCTACAAGTGTTTGCATAATTTCTTTTTCTTCTCCGGTCATTTCTCTTGTTGGAGACATAATATCTTTATGAGCCCCGCTTTTAATCACGACAGATTCTACTCCTAGTCTATCAGCCAGCTTGCCGTAGTTAACGCTTTGCATAATTACACCTAGTGAACCTGTTAAAGTGTCCGGGATTGCATAGATTTTGTTAGCCGCTGTTGAAATGTAATAGCCTCCTGAAGCAGCCATTGATCCCATTGAAATATACACTGGCTTTTTCGTTTCTTTCTTCAGCTCTTCAATTTTTTTATGTATTTCAGCACTTTCAACGACGCCGCCGCCCGGTGAATTCACCTTAATAATGACTCCTTTAACTGCCTTATCATTTTTTGCAGCCTCTAGCTGCTTTAAAAATGCTTGGTGGTTATAACCATTTTGGGACATAAGCGGAGAGGAACCGCTTCCTGTATCTTGAATCGTTCCATTGACCTCTAGCACTGCAATTTTCTTAGCTGCATCCCCTTTTTCGATAACTGTTTCTGATAGTTCACTGTCGTCTCCTCCAAATATGCCTGCCAGACCGTCATCTTTTTCTTCTTTGACTGAAAAACCAATATTAACAATCGCAGAAAAAATGAATAAGCAGGCTGCAATTAAAAGAGCAATCCACCTTTTTTTGTTCATGAAAATCCTCCTTTTTAGGTGTCAGAATTAAAAGATTATTCTTTTAATTCTTAAAGCAATAATGCTATAATTATTGTAACAAACTTTTTTTAAAAAGTTTACTTTATCGCTAATATTTTACATATCAGACAAACAAGGGGGAACTATCTATGCCAAATCGTCGCAACGTTTATTTCTTTCATCCAAAAAACCAGGAAACAAAGGCGCTTGTAAGTCCACTTATTGAACTTGCAAAACAATATGACTTTCAAGTAGTAGATCATTTCGACAGCGCTAACATCATTGTAAGTATTGGCGGTGACGGAGCTTTCTTACAGGCTGTCCGTCAATCTGGCTTTCGAGATGACTGCTTATATGCTGGTGTCACAACTTCAGATCAACTAAGCTTTTACTGCGATTTTCATATCGATGAAACGGATAAAATGATTGAAGCTATTACGACAGAAAATATAGAAGTACGTCGATTTCCCGTTTTACAAACTCAAATTGATCAAGGAACTTCTTTTTATTGCTTAAATGAATGTTCGATTCGATCAGGTGTTATAAAAACACTCAGTCTAGATGTTTTTATTAATGAAAATCACTTTGAAACATTCCGTGGGGATGGGATGATTATTTCAACACCAACAGGCAGTACGGCTTATAATAAATCGGTAAGTGGAGCCGTAGTTGATCCGTTAATTCCTTGTATGCAAGTCAGCGAATTGGCATCGCTAAATAATAATAACTATCGTACATTAGGATCTTCATTCATCCTAAGCGCTGAGCATACGCTCACTTTAAAACTATCCAATGACAACAACCACAGTCCAATTATTGGAATAGATAACGAAGCATTAAATGCACGCCAAGTTGATCAAGTTCAAATTCGTTTAAGCGACCGTCAAATTAAAACGGTTAAACTGAAAGATAACTCTTTCTGGCAACGAGTTAAGCGTACATTTCTATAATAAAAAGCGCCCTTGGGCGCTTTTTATTTTTGATATACAATTTCTCCATTAATAGCAGTCATCTGCACCTGTACCCCTGGAATATCATCTGCAGGTATCTCAAACAGATCTCTTTCTAATACGGTAAAATCAGCTACATAGTCCTTTTGAATATATCCTTTTTTGTCCTCTTGATGAATGGCCTGCGCACTTCCTAAAGTAAACAGCTGAACAGCTTCAAATACTGTAAGTCGCTCAGACGGTATGTAAACGACCGAGCTATTTGGAGAAGTTTTTCTAGAAACTGCTGCATGAATTGTTAACATGGGATTGATAGGTTCAATAGGCGCATCCGATCCGCCTGCACACATAACGCCCTCGTCCAATAACGTTTTCCACGCATAGCAATAGTCCAAATGCTCTTCTCCAATTTTTTCAATGACCCATGGAAAATCACTGGCTAAAAACCGAGGCTGGATATCCAATACAACCGGGAGCTTTTTTACACGCTCAACTAAATCTTTTCGTAGAATTTGCGCATGAATAATACGATCTCTTTGCCCTGTTTGAGGAGGATATTGTTCGATGCTTTCTACTACATATTGAAACGCTAAATCACCAATCGCATGAATTGCAACCGTCATGCCTAATTCTCTTGCTTTTCTCACTAGCTGTTTTAATTCATCGAGTGATTGAATAGCTACACCTCTTGTAGATGGGTCGCTTTTGTATGGAAAGCTTAAAAGAGCAGATTGACTGCCGAGAGAACCATCAGCAAAAATCTTCATTGGCCCTATTTCAATAAAAGCGGATGTGTCTTTCTTTTCTTCAACATATGTATACATATCATCTACAGCTTCATGATGAACAAGTAAATGAGCACGAAACAGCTGCTTTTCTTTATGAATAACGTCTTGAAATGCTTGATATGTACGCAAAAAGCCTCCATAATAATTTAAATCTTCCGTATGTCCACCCGTCAATCCGTGCTGAACACAATCTTTAATAGCTACTGAAAGAGCTTGTCGAATGTATGCTTCCGATACTTGAGGAATATGAGCCGTTACTAATTCTTGCGCTTGATCAGCCAAAAAACCGGTAGGATTTCCCGCTTCATCCCTCTGGATAATACCTCCTTCCGGGTCCCATGTTTCAGCTGTAATCCCGGCTATTTTAAGAGCAGTCCCGTTTACTACTAATCCGTGACGACAGACTCGCTTCAACATAATAGGATGTTCTGTTGAAAGTTGATCAAGATCTTGATACTGAATCAAAGAGGAATCTTCCCACTGATTTTCATCCCAACCTTCTCCAATTACCCATTCTCCTTTTGGTGTACTCTCTACTTTTTGCCGAACGCGCATCAGCACATCTTCCCTAGAAGTAGCTTGAGACAAATCAAGCCTAATGAGCTTTTCACCATGACCAATTAAGTGAAGATGGCTATCTACAAAGCCCGGATACATTGAATATCCTTTGAGGTGTACTTCTTTGTCAATCTCAGCACCCCATTTGATTCTTAGATTTTCTTCTGCGCCTATATCTTCAATGAATCCTTTTTCAACATATACGCTTTCTACATGCTCATCTTCTTTTAGCATCGTATATATTTTGCCTCCGTAAAATAAAGTCCCCATCGCCAACATCTCCTTTACTTTATAAAGCTTGATCTTGTCTCTATTATACGTGACAAAACAAACCAGACAAAAGAGTGAGGTTTCCCCCACTCTTTTTAGCCATCATTATTTAGTTAATATGACTTATTTACCACCAAGTTGTTGCTCAGCCATTTGAACTAAGCGTTTAGTGATTTCTCCACCAACAGATCCGTTAGCGCGAGCTGTTGCTTCTGGTCCAAGATTTACACCGAATTCAGAAGCGATTTCGTATTTCATTTGGTCGATAGCAGCTGCTGAACCAGGAGCTACTAATTTGTTTGTGTTTGCCATGTGTTTTCACCTCCTTGTTGAATATAGATTGTGTCAAAACACATGGCATCATACATTATTTTTTTGGTAATTTTATGAAATTTAACTTTTAAAACAAATCTTCTACGCTGTCTGCGGTATTTGTAGCCGAAGAAGCTGTCATCTCAAGCGTTTCTACATTATTTACCGCTTCTTGAATTAATGTTTCAAAATCATAAAATTGTTCGTATCGATTTATTTTTTCACGCTTTGGCTTCGTTTTTGGTGAGCTTGGGGTAAAAATTGTACAGCAGTCTTCATACGGTCGATTCGAAATTTCATGTGTATCAATTTTGCGGGCAATTTCAACAATCTCCGTTTTATCCATTGTTACAAGCGGACGCAAAATTGGCGTATTAGTCACTTCATTAATCGCATACATGCTCTCAACCGTTTGACTAGCTACCTGCCCTAAGCTATCGCCAGTTACGATAGCTAACGATTCATTTTTTTCACGAATAAGGTCCGTAATTCGAAGCATCATACGACGTGTAGAGGTCATGGTATAATTCTCTGGAATTTGCTTTTGAATCGCTTGCTGTACAGCTGTAAACGGTACAATATGCAGCTTTACTTTTTCGTGATAAGCCGTTAGTTTTTGCGTTAAATCGATGACTTTTTGCTTAGAACGTTCACTTGTAAAAGGCGGACTATAAAAATGAACCGCTTCTATTTCTAAACCGCGCTTCATAGCTAAGTATCCTGCAACCGGGCTGTCGATTCCTCCAGAAAGCATCAGCATCGCTTTTCCACTCGTACCAACTGGAAGACCTCCTGCTCCGCGATAATCAAAACATGTAATATACGTTGCTTCACTTCTCACTTCTACTCGTACATTTACGCTTGGTTCTTTTACGTTTACCTTTAGATGCTCTGTATTTCGTAGAATATGACTTCCTACTTCATAATTTAATTCGTTTGTATCAAGAGGAAATTGTTTATACGCTCTTCGAGTAGATACTTTGAATGTTTTTCCTTCTACATCAAATTCTTTCATTGCTTCTAACGCTGCTTCTTGAATCGCTTCAAGCTCATTTTCAACTTTTAATGCTAAACTAAAGCTTTGAATACCAAAGATTTGCTGAAGACGTTCGATAATAGGCTCGTGATTTTCACCGTTTAAGTGAATATACATGCGGTCTCTTGTGTATTTTACGTGAATATTTTGGAATGCACTAAGAGCCGTTACAATATTTTTTCTTAGCTGGGCAACAAATTTTTTTCTATTTTGTCCTTTGGTTGAGATTTCTCCGTACCGAATTAAAATATGGTTATATATCATAATCATTTACCTCATTACTTTCTTTAGATCTTCAATTACTGTGAAAATAGCATTTACAATAGGCGTTACTTCATTATAATCATTTAAGCCTGACAAGCTTAATCGAATGGACTGATCGGCTTCTTCGTAATTTTTACCGATAGCTAAAAGCGTTTTGCTTGGCTTTTTTCGCTTTGATGAGCAAGCAGATGTAGTGGATACAAACACTCCTTTTTCTTCAAGAGCGTGAACAAAAACCTCACCTTTAATACCTTGTGCTGTAAAATTTATAATATGGGGTGCCGAATGCTCATTCGGCGTATTAATCGTGATTCTTTCGTGAGCAGAAAGGTTGTCCATCAGTTCTGCTTTTATTTTCCGCATTTTTTGCTGATTTTGAGCAGCATGTTCAAGTGTTAAACGAAGTGCTTTAGCAAATGCTACGATTCCCGGCACATTTTCCGTGCCTGATCGATACTGCATTTCCTGAGAGCCTCCGCTAAGCAGTGGATGAAGCTGAACTCCATTTCGTTTATATAAAATTCCCGTCCCTTTTAAGCCGTGAATTTTGTGTCCTGATAATGTGCATAAATCAATTTTATGATCCGCTAAAGAAAGCGGAACTTTTCCAATTCCCTGCACATGATCGACATGAAAAAGCACCTTTGAATAGTTCGTCAGCATATGTCCAATTTCTTCAATTGGCTGAATGGTGCCAATCTCATTATTTACATGCATAACAGATACTAAAATGGTTTCATCTGTAATAGCTGATTCAATAGCCGCAGGTGATACAAATCCACTGGAATCTACCGGAACATACGTAACGTTAAATCCTAGGGCTTCTAACTGCTTGAATGGTTCATGAACAGAATCATGTTCAATATTTGTCGTAATGATATGCTGACCTCGGCTTTTATATCGCATCGCTACGCCTTTAATAGCCAAATTATTCCCTTCCGTTCCTCCCGATGTAAAGATAATTTCATTTGACGATACGTGCAGCAATTCTGCTACTTGCTCACGCGAGCGGCTCAACAAATTCTCCGCCTGTACGCCAAACTGATGGAGGGAGGATGGATTGCCATAATAAGTTGTAGCTACTTTAGTAAAAGATTGTATGACTTCGTTATAGGGTTTTGTTGTAGCGCTATTATCTAAATAAATCAAGGATGCGCGCCCCCTTCTTCATTTTTTCGGAACAACGTATTATCATAACATACCTTGATACTTTTTTAAATTAGGTTTTGCCTTAGTAATCATAACAAGGATAGACGATCTTTTCAAAGCTATTTGCCACTTTATAAGCAAGGTCTCCCCTTGCTTATCCTAACAGTTGCTGCCGTATTTATAGACTATACCATTAGCATTGAAAGAGATACGAGATAGTATGCAAAGAAAAGCGTCATAAAAAAGCTCGTGTCCTTTGGACACGAGCTTTTTAACTCTGTGAAGATACAATACGCTGTATACGATCCAGCGCACCAGGATCTACTTGCTCAATAGCTGCAGATGCCTGTTTTAATGCTTCTTTGTATTCGTAATGACGAAATGCTTCTTCTGCTTCTTCTAAAGACTGTGCAATCGAGTGATGAGTACTTCTATAGCGGTTACCGTATTGAATCACTCTTTCAACGAGTCGCGCTTCTTCTAACATTGCCTCTGTTTCATCAAATGTATCCTGAACAAAACCAACAGCATCTTCAAGTAAAGATTGAACAGCTTGAATATTAAGCGGTTTTTCTTTCAGCTTAGCGGTTACTTCATTTAAGATATGAACCGTTTTTTCAAGCTGCACTTTATATTCTTCAGGAACACCAGGAAGGTTGCTTTTTTGAATAAGGCGTCGTGCTTCAATCAACTGAGATTTCAGTTCTTCTATTTTGTCCTTAGCTGAGAGCTCATCTTTGCGAAGAGCTTGTAGCATATCGCTATAGGATTCCTGAGATTCTTTTAATTGGTTAAGCTGTTTGGAAACGTCTTCGAGTTCTTCTTGGATCACACTGTAGGCTAAATTGTGCTCCGCCACCTTGTCCGAAATATTATAGTACAAGTTAGTCAATCGTTTTAGTTCGCGGTCCATTTTATAATATACGTCTAAATCGCGCTCTTTAAAATGATAGCTTTGCTGTACAAATAGCGTTTCTTCACGAAGTTCACGGTTTCGTTCTTGAAGCATACGAAGGAAGTTAGATACCGTATGAGATTCACGGTTCATTTTATGATAGGAGAAAACCTCATGCTCAAGTGAGTCATATAACTGCTCTAAGCGTTCGTTCACATCATCTAGTTTTGTAATCGCTTCTTCCACATATAATTCTTCAATATCTGCAATAATTTCAGCAGTTTCTTGTTTTAAAAGCTCTACCGTTTCTTCTACTTGCAGATGATCTAACACATATCCCTGCTCACTCATTTCGCGGAACCCGTCAAGCAGTTCATTGAACTGAACAGGAAGAGTGGTCTGACACTCAACTAACACTTTTGGAATTTGTTCTAAATACGAATCAATAGCTGTTAAATCAGTTTTTAATTGAAGAACAATCTCACGTGCTTGAAGATAGTTTCCGTTAATCGTCTCTTCCTCGTATTTTTTAAACTGCTCTTTAGACGTATTAATTGCGTATTCTAACGTTTTTTCAGCATTTCCATAGGAATACCGATGTGCGAGCAATTTTTTCTTCACATGGCGGTGAAGCTGATTTAATTCCTCAATATCATATCGATTATCTTGTTCGCTACCAATTAAATTTTGAAGTTCAGTAAGTATGTTTTCAATATCTATCTTGGTTTGTTCTAAGGCTTGATCAATATGTATAGATAACTGCTTCGCTTTTTTAAATCGGTATTTATCCGCTGCTTCTTCCGTTTCAAACAGTTCTTTATCAATTTTCGGGAGATTAGTTGATATAATTTCATCCCACTGCTCACGCCAACGTTCAAATAGCTCTTCAGTTTGACCTGTCATGTTCAATTCTTTTACTTTTGAAATTTCCTCTGCAACTGGCGTATTTGCTAATTCGACTTTGATCGTTTCCAGGCGATCAATTTCTTGATAAATCTTTTTACGTGAAAACATTCCGTACACAACTAATCCGATAATAAGTATGATTAGTGCTATAATGAATTCCATACTAAGCCCCCTTACAGTGCGTTCTACATGACAAGTTTCTTATTTATAAAAAGGGTGAATTTAATCCTTTAAATTTTTTTGCGTCAATGTTTTTATGATACCATGTAAAGTCCAACTTTTGAGCAAAAAATTAAATTTTTTTATACAAAATATTGGCATGGAGTCACTTTGTGTCGTTACAATGGAAAAAGAAGAAAAAAGGAGGCATTTTTTATGAAAGTTGACAAACATATTCATACTCCATTTTGCCCACACGGTTCACCTGATTCATTGCAACAATATGTTGAACAGGCGATTTCCCTGAACTTTTGCGAGATTTCGTTTACAGAGCATGCTCCATTACCAAAAAGCTTCAGTGATCCGACGCCTGATCGCGACAGCGGAATGGATCCTGACAAACTTGATCGCTACATTCAAAACGTACAGCAAGTTAAAAAAGAATTTGAGCGCGATATTCGTATTAATATCGGATTGGAAGTTGACTTTATTGAAGGATTTGAACACCAAACAACAGATTTCTTAAACGAATATGGTCCTTATCTCGATGACAGCATACTTTCTGTCCACTTCTTAAAACATGAAGAAGGATATGACTGCCTAGATTTTAGCGCTGACGTATTTGCACATATTGTACAGAAGTTTGGCAGCGTAAGCAAAGTATATGATAAGTATTACAACACGGTATTACGCTCTGTACAGGCCAATTTAGGCGTTTATAAGCCTAAGCGCATTGGTCATATGACGCTTGTACATAAATTTCAAACTCGCTTTCCATATGAAGACACACTTTCCCCTATTATTTTAGCAATACTCGATGAAATAAAAATGAAAGATCTGGCTTTGGATTATAATGGTGCAGGGTTGTTTAAGCCTTTGTGCAAGGAAGCGTATCCAGCTCCCTTTGTCGTAAAAGCAGCCCAACAGAAAAAAATCCCTCTCGTATATGGGTCAGACGCCCACTGTGCGAAGGATTTAGGCCAAGGCTATGGAGAGCTCCATTTAGGATAATTGAACGCGCAGTTTGTTTGTCCGTTCATATGGTAAACATACCGTTGTGTGCACCCATTGCTCAAGCTCAATCGCATATTGCTGAACAAAATACGGTTCGTGAGGCAATATATGAAGAACTTCACTTAGATACTGAGGATGAAGATAAGGCATAGACAGCATGCCCTTAAGCTCAATGATTGTAAAGGAAACGTGCAGCTTTCGAAATTCCTTTTCTTTCATCCCTCTTTCAAGGATTGTTTTTAAGTAGTATTTTTCCTTGGTTAAATACGTAGTCATAACTTCTCGAATTAAAATCGTGTCAAGAGAGATTTCTCTATATACGAGCCGGGCAATATGCCTATTTTCGTGCTGGTAATGTAAGATAGCTCGAATCATCACGATCATACTTTCTGTTGAAGACAGCTTTTTCATTTCTTGGAATGCTTGCTCCAGTACCGCAATATAACCTTCAAAATAAGAAATCACTAAACTTTCAAGCAATCCTTCTTTGCTATGAAAATAATATGAAATATTCGCTACGTTCACTTTCGCTTTTCCTGCAATCTCGCGCACCGACGTACCATCAAAACCTTTTACGTTAAAAAGAGAAACAGCCGCATCAATAATTTTCTCTTTCGTTTTTGACTGTACAGCCATCTATCTACACCTCATTTCGATTTATTTTTACAAAACACATATGATTGCAAAATTGTGTAGAAATCGTTACAGTATTTAAAAAGGATTTTAGTAGCCTCTCTACATAATTCGTGATAGGCTTTTTAGTTCCTGTAATCTTTTATCGACAAAGTAGCGTTAAAACTGACGTTTCCTGATAAAAACTCATTAAATCTTATGTTGAATGGAGGAGAATACATTGTTTAATGTCGAAAACTACAGCGGCTCAAAACAAAAGGATTATGAATTAGTAATTAAGCAATTACGCGCCTTATTAGAAGGAGAAAGCAATGCCATTGCTAATCTAGCAAATGCTTCAGCTTTACTAAATCAATTTTTAAATGAAGTAAACTGGGTAGGTTTTTATTTAATGGAAGACGGCGAGTTAGTACTCGGTCCTTTCCAGGGGCTGCCGGCTTGTGTTCGAATTCCACTTGGAAAAGGCGTATGCGGTACAGCAGCTCAAAATCAAAGAACAGAGCGAATTGAAGATGTTCATGCATTCCCTGGCCACATTGCATGTGATGCTGCTTCTCAATCTGAAATCGTTGTGCCAATGGTAAAAGACGGTAAACTTTTAGGTGTTCTTGATATTGACAGTCCAATCAAGAATCGCTTTGATGAAATCGATCAACAGTATCTTGAAGAATTCGTGAAAGAACTCACTTCTTTTCTTTGAATATGAATAAGCAAAAAAACCGCTGCGAATCAGCGGTTTTTGCTTATTAAACAAACGTTTGATTAGCCCATCACCACCGTTTTCTTACGTTCTTTCTTCTCCTTTCATACTTCAAATGAATATATCCTTTCTTTTACATTCTTTTAATCTTCAATCTTCCTTGACTTTATACGAGGAAACACCTATAATACTCGTTGTGTGAAATATTGCAGCTTATACAATCTTCTTTATGTTTTTTCATTTTGTTCCTCATTAAAAGATTGTTTTACAGAAGTAGCAATCCTTTTAACAAGATGGTGTATCGTGTAACTCTCTGCTGCTAGAGCGATGGTACATGAAAACAAAATGAGCATATCGCTAGAATGTGTCTGTTTTTGTTTTGCATAAAATAAAAACACAAACAAGGAGGAGTCATCATGGCTCGTTATACAGGTCCAAGTTGGAAAATCTCTCGTCGCTTAGGTCTTTCTCTAAGTGGTACAGGTAAAGAATTAGAAAAACGCCCTTACGCTCCAGGTCCACACGGCCCAGGTCAACGTAAGAAAATTTCTGAGTACGGTTTACAATTACAAGAAAAGCAAAAATTACGCCACATGTATGGTGTAACTGAGCGTCAATTCCGTAACTTATTCGTTGCTGCTGGTAAATTAACTGGTAAGCACGGTGAGAACTTCATGATTCTTTTAGAAGCTCGTCTTGATAACTTAGTATACCGTATGGGTCTTGCACGCACTCGTCGTCAAGCTCGTCAATTAGTTAACCACGGTCACGTTTTAGTTGACGGTAAACGCGTTGACATCCCATCTTACCGTGTACAACCTGGTCAAGTGATCGGTGTTCGCGAAAAATCTCGCAACCTTTCAATCGTGAAAGAAGCGCTTGAAGTTAACAACTTCGTACCAGACTACTTAACAGTAGACGCTGAGAAATTAGAAGGTACATTCACTCGCTTACCAGAGCGTTCTGAATTATCTGCTGAAATCAACGAAGCACTAATCGTAGAGTTCTACTCTCGTTAATAGTAAAAAGCCGTTCCTTATGGAGCGGCTTTTTTGCTATCTATATAAAAAAAAGGCCTTTCGGCCTTTTTTTTATGCGTATTGAATAAGCGTATATTTTTTCTTGCCTCGACGAATCACTGTGAATTGACCTTCAATACGGTCTTCTGCACCTACTGTTTTTTGTAAATCTTGTTCACGCTCACCATTTAAGTAAATCGCACCGTTTGAAATATCTTCACGTGCTTGACGTTTAGAAGGAGAAATTTTACTTTCTACAAGTAAATCAATTAAACCAATATCTTCACCTGTATGCGTGTAAGAAGGAACATCCTTGAATCCTTGCTTAATTTCTTCTGCTGTTAACTCTGAAATACTTCCGCTAAATAAAGCTTGCGAAATACGAATTGCTTGCTCAAGAGCTTCTTCACCGTGTACAAGCGTAGTCATCGCTGCCGCTAGTGCTTTTTGTGCTTCGCGTTTTTCAGGAGCTTCTTTTGCAGAAGCTGCTAATTCATTAATTTCCTCGTGTGATAAGAATGTAAAGTATTTTAAATATTTTATAACATCACGATCATCTGTATTAATCCAGAATTGGTAGAATTCATATGGACTTGTTTTTTCAGGGTCTAACCAAATTGCTCCGCCTTCTGTTTTACCGAACTTCGTCCCGTCCGCTTTTGTTACAAGCGGAACTGTTAATCCAAATGCTTTTGCATCTTCTTCTGATTTACGAATTAATTCTAAGCCAGCTGTAATATTTCCCCATTGGTCGCTGCCGCCAATTTGAAGCTTACAGTTATATGTTTGGTATAAATTCAAGAAATCGTATGATTGTAAAATCATGTAGCTAAATTCCGTAAATGAAATGCCTGATTCGATACGAGATTGAACAGAATCCTTTGCCATCATATAGTTAATACCAAAGTTTTTACCGATATCTCGTAGGAATGTAATAACATCTAATGAGCCAATCCAGTCATAGTTATTTGCAATAACTGCTGCATTTTCACCTTCTTCGAAATCTAAGAAGCGTGAAAGCTGACCTTTAATACGCTCACTAAACATGGCAACCGTTTCTTTTTCATTTAATGTACGCTCTGCTTTTTTACCGCTTGGATCTCCAATAAGACCCGTACCTCCACCAACTAATGCAATTGGTTGGTGTCCAGCTTGTTGAAAGCGACGTAAAATTAAAACAGGAAGCATGTGGCCGATGTGAAGGCTGTCGGCTGTCGGATCGAATCCACAGTATAAACGAACAGACTCTTTACTCAAAAGTTCACTTAAACCTTTTTCATCCGTTTGTTGGTTAATGAGCCCTCGAAACTCAAGATCTTGTAAAATATCCATGTTATATATTCTCTCCTTTATCTAATTGCTCGTTACAATTTGTTGAACAACATAAAAAACGCCCCTTCTTAAAAAAGAAGGGACGAAAATATCGCGGTACCACCCTATTTGGAAATAAATTATTTCCCACTTAAATGATGTAACGGTCTACCCGTCTTTTGCTACTGTAAGTTCACAAAAGATGCTCAAGGACGTATTTCATATTTGTCTATGTACTGATTTTCAGCAACCATCAGCTCTCTTAAACAGGGAGACAAGTATTACTTCTTCCTATCACTGCAGTTTATTTTATTTAAAAGTTTACACCCCACAATTATGAATGATTTCATTTTAAAATTCAAGTCCAAAAAAAAGTTCAAACAGCTGGCTGTTTGAACTTTATAAAAATCACTTATTTTCCCTACAAAGATTGAAACATTTACTCCTTAGTCTTCCATCGTTGACAAATCGCCCGTTGGCAAATCTAATTCCCACGCTTTTAAAACGCGACGCATAATTTTACCACTTCGTGTTTTAGGTAGCTTATCTTTAAACTCGATTTCACGCGGGGCTGCATGAGCAGCTAACCCTTTTTTCACAAATTGACGAATATCTTCAATCAGTTCATCTGAAGATTCATACCCATCTCTAAGTGCGATAAATGCTTTAATAATTTCCCCACGCACAGGGTCAGGCTTACCAATAACACCCGCTTCTGCTACAGCAGGGTGTTCAACAAGCTTACTTTCTACTTCAAATGGACCCACGCGTTCTCCTGCCGTCATAATAACATCATCGATTCGGCCTTGGAACCAAAAATAACCGTCTTCATCCATATACGCCGAATCACCTGATACGTACCAATCACCTGGCATAAAATATGACTCATACTTTTCTTTGTTGTTCCAAATCGTATGCATCATAGATGGCCAGCCTTTTTTAATTGCTAAGTTACCCATTCGATAAGGTGGAAGCTCTTGTCCTTGATCGTCAACGATTGCTGCTTGTACACCTGGAATTGGTTTCCCCATAGATCCTGGCTTAATTTTCATAGACGGATAATTACAAATCGTCTGACCGCCAGTTTCAGTCATCCACCATGTATCATGAATACGTTTTTGGAACACCTTCATTCCCCAGCGTACCACTTCAGGATTTAACGGTTCTCCCACACTTAATACATGTCTGAGATTGCTTAAATCATAGCGTTTAACTAAGTCATCACCAGCACCCATTAGCATACGAAAAGCTGTAGGTGCACTGTACCAAACCGTTACGCCAAAATCTTCAAGTGCTTGATACCATGCATCTGGACTAAATCGTCCTCCCACAATCACATTGGTTGCTCCAGCAAGCCAAGGACCAAAAATCCCATAGGAAGTCCCCGTTACCCAACCGGGATCTGCTGTACACCAATACACATCGTCATCTTTTAAGTCGAGTACCCACTTTGCAGTTTGATAGTGCTGAAGCATTGCGTTGTGAACATGAAGCACCCCTTTTGGTTTGCCAGTTGAACCTGATGTATAATGAAGCAGCATACCATCTGTTCTATCTACCCACTCAATTTCCACCTCTTTATTCGCCGCTTCTAATCGCTTCAGAAAATCTAGTTGAATGCCTTCTTCTTCTACATTTTCCCCTACCAGGAGAATGTGTTTTAAAGCTGGCAAATCTTTCACCGGAACGCGGCTCAGCAGTTCAGGCGTCGTAATTAACACTTTTGCATCACTGTCTTGCAAACGATCTTTTACTGCACCTTCCATGAACGCTTCAAATAAAGGCCCAACAATAGCACCAAGCTTCACCGCTCCTAACAATGCAAAATAAAGTTCCGGAGAGCGAGGCATAAAGATAAACACGCGATCTCCTTTTTCTACATCTGCTTGTTTTAGCACGTTTGCGGCTTTGTTTGACCATTCTTTCATTTCTTTGAATGTATATTTTTCATTGCGCTGCGCGTCTCGATAATAAAGCGCAACTTTATTTTTACGCGTAGAGTTTGCGTGCTTATCAATTGCTTCATAAGCTGCATTTAGTTTACCTGTTTCATGCCATGAAAATTCCTTCTCCACTTGTGACCAGTCAAAGGTTTGATACGTTTTATCATAGTCCTGTAAGTTGTATACCCCTTCAATTACAGGAAGCGCTTCCACCTTCATCACAAACTCCCCCTTATGTATAAAATTTACAAACCTATTATATAACAAAAATAGACTTTTCACAATTTTATAAAAATTATTTGTCGGAATTGGGATAATAGTCTCCCTTGTTATATGACAACCTCTGTTATAGAAGTGTCGAATGAACAAGAATCTCTTTTAATTTTTTATTCTATGTATTCTAAAAAACTCCTTTTCTTTTATTTAATTTTTTGAAAACGCTTTAATATAAAGTTTTTTTTGTATTATAATACAGATAAGACTGCTTGAAGGTGGTGATTCATGTGAAACATTCCCAAACATACAATATGAAAGAACTAAAAACCGCTGTTGGAGCAATTGTTATTGAAGGACCTGTTTCCTCCCAGACCTTGCAACAACTTGATTTTCATGAGCAACTAACAGCCTTTCGTCCACCTGAACAGCAAAAAGAAGCATTGATCGAGATTGCCAACTTGCCTGAAGGTAGAATCATTGTTGCTCGCCATCATCATACAATCATTGGTTATGTAACCTTTTTATATCCCGATCCTCTAGAACGATGGTCGGAAGGAAATATGGAGAATTTAATCGAATTAGGAGCTATAGAGGTAGCCGCTCCATTTCGCAGCTACGCTGTTGGTAAAAACTTGCTTATCGTATCTATGATGGATGATGCAATGGAAGATTATATTGTCATTACGACAGAATACTACTGGCATTGGGATTTAAAAGGAACAGGGCTAAATGTGTGGGATTACCGCAAAATTATGGAGAAAATGATGAATAAAGGCGGACTGACGTGGTTTGCCACAGATGATCCGGAGATTAGCTCCCACCCTGCTAATTGTTTGATGGTAAGAATCGGGAGCAGAGTACCTCAAGAAAGCATACAAGAATTTGATAGCCTGCGCTTTCGAAATCGCTTTATGTATTAAGCCGACCTTTAAGAAAAGGAGCTGTGTCTGATGATTGTTGAAGAGATGATGAAAACTGATCTCGTTACCTTAACCCCCGACCATACGATTGCTGAAGCTATGAAACTTTTAGATACACATAAGATTAGACATATTCCTATCATTAATGACCTTCATCACGTAGTTGGTATCATTTCTGATCGTGACGTAAGAGATGCAAGTCCATCTATTTTAGATAATACTTATACATCTGCTCTTCTATCCGAACCCGTGCGGATGATTATGCAAACAGAAGTCATTACAGCTCACCCTCTTGATTTTGTTGAAGAAATTGCAAGTATTTTTTATGAACATCAAATCGGTTGTATTCCCGTCACAAAAAACAAGCGGTTAGTAGGCGTTGTTACCGAAAGAGATCTATTACATACGTTTATTCAGCTTACCGGCACCAATAAGCCAGGTTCACAAATTGAAATAAAAGTAGAAAATAAGGCTGGCGTGCTCGCTGAAGTTACATCCCTCTTTGGTTCAACGAGAACAAACATCTTAAGCGTACTTGTCTACCCTGACGTAGATGAACGATATAAAATACTTGTGCTTCGCATTCAAGCTATTAATCCATTGATTAGTATAAATACATTAAAAGAAAACGGCTATGAGGTGTTGTGGCCTAAATTACCGGAGATGACGTAATGACTAGTAACGCTGTATTTATTTATTCAGATGATATTCTTTCGTACAAATTCAGCAATAATCATCCGTTTAACCAGCTTCGTGTTCAACTAACATATGAACTGTTACGGGAATTTGGCGCTTTAGGCAATCAAGATATTGTATTACCGCGGATGGCATCTGATGAAGAACTTCAGCTTGTCCATGATACTAGCTATATTCAAGCGGTAAAATTAGCAGGAAGCGGCGAGCTTTCTGTTGAAAAAGCAGCAGATTTTGGTCTTGGAACAGAAGATACACCTATGTTTCCCAACATGCATGAAGCCAGTGCATTTTTAGTTGGGGGTACACTTACTGCTGTAGATTATGTGATGACTGGAAAAGCTAAGCATGCTCTAAATTTAGGAGGAGGATTGCACCACGGCTTTCGAGGAAAAGCTTCCGGCTTCTGTATTTATAACGATAGCGCGGTAGCCATCAAATATATGCAGCAAAAGTACAACGCGCGTGTTCTCTATGTCGATACAGATGCTCACCACGGTGACGGCGTGCAATGGACATTTTATGACGACCCTTCCGTTTGTACTCTTTCCATTCATGAAACGGGACGCTACTTGTTTCCAGGCACGGGAAACGTTAACGAACGCGGGCACAGTGAAGGCTATGGTTATTCATTTAATGTGCCTGTTGATGCTTATACGGAAGATGAGTCTTGGCTCGATGTTTATAAGACCTCTTTAAAAGAAGTAGCTGCTTTTTTTAAACCAGATGTTATCTTGACACAAAATGGAGCCGATTCTCATTATTACGATCCGCTCACTCATTTATGCGGCACCACGAAAATATACCGTGAGATTCCTAAAATTGCTCATGAAATTGCTCATGAATACTGTCAGGGAAGATGGATTGCGGTTGGCGGAGGAGGTTATGATATTTGGCGGGTTGTTCCTCGGGCTTGGTCATTCATTTGGCTTGAAATGATTGAACGAAAGGCAGAAGGCATGCTTCCTCTGTCATGGCTTGAAAAATGGACAAAAGTATCGCCTCACCCCGTTTGCACGCAGTGGGATGATGAACCTAATATCTATCAGCCAATTCCAAGAAAACCAGAAATAACAGAAAAAAACGCTCAAACTCTTGAGCGCGCTCTTTATCCTATTCGTTCTCATACATCTCATTCTTAAAAAAAGGCTATACAAGCGTATGGCCTTTTTCACTGTGCTTCGGGATCTGAAATAATAATTTCGACGCGTCTATTTTTTTGTAGATTGTCATTAGACGTGTTCGGAACAAGCGGCTTTGTATCTCCGTAGCCAAGTGCTTCAAAGCGGTTAGCAGAAAGAGAAAAATGGTTCGTTAAATAACGTATGACGCCGCTAGCCCGCGCTGCCGATAGTTCCCAATTAGATGGATAACGATAGGTGTGAATGGGTCGATTGTCGGTATGACCTTCTACTTTAATATCATTTGGAATCGTACTGAATAACCTTCCTAATTCATCCAGAAAAGGGGTGCCTTTTTTCAAAATGTCCGCTTGTCCTGTTTCAAACAGCACCTGTTCTTGTAAAATAAGCACAACTCCGCGTTCATCTCGCTTAGCAGTAATGACATTCTGAAGCTTATTTCCCTTCAGGTAATCCTGCACTTTCGCTAAAATGTTATCCAGCTTTTGAGACTGCTGGCTCTTTTCTACAGAAGCTAATGAGCCACCGCTTGTAAGCGAATTGACAACGGTCTGAAACTTTTGATTATCCACGCTAGACATTGAAAATAGTAAAATAAAAAAAACTAATATTAACGTCACCAAATCAGCAAATGTTACCATCCATTTTGGCGACTGTGCCGAATACCTTTTTCTTCTACGCTTCACGAACGTGTTCTCTCTTTTCTTCCAGCTTTCGTTTTTCAACAGGGGCAAATACTTTTAGCTTTGCTTGCACAAAGCGAGAATTTTGACCCGCCTGCAAGCCGATGACACCTTCAATAATCACTTCTTTAACAAAAAGCTCATGCTCTGTTTTACCAGCTAATTTAGCTGCGATTGGCTGAAAAAACAAGTTTGAAAGCAGCGCCCCGTAGAAAGTCGTTAAAAGAGCAATTGCCATGTTAGGCCCAAGCGATGAAGGGGTATTAAGGCTTTTAAGCATTAGCACTAGCCCAACGAGCGTCCCAATCATTCCCCAAGCGGGGGCATAATCGCCTGCTTTTTCAAACATACTTCGACCTCTCGCATGTCTTTCTTCCACTGCAGCTATTTCAGCTTCAAGCAACTCTCGAATCATTTCCGGTTCTACTCCATCAATGGCTAGCAAAATACCTTTTTTCACAAATGAATCATCGATTTGTTCAAGCTCTGCTTCTAACGATAGAAGTCCTTCTCGACGCGCTTTCTCCGATAAATGTACAAATGTTCCTACAATTTCTTCTACGTTTATTTCTTTAGATTGAAACGCTTGTTTCCCTACTCTTCCCATATTTTTTAATTGTTTTAAAGGAAAGCTCACGCACAGCGTACCAAAAACGCCTCCCAGTACAATTAAAATCGATGGTACATCAATAAAAGCTAAAAAACCACTCATTCCCCCACTTGAAATAACCCCAAACACAACCATAGAGATACCAATTAGTATCCCTATAGGTGTGAGCATATCAATTTTTTTCATATTCTATCTCCCCGTGTCTGAACTTTGGATTCGTTCTTATTCATTCACAGGTATTATTTTGTTGACTGTCTGAACTCGATGCGGTGAGGAAGCTGTACAATGCTGCTGTCTACCGTTTCTTTGTTCATGTATTTTGTTAAGAGACGCATCGCTACTGCACCAATATCATACATTGGCTGTACAACAGATGTTAACTGAGGACGAACCATTGTTGAAAGTCTTGTGTTATCAAAACCGATAACTTCTAGATCGTTTGGTACATTCAACCCGCGATCTTGTGCCCCGTGAATAACGCCTAATGCCATTTCATCCGTTCCAACGAAAATAGCAGTTGGCTTTTCAGCTTCTTCTAATAGTTTTTCAACCGCTTCAATACCTGAATCGTACGTGTAGTCTCCTTCTACAATATAAGAATCACGTACAGGCAATCCGCTTTCAGTAAGAGCACGCTTGTACCCTTTTACTTTTTTCGCATGATTGATTGGTTCTTCTAACGTACCTGAAACGAATGCAATATTTTTATGACCGCTGTCAATTAGTGATTGCACTGCATCAAAAGCTGCTTGTTCATAATCAATAGTTACAGATGGGATTTGGTTAGTTGATTCGATTGATGCTGCAAGTACAACTGGAACCGGTGATTTTTTTAGCTCTTCTACGTGTTCTTCCGTTACATTCCCACTCATGAAGATGATTCCGTCTACTTGTTTACCAAGCATGTTATTTAAAAGGTGAAGTTCTTTATCTTGATTTTGATCGGAGTTACTTAAGATGATATTATATTTGTACATTGTTGCAATATCTTCGATTCCACGCGCTAATTCTGCATAGAAAATATTTGAAATATCAGGAATGATAACTCCTACTGTCGTTGTTTTTTTACTTGCTAATCCACGCGCTACTGCGTTCGGACGATAGCCTAGTCTTTCAATTGTTTCTAATACTTTTTTTCTAGTTGATGGTTTTACATTTGGATTTCCGTTTACCACACGAGAAACCGTTGCCATCGACACGCTTGCTTCCCTTGCTACATCATAAATTGTTACGTTCACAACAAACACTCCTTATCGAAAAACATTTCGTTTATTTTATCCTTATTTCATTTCTTGTATTTACGTATATAAATCCATCTTCCTTTATAGAATGGCTATTTCTAGCTCCTTCACTCTTACATACAGCTTAGATACCCTGTATGCATCTAAATCATTCCTGTTATGCCCTTATTATTACGTGGCAAAGACAATTTTACCAGTTTATATGTAACAATGTAAAAGACGGTGTATATTAAGTAAATAAAAAAAGTGAATCGCGAATTTATATCATATGCAATCACAGAATGATAGCGAATATCTGTAACTACTATACGATACTATGTGCTTCATCGCAACGTATTTACCGCCTTTTTCCGACAAGTTTCACGAGAATTTCATAAATTCTTGTTTTTTGGATTTGCACTTATTCTTTCCTATTTTGACAAAAGTTATCGACTGTTTTCAAAATACGTGATAATTTCGCTTATCTTTATTATAACGAAAGGCAAACAAGCTTGAAACCATTAAGTGCCTCAAACTTGTCATAAAAGTATACGAATTTTTCATTTTTACGTTTTTTTATAAATTTAAGTTACATATAGGTTTTAGCTGCTTCATAAATTCTGTAAATTGCGGGATATCCATTTGCTGAGCTGAATCAGAAAGTGCTACGGCAGGATCTGGATGAACTTCTGCCATAATTCCATCTGCACCGATGGCAAGAGCTGCTTTAGCCGTTGGAACAAGTAAATCTCGTCTTCCCGTTGAATGGGTGACGTCGACTAAAACAGGTAAATGAGTTTCTTGTTTTAAAATGGGAACAGCTGAAATATCCAGCGTATTTCGCGTTGCTCGCTCATACGTACGAATTCCTCGTTCACACAAAATCAGCTGATCATTTCCTTTTGAAACAATGTATTCAGCAGCATTAATAAACTCATCAATCGTAGCGGCTAAGCCTCGCTTTAATAAGACAGGCTTCTTCACCGCACCCGCTTCTTTTAACAGCTCAAAATTTTGCATATTACGAGCGCCAATTTGAATCACATCTACGTATTCTACAGCTGTTTCAATATCAGCGGGATCGACAATTTCACTAATAACGGCTAAATCGTATTCGTCAGCTACTCTTTTTAAAATTTGCAATCCTTCTAAGCCAAGGCCTTGAAAATCATAAGGAGATGTTCTTGGCTTGTAGGCTCCGCCTCTAAGCATCCGCACGCCCTGCTGCTTCACGGCTTTTGCTACGGCTGCTACTTGCTCATAGCTTTCAACGGAACAAGGTCCTGCTACAAAACGCTGAAGTCCGTCACCAATTGTTTCTCCTTTTACCGTAACAATTGTATTTTCCGGCTTCTTTTTACGGGATACAAGAAGTGCTTTACGATGATCGTCTTCTTGAAGCTCTAAATGAGCTTTGAAAATCTCTTTGAAAATATGTTGAAGCGTAGACGTTTGAAACGGTCCTTCATTCTTGCTTAAAATCGCATCAAGCATTGCTCGTTCACGAACGGGATCAAATCGTTTGGTTGACTGCATGCCTTTTAACTTTCCTATTTCTTGAACAAGCTCGCCTCGCTCATTAATAAGCTTTAACAGTTTCATATTTACTTCGTCAATTTGAGATCGCAAATGCTGAAGATTTGAATTCGTCATGTACGTCCACCCTTTCACTGATTTTAAAAAATCCGTTTAGCAGGGTTACTACATAAGATGATAGATGATGGAGGATATATGTAAGGGGCTTCTCTGCTTTTATGTGCTAAACTACATCTATTGTACGAAAAAGCGGATGAAACCGCAATCAGCTTATAAAAAAAAGAGGTTGAGGCATAGCTAAATCGCTCCAACCTAAAGGCGGAAAATTGGGATAAACAATCTATTATGGATTGCTTGTCATACAGTAAACCTACGTTCACCCTTCCAATGAAAAAATCCGAACGATTAATGTTCGGATTTTTCTTTTACTAAAATACTTTTTCGATTAGTGAGCTACGTTTTTCGCTAATTCGTCTTTGTTAATGTTCCAGTGAGAAGCATGCCACTTCACTTTTCCATCTTCAAACAGAAGCGCTTGAGGTGATTCATGCTTCACTTCATACGTCTCAGCGATATAGTTAGATACATCACGTGAATCTTGAACATGAAGATAATAAGAAGGAATGTCTTCATGACCAGAAGCAAATGCTGAAAATGCCTCATGACCAGCTGCACTAATTGGACACGTTGTACTGTGTTTTAAAAATAAAAAGCGATTGTTTTCCTTTACAACTTGTTCGAACTCTTCAACTGTTGAAATTTTTTTCATTTTTTTCACCCTTTCTGTACTTACTCTTAAGTTTACATGGTTTGAGCGTTTCCATACAAAAAGAGTGCTCAGCTTTATGTATGATGCTCATAAATTCATTTATAAGGTGGAGTTTTTTTCTGCAATGAAACAATTATTTACTTGTTGTTATCCAACCTAAATTACATACAAAAAAAGCGTTCACCCTATAGGGTAAACGCTTTTGATTCTTTATTATGGTCGTGGCACTGTGCTTTCCACTTCATCTAGTGCTTTTTGAGCTTCTGTTAGCTTTTGCTGAACGTCTTCGTTGCTTTGAGACTCAACTTCATCAGCAAGCACTTCTAAGCTTGTTGGCGGTAATGCTTCGTGTTCAGGATCTACTTTACGGAAGTTTTTCACCTTGTCCACTACTTGTGAAGATTGCTCAGACAGTGTTTGTGATAAACCAGCCGTTTTTTCTTTAGCCGTTTGAGCAAACCCTTGTCCTTTTTCAACAGCGCTGTTTTTCGCTTGCTCTGTTTTTAAACGAACGTAAGCTGCCTGCTCATTTAAATCAGAACGGAACTCTTTACCTGATTTTGGAGCAAGTAGTAATGCCGTTGCAGCTCCTACAACTCCTCCAATCACTGTTCCTACTAAAAAGCCTTTATTTGAAGTGTTGTTTGGTTTATTTGGTTTGTTTGACATATGCGTCTCCTCCTTTAAAGTTCATCCTTATGAAAATGAGCGTGAGCGTTGAACCGCTTTTTCTTTTACTTCAACAGGTACAGGCTCTGCTTCAACTTTTTTCTGTTTTCTTAATTTTATACGTTCCCATACGTCTAATGCAACATTGCTCCATTGAACAACTTGAGCAACAGTTTCTTTATTTTCTTCTACTTTCTCTGAAACGCTTGATGATACGCTTTTAATAGACTTATTTAGGTCTTGGATTGAGTCACCTACGCCTTTAACAGAATCCACCACTGTGTTCAGCGCTTCGGATTTACGCTGAATATCTTCAGCTAACAGATTAGTCTTATGTAAAAGTGCAGTTGTTTCAGCTGTGATTCCTGTCATTTGCTTTTCTACACCGTCTAAAGTACCTGCCACTGAATTTAATGTGTGCTGAACGGATTTCAATGTTTTGGACACGGAAACCACCAGGTAAAAAATCGCAATGGCAACAATAGCAGCGCTTAAATAAAGAATAATAACCATCTGTGCAAGGCACCTCCTATTTTCTTCTCTCTTGTTATAACTACTTTCCCAATTTTATAAACAATTAAACCTTCTATTCCCTATAGACTCTTTAACTTTACCATATTCTCTCTGCTTTTATTCAGAAAAAGGGAAGATTGTACATTATTTCGCGATATATGAGTTATTTCCCTTCCTAAAGAAAAAAAGGATTTTAAAGCATAAAAACAAACAAAATAAGCTCAGTGGGGTACAATAGAAAGTGAATCACCAATCATTGCTATTTTAAGGAGGCACTATTTATGAAAGACCCTAGAATTGCGACATTAGCTAAAAATTTAATTAATTATTCTGTTCGCCTTCAAAAAGGAGAAAAAGTATTAATCGAAAACTTTGGACTTCAGCGCGAACTTGTGACAGCACTTGTAGATGAAGCGTACAAGGCGGGTGGTTATCCATTTGTACTGCTAAAAGATCATTCGGTAGACCGCGCTCTTTTAAACGGTGCACAAGAAGAGCAGTTCAATATGATGGCAGACTTCGAAGCAAATGTGATGAAGGAAATGAATGCTTATATTGGCTTGCGTTCTGGCTCAAACATTTTTGAACAATCAGATGTTCCGGCAGATAAAATGAAAATCCAAGGGAATACGATCGGTAAAAAAGTACATAGAGAAATTCGCGTTCCAAAAACAAAATGGGTTGTTCTTCGCTATCCAAACGATTCAATGGCGCAGCTTGCTAAAATGAGTACAGAAGCATTTGAAGATTTTTATTTTGATGTATGTAACTTAGACTATGGCAAAATGAGCAAAGCGATGGATGCTTTGGTTGAGCTTATGAACCGTACGGACAAAGTGCGTTTAACAGGTGAGAATACAGACTTAACGTTCTCTATTAAAGATATTCCTGCAGTGAAGTGTGCCGGGGAAATGAATATTCCGGACGGTGAAGTATACACGGCTCCTGTACGTGATTCTGTAAACGGAACAATTTCTTACAACACTCCTTCTAACTATCAAGGCTTTACGTTTGAGAATGTATCCTTAACATTTAAAAACGGTAAGATTGTTGAAGCAACCGCTAATGATACAGAACGCATCAACGGCATTTTTGATACGGATGAAGGCGCACGTTTTGTTGGCGAATTTGCGATTGGCGTAAATCCATATATTCAACATCCAATGCAAGACATCTTATTTGATGAAAAAATTGACGGAAGTTTCCACTTCACTCCTGGCGAGTGCTACGAAGATGCGTATAATGGAAACAAGTCAAATATTCACTGGGATATGGTGATGATTCAGCGCCCAGAATACGGCGGCGGTGAGATTTATTTCGATGACGTGTTAATTCGTAAAGACGGGTTATTTGTCATTGAGGAATTAAAAGCGTTAAATCCTGAAAATTTAAAATGAGTTTTGAAAGAAAAAAGGCACTCTCCTGAGTGCCTTTTTTTTATGATACGGTTTGCTGATATAGTTTTTCAAACTTTTGAATGTCTCCAGCACCCATAAATACTAATACAGCTTCATTATGGTCTTTTAACGATTCAATTGTTTCTTCATTAATTAATTCAGCTCCGCTGATTTTGCTTCGTAAATCTTCAATTGATAATTTACCTTGATGCTCACGAGCTGATCCAAAAATATCACATAGATATACTTTATCAGCGTGCTGTAAGCTTGCTGCAAAGTCCTCTAAGAACGTTTGTGTACGCGTAAAAGTATGCGGTTGGAAAACAGCCACAACTTCACGGTTTGGATACTTTTGACGAGCAGCTGAAATCGTTGCATTAATTTCCGTTGGATGGTGTGCATAATCATCGATTAGCACTTGTTTGCCAACGTTCTTTTCACTGAAACGACGTTTTACACCTTGATATGTTTTAAAACGCTCTTGCAGCACAGCAACGTCAATTTCTTCATAATGACAAAGTGCAATAACAGAAAGTGCATTTAAGATGTTATGGTCGCCATACCCTGGAATTTCAAATGATGCGTGGAATGTATTACGAACGAACACATCAAATGTTGTGCCTGTTGTGCTTTTTACGATATTACGTGCTTGGAAATCATTTTCTTCGCCTAAGCCGTAATAAAGAACAGGTACCTTCGCTTGAATTTGCTGCAGATGTTCATCGTCACCACAGGCAATAATTCCTTTTTTGACTTGAAGTGCCATCTCTTGGAACGCGCTGAATACATCGTCGATATTGGCAAAATAATCAGGGTGATCAAAATCAATATTCGTCATAATTGCATAGTCTGGCGTATAAGATAAGAAGTGGCGGCGATACTCACATGCCTCAAACGCAAAATACTTGCTGTCTTTTACACCTTTACCCGTACCGTCTCCAATTAAATATGAAGTAGGTTCAGCTCCTTGAATCACATGCGCTAACATACCCGTTGTGGATGTTTTTCCGTGTGCTCCTGTTACGGCTACACTCGTATACTGTTTCATAAAGTCACCTAAGAAACGGTGATAGCGTACAAGCTTGACTCCTTCTTTTGAAGCTGCTTCTGCAATTTCTTCATGCGTATCAGGAAAAGCATTTCCTGCGATTACAGTCATGCCGTCTTTAATATTATTTTTATCAAATGGTAAAACAGGAATTCCCTGCTGTTCTAGTGCTTTTTGCGTAAAAATTTCTTTTTCAATATCCGATCCTTGAACTTGAAAGCCCATATCGTTTAGGATTTGCGCAAGCGCACTCATTCCTGTTCCTTTAATACCTACAAAATGGTAAACTGTCATATAAAGAACCTCCAACATTCGTCTATCTGTAAGACAGTATATGACGGTTATCTAGAATTGCTCTTACAAACGTATATAAATGTCGTTTGATTGATGATTTCACGATAACATCCGTACATTATATCACTTCTTATAACATAACTCCATGACTCCATTTCTACTCTCTTCCCTTGCGAAACGGCCTTTTATTTTGGCTTCATCACATAGTATATAGCCTGCTGTTTTAAAAACGAGCGCCATGTCATTGCATTTTTTTTGTCATTATATTGCGTTACTAACTGTTCAATGCGTTGTTTATGTCCTAAAAAGAAAGAGTCAATTAACACGTCATATCCGATTGATTTTATTTTTCGAATCCAAATTACTTGTTGTTCCTCTAAATTTGCAAATCTTCCTCTTACATCTTTGATGATAACCTGCTCATTTGTCAATGGGGTATATCCTTTTAAGAAAAACGAATTAGGTACTTTAGACACAATAATTGGCTCTAGTACACTCGTCAAAAAAAAGGCTCCTTGAATCAAAAACGACTCTGTTTTCTGCTTTGCCTGATCAGCTAAAAAAAGCTGCAGCAGGGTTTTCCCCTGAATGGTTACATATTCAAATGCAAACCACTGAAAAAATAATTGTTCATGGGAATCAGACAGAGGCGCCTCATGAGGCAAGTTTACTAACTCTTTAAATAAATGTGAAGCCCGCACTTTTTCTCGTATATTCGTATAGCGGTTCACAAAAAAGAAATATTGATTGTAAAAGTCGCAAATAGCATTATCAGACTGAAGCTGCTTTTGTTCACGAATTTCATTAAAGTTAATCAGTTCATGATTTTCTTCTCTCATTACTCTTCACTCGTACTCTAATTATTTTAGTTTGTCCTCTTTATACGCCTTCAGCTCATATGTTTCTGCTGGTGAGAAATGATAGCAAACTATCACATGCTAAAAAAGCAACACACACATTATCCTTACATATAGTAAATCATTTTACTAGTTCTGACAAACCTTTTCCTTTTTTTCTTCATGGATTTCTTCCAAAATCTCTACTCAAATTCTGTATAAACGAACTTAAAGCAGGAAAAAAAGAGGCGACGGATACAGTGACAGAGCGTTAGCTCACACAATGCTGTATCCTGCTGATCTTGCATAGCCTCTTTTTTAACCTACATGTAGAAAAACAGCTTAAAATGTAGAAGTGGCTGTTTGACTTTCCATTTCCTGAAGCTCGTTTTCGGTAATGAGCACATCTCTCGGCTTGCTTCCTTTTGCTTCTGAAATAATGCCTTGCTGTTCCATCATATCAATGAGGCGCGCAGCGCGATTGTACCCCATTCTGAAGCGTCTTTGCAGACTGGAAGTAGATGCACCGCCTTGGTCTAGCACAAACTCGCATGCTTCATAGAAAAGCTCATCTTCTTCATTTGAAGCAAAGCTCTGCTGCTTTTTCAACAAATCTTCTTGATCAAATAGGTATGTTGGCTTCATTTGCTTTTTGACATGATCTACAACGCGGTCAATTTCTTCATCTGAAACAAAGTTCCCTTGAATTCGAACGCTTTTAGAAGAGCCGTTTTCAAGAAGCAGCATATCACCTTTACCTAGTAGCTTCTCTGCTCCCCCTGTGTCGATAATTGTACGTGAATCAACTTGCGAAGAAACAGAAAATGCAATACGCGTTGGCACATTCGCTTTAATTAAGCCTGTAATCACATCTACGGAAGGACGCTGAGTTGCAAGCAATAAGTGAATGCCACATGCTCTTGCCTTTTGTGCAATACGGCAAATAGCTTCCTCTACTTCCCCAGGAGATACCATCATTAAGTCGGCAAGTTCATCAATAATAATAACTAGATATGGGAGCTCCCCGCTTTTTTCATTATGTTCTTTTACACGTTCGTTGTATTTTGTAATATCACGTACGCCCGCATGTGCAAACAATTCATAACGGCGCTCCATTTCCTCTACTGCCCATTTTAAAGCTGTAGTAGCTGCTTTAGCATCCGTGATAACCGGGCTGACTAAATGCGGAATACCGTTGTAAGGAGCTAGCTCAACCATTTTAGGGTCAATTAACATAAGCTTGACTTCGTGCGGCGCAGCTTTATAAAGCAAGCTGACGATAATAGTATTAATACACACGCTTTTACCAGACCCTGTCGCTCCGGCAATCAAACCATGAGGCATTTTATTCAAGTCAGTCACAACCGGCGTTCCTGAAATATCTAACCCTAAAGCCACCGTTAAAGGAGAGTTATCTTTTCTAAAAGAGGGATGCCTCAAAATTTCACGAATTAACACCGGCTTACTTTGACGATTTGGCACTTCAATTCCAATCGTATTTTTCCCTGGAATTGGCGCTTCAATTCGGATATCACGCGCGGCTAGGCTCAGTTTAATATCATCTGTTAAATTCGTAATTTTGTTCACTTTCACACCGGGTTCAGGATGTACTTCAAATCTGGTCACGGTAGGACCTTGTGTGACGTTTACGACCTTAGCTCGAACGTTAAAGTTTTTTAATGTCATATCCAAAAGCTCACGCTGCTCATCCGCCCATTGATTATCTTCTTCAATAGCAGCTGGAGGAATGTTAAGCAAGTTCATTCCAGGAAATGCATAAGGAGAAGAAGCCTTTACATTTACAGGTTCTTCAGCTTTTAACGAAGCCTGCGGAATTGCTTCTTTGGTTTTTTCACCGTGAACTTCTTCTTGCCTACTTACTTCCGTTTTTTTTTGCAGAGCTTCTGTCTCCTGCCCTTGGTATGAACCTTGAGACGGCTGACTTTTTTCTCGAGCGCTGTTATTCATCTTTGTGCGGTCTTTTTTCAGCATCATCACGTTAAAAGGCACTAATCGCTTACCGCGACCTCGTTCAGCATTTCCTGGCTGTTCTGCAGGTACAAGAGGTTCTACAGCTGACTCTTGCTGTACTTGTTCTTGTAACTCTTGACTTTCATGCATACTGCTTTCTTCCTCTTTTATCACCGAATTTTCAAGCTCTTGGTGAACAACAGCCGATGCCGCTTCTGGTTGCCATTCATCAGCTGCGGGTTGCGATGAATTTAAACTTTCAGAATTCAGCTCATGTTCTGCTTCCATATGAACACTGTTTGCAGGCTCTTCTAGAATGACGTCACTTTCTTTCTCAGCAGCTGGAGCTTCTTCTTTCTTTCTAGGCTTTAGTGCTTCTACTTCTTCTGCTGCTTGTAAAAACACTTCGCTTCCGTCCATCAACGTTTCTACTTCTTCAGTCTCATTTCCTATCTCTTGTTGGAGAGAAACTGATGGTTCAGACGGGCGCGTTTCCTCTGAAATTGGAACTTCTTCGGGCGCTGTCATACCTTTCGCTGAATCCCAGTCAAGAGTGCTCTCTTGTCCCACTAACGGTTCGACCGCATGTGATTCTTCAAAAGCTGGCACCTCTTCCTGTTCTTTTACGGCTACTAAAGAACTTGGCTTTTCTTCAGGAAATGATAGCTTCTCTTTTTGATTTTCCTCATATTGCTTCCACTGAGCAAAACGCTGAGAAGACAGTTGCATCATTTCTTCTGTTTCTTGAATCGGTGCTTCTTCGGCTATAGGCTTAGAAACCGGTTTTCTTAACGGCTCTACAACAGCTGTATTCATCGCTCGTCGGTAAATTTCATCTTCAAACGCCGCTT
Organism: Priestia sp. YIM B13490; assembly: GCF_042787735.1. NCBI lineage: Bacteria > Bacillati > Bacillota > Bacilli > Caryophanales > Bacillaceae > Priestia > Priestia sp. YIM B13490. The sequence continues at coordinate 305,504 of NZ_JBHZOT010000004.1, forward strand.
TTGATAACTGTGTACTCGGAAGCTCATATTCTACTACTTCCTCACTTCCGTTTTGTACAACATTAGAAGGCCGTTTATTAAACCCATAGACAGGTGAAGGAATTTCAGTAGGACGAAACGGACGTTTTCTTACTTGCGGAACCGCTTCTTTCTTTTCAGATACCGTTTTTAACGGCTGAGATACTGACTTAGGCTGCGTTAGCGCCGACTTGCGAACAGGCTCTTGATAAAACGGAGCCGGTGCCTTTTTTGTTACAGGCCTTGGTTCATTTTTAGGCGCTGCTGCCTTTTTTGCTTCTCCCGTATCATCAATTAAAGGAAAACGAAACGTTCCTTTTGGATATTGATAAGCTACTTTTGTATGAACATCTTGCTGTTCTTCAGTGTAACTCCGCTTTTGCGTTCTGGCCGAGTGTGGAACAGAAGGTTTTGGCGCTGCTTTCATCACTGGCTTTTGATGAACTGACTGCATTTGTTTAGGCTTAGGAGCCTTCTTTTTAGGAATTGTTTTTTCTCTATTTAAAGGGTATTCTTCCGTTGTATTTCCATGTTCGTCTACAACAATTTCTTTCACTTCGTATCCTAGTAAATAATCCATTACTTTTCGTACAAAACCCATTTTTATCACTCTTTCTATCAGACTATCTTACTTCGTTTAGCCTCTTATACCGCAGTGCTGCGATATCTACAAAAAGCTATCCATGCATCCTTTATTTACCTTTGGCCTCAAAGTATTCTCTGAGATGGATATATATACTATCTTTTCATTTATCATTCTATCACGTATGCTTGAACTCTTACTATAAAATCTACTATTTTGCTTCCCTTATTTATACAGTAAAATTCCTCTTTGCAAAAATATTTTTTTGCGCCTAGTTAGCACTCATAATTAAACGCGAAAAAAGCCACTAGTATATACTAGTGGCTTTTAATTTTATCAAACCTTTTTAAGAATTGACAATTGCTTTTCAGCAACTGTAACGCTTTGAAATATACGTGTAAAAAAACATCATGCTTTTGCCCTATAAATCAGTATCGCAATCTGCTTTTATGCTTGAAAAGGTTGACCTACTTCATATTTGTCTTCAAGTACTAGAATTCCTTTTTCTTGAGGAGCGTTCGGAAGCGCCAGCTCTTTAGCAGAGCAAATCATACCTGAAGAAGGCACACCGCGCAGCTCTGCATCTTTAATGATCATGCCGCTTGGCATAACCGCTCCTACTTTTGCTACCACGACTTTTTGACCTGCGTCTACATTTGGTGCTCCACACACAATTTGAAGTGTTTCTGTGCCAACATCTACTTTACAGATGTTCAGCTTATCTGCATTTGGATGCTTTTCTTTTTCTTGAACGTATCCCACTACAAATTTAGGAGATAAATCCACTTCAAGTTTACCTTCAAAACCGCTTTCGCTAAGTACACGATTTACTTCTTCCACCATTTCTTCTGTTAATTCAAGAGAACCATTTCCCTCTACTTTTAACTTAGAAGAAGCATGAAAGATGTTATAGCCAGCTGTTGTATTTGATTTTTGATCAAAGATACGCACAACGTCGCCTTTTGTTTCAAACGTGCGATTTTCAATTGCGATATCTTCTAGCTTGACGATTAATGTATCGCCGATACCTTCTTTATTATAAAAAAGATTCATAATTAGTCCCGTCCTTTACTGCGATTTTTCCCTAGAATAAAAATAGGTTCTAGCTCACCGTTTTCGTATAAAAATGAAAGAGCTGTGATGGGTACACGTCCACTTGCAAAAAAGCTCATGGTCATTTGCGCAAGAATATCATAACCCGTTTCGTTTTGAATATCAGCTAGAATCAGCACATCTTGATGAGGTACTGCTACAGCCATTGTGCCCGAAACACTAGAAGCAAAATCTTGCAAAAATGCCTCGTTAAGAATTCGACTTGCATCGTATCCATCGTTCTGATTTACAAAATAAAAGTCATTGCCTGCTACCGTATCTTTTTTATGTGAAATCGGCAAAGAGCGAAGATTAAATTTAGCCATTTCCCGCACTGCGGATAGATCTAAATTTTCCTTGCGAATTAGTTTCTCATCTAATAGACGATATGTATTGCCTAAATCAAGCGCATAATAAATGCGTGTTTCAGCTGTATGTTCATCATAAATCAACGGCACGTCTTCATTCGATTTATCTGGAAAAGACGTTGAGCGAATAACTGGATAAATGCGCTTTTCTTTTCCCGTTACCTGCTGTTCATCGTTCATAACACGAAGAGCTTCTTTTATATAATATACCATTTCATCTAGAGCCGCTTCCTTTTTTTCTTCCCATTTTGCAATTAGCCCAGGTAAAGAAATGGTTACACCTTTTTTCGTTTCCTGATGTTCAACGCGCAGCGTATCTTTTTCACGATCAAATAAAAATGACCAATCTGCACCCGTTAATCGCTCTTCTAGTAGTTTTCTCATCTTTTGACTATTCATTTTCGCCATATTTACGCCTCCTTTTCTCATTTTTATGTATGAAGACTGATAGCTGTAAATCGCTATCAGTCTTCACTTGATTTATGCATTTAAGCCGTTAATAAACTCTTCAATTTCTTCTTTTGTTTTACGGTCTTTGCTGACAAAACGCCCTGTTTCTTCTCCGTTGCTGTAACCAACAAAGCTTGGAATTCCAAAGATGCTTAATTCTGCACAAAGATCGATAAAGTCATCGCGGTCGACATAGTGAAAGGTATACTCACTATGATTCGCCTCAATTTCTGGAAGCACAGGCTCGATTACTCGGCAATCTGGGCACCAGTCTGCTGAAAACATCATGATATGCTTTCCTTCTTTAATGATTTCTTTGTATTGTTCAATTGTTTGCATTTTTTCCATTTTTCTTTCCTCCACTTTTTCTTTTACTTTCGTATTTAAACGGCTAAAGCCCTATACATTATTTAATCCTTCTACATCAAAACATAGTATATGAGTTGTTGCAACTATCATACACTGATGCTTTTCTATTATAAAGGGTTACAAAGAAATTTCCTATTGAACAGCTTGATTTGTCCTAAAATCAAGCTGTCCTTTTAGCATTAAAACAACCTGATAAAACATAGCGGTCCGATCTAAATTTCCATTGGTGAAAATACCGATTGCTCCTTCTTTTTTTCGGATATTCTTTTGGTTTGTATACACTTCCATAGCTTCGGCTAATTCTTTTTTATCATGACGAAGCATACCGGCTACCGCTTCAGGAAGCCGAATACGAGCCCCTCCACCTAAAATCGGTTCAAGGTCCTTAGAGGTAACAAGGCTTCCCCAATTGCAAAGGAATAAGCCATGAGGCGTTTCCTGCACCCCTCCTTCAAGCCCAATACCAATATCAGCACCTGTCTCTTTCACAGCAGCACGCGCGCGATTAACCGCTCCTTGGATGGTTTCTTCGTCAGAAAAAGGCTGTGGCGACACCCCGGACTGCACGCCTACCTCTACATATGTAAAAGTATCTCCAAATACTTTTTTTACTGCATTTACTTTTGTTGGATTTTCCGTTCCGATTGCAATTTTCATTTTTTTCTCCTGTCATTATGAAACAAAGCAACCGCAAAAGCAGCTGCTTTGTTCTTTTTTATCCGTTTTGCTTAATCGTATCGAGCGTTGTTTGGTCTGTAGAACGTACAAGTTTGACTAGTAATTCTTTTGCAGCTGCATAGTCATCTACATGAATCATAGAAGCATGAGTATGAATATAACGTGAACATACGCCGATGACCGCAGAAGGAACTCCATTATTAGAAGTATGAACGCGCCCTGCATCCGTACCTCCTGGAGAAACAAAGTATTGATAAGGGATGCTGTTTGTCTCAGCTGTATCTAAAATAAATTCTCTCATTCCTCTATGTGTGACCATCGTACGGTCAAAGATACGAAGTAATACGCCTTTTCCTAATTGTCCAAATGCATTTTTATCGCCTGATGTATCGTTAGCTGGACTAGCATCTAGTGCATAAAACAAATCCGGTTTAATCATATTCGCAGCTGATTGAGCACCGCGAAGTCCTACTTCTTCTTGCACAGTAGCTCCAGAATATAAGATATTTGGCAATTTTTCATTTTTTACTTCTTTTAATAATTCAATCGCAAGTCCGCACCCATAGCGGTTATCCCATGCTTTCGCCAGTATTTTCTTTTCATTTGCCATTGGCGTAAACGGACAAATCGGTACAATTTGGTCGCCAGGACGAATGCCCATTTCTGCTACTTCCTGCTTACTATCTGCGCCCACATCAATCATCATATTTTTAATGGCCATTGGCTTGTTGCGCTGTGATTCGTCTAATAAATGAGGAGGGATAGAAGCAATTACGCCGGTGATAGGACCTTTTTTTGTAACAACATGGACGCGTTGAGCTAGCAGTACTTGACTCCACCATCCTCCTAGAGTTTGAAAACGAAGCATTCCTTTATCTGTTACAGACGTAACCATAAATCCTACTTCGTCCATATGTCCCGCTACCATTACTTTAGGACCTTTTTCTTCATTATAGCGAACGCCGAATAAACTTCCTAACCCATCTTGAATGACTTCATCTACAAGGGGTTCAATTTGCGAGCGCATAAATGAACGTACTTGATGTTCGTTTCCAGCGGCACCTGGTAACTCCGTTAATGTTTTAAATAGAGATAGCGTTTCATTGTTCATATATACTCTCCTTTATGTATCATTTTCTTTATTGTATCGAAAACCGGAAATAGTTGCTAGTTCCGTCCTTCTCTTCTATAACTCAACTTAACAAAGCATTCGACAATTTGATATAATGATGAAAACATATCCTTAAAAAGCAGGTGAATAACGTGAAATGGACTCAACTAATAGCAGGAGCTGCAGTCGGATTTGCAAGCGCTTATATTCTTCAAAAAAGAAAGTCGTCAATTTCCTCATCGGAAGCCCTTACGATTGTTAAAAGCGCTTTTAAACAAAATGGGGCAATCGATGGCTCATGGATTGAAACAACGACTAAAGTCATTCAAAAACATGGTCTCTCTTTTTATGGTTATACAGGTGGAATTATCAGAACACGTGATGCAAAACAGGAACATTACGAGTTTTTCATTGATAAAAAAAGCGGTTCTATTATTGAATTGACGCTGAATGCACCCGTTTAATTTCGTCAACTATTTCTCCTTTGTTATCCCATTTTACAGCTCGATAAAAAGCATCATGATAAAAACTTAGCCAAGCTTGATTCTCATAGGCATAAGCTAGCCACTGCTGCTTTTGTTCAATCGAAGTCATTGGATAATCATCATATGCCATTACCCATAAGACATTTTGATGTGCATGTGTTGGCAAAAGATCGCCCATGTGCACTAAGATGTCATTGTTTCCTTTTAATACAACTACAGCATGACCATCGCTGTGACCGCCGGTATGATGAGCCGTTACTCCAGGCACAATTTCATCTTTATCGCTAAATGTTGTTACTTGATGCTGAATAAATTCCCAATTTTGTTTCCAATACGTATTTTTAGAACGTATATTAGGATTTCTCATTTCATTCCACTCGATCTCACTAACAAAGATTTCTGCATTTGGAAAAGCAGAGGAAAAATGTCCGTTGCTGCATTTTGTTAAGCCTGACACATGATCAAAGTGAAGATGCGTCATAATGACATGAGTAATATCTTCGCACGTAAACCCTAACTTTTGTAAATCTTCAGCAATAAATGATTCTTCTGTTACACCAAAATGACGCTTTTTTTTCTCATCCAACATACCATTCCCTATACCCCCATCAATTAACATGAGGTGTTTTTCAGTTTGAACGAGCAAAGGATCAGTTCTCATTGGAATTCGATTTCCTTCTGAGATAGGATATTTTTTTGTCCAAAGCTCTTTTGGAACAACACCAAACATTGCTCCTCCGTCTAAATGATTATTCCCTCCACGAAGCCATGTCACTTTTAATTCGCCTATTGTTAACGTTTCCATTTTACACCTCCATTATATTCCTTTTTATTTTATCACTATCTCCTTCTCTTTTTGAACAAAAAAAGACTGATGAACTCAGTCTTTTTCGTTCAGGTATTTTACTTCACAGCGGTAAATACGGCTGCCTTTTTGTGAAAATTTCTCTTCATATTCCGTCATAACATTGCCTTCAAAATCGCTTTTATGCAAATCTAAGCTAATGTATTTGAGAAGAAGCCCATATTCTGAAAAGCTTGTCAATGAATATTCAAATAGACCTTGATTATCTGTTTTAAAGTGAATTTCTCCACCATCAACCAGCAGGTTTTCGTACATGCTTAAGAACGTTTTGTATGTTAAACGGCGTTTGGCATGTCTCTTTTTTGGCCATGGATCAGAGAAATTGAGATAAACGCGATCCACGTCATTTTTTGCAAAAAACTCACTAAGGTGGTTAGCATCTACATTCAACAGCTTTAAATTTGGAAGCTCTTCTTCAATCAATCGTTCTAGAGCACTTAAGATGACACTTTCATACATTTCAATTCCAATATAGTTGATATGCGGATTTTGTTTAGCCATCCCTACTAAAAATTGGCCTTTTCCTGTTCCTACTTCAATATGAAGAGGATTTTCGTTTCCAAAAACCCCTTTCCAGTTCCCTTTATACTCTGCTGGGTTTGGAACCACGTATTGGGGATTTTCAGCAATTTTATCTTTTGCCCAAGGTTTGTTTCGTAATCTCATGTTGCACCTCTTTAATGTATTTTGACGCATTGAAAATGTCGGTTATTCGAAACAACCGACATTCTCATGCATAATTGTGTTTAGATAGAAAAAAATAAGAGCATCATACGAGAAAGGATGATGCTTAATGCCTTTAAATGCCGAACACCAAATGAATATATTAAAAGATATTTTATCTAATCATCAAAGTGATTGCTGCGGAACGGTTGCGGAATGTGAACAGGTTGAACGTTTAATTCAATCAATGTTAGCAAAAGGATACGCTAGCACAGACGTACAAGCAACACTACAAAACGTGTATAAATACACGCAAGATGCAAAAAGTGCTGCTCATTTAGACGAACATATTCAAACCAATCAACAAAATTTATCACAATGGGTCCAAGAACTATCTACCTTGTCATAATCTTTGCTACTGTGCTTGAATGTCGTTGACGAGCAACATCCGAAGATATTCAAGCCAGTAGTTCATTTCAGAATGTTCATTTTTCGAACGATGCCATTCAATGAATAAAATGGTTTGACTTATCACATACCACTTCATTCTCTTTTTCAAGTTCTCGGTTAGTTCAACTCCATAATGCTCAAGCCATTCTTCCCACTGAGATGGATTGATGTACCAATAAAGCAATAAACCTAAATCAATAGCAGGATCTGCAATCATCGCTCCGTCCCAGTCGATTAAATATAGCTGCGTATTCTCTCCAAGCATCCAGTTATTGTGGTTCACATCACAGTGACACACAACATATTTATCTGTCTGAACGGACGGAAGCTCTGCTTGTAAATAACTGATTCCCTGCTCTACAATACTTTCTTTTTGAAGTCGCTCGTCCACATTCTCTACAATATCGGCTAGCACGTCTTCGGGAAGAAGCGGTGTTTTCCCCAACCTTTTCAACATATCTAATAACTCGTTTGAATGATGAATTTTACTAAGCAATTCTGTCACTCGACTCGAATTCATATCTTTTGGTTTTAATTCTCGACCATCTAGCCAGTGCTGAGCTGTGATCACATCTCCATTTTCCATTCGTCTTGTCCACACGAGCTTCGGTACGATTCCTTCAGCTGACAATACTGCTAAAAAAGGTGATGAATTACGCTTTAAAAAAAGCTTTCGGTCTTGAAATTTTGCAAAATAAGCTTCTCCTGTCGCTCCGCCAGCAGGAGTAATTTCCCATTCGCTTCCTAATATATCTTCCAACCAATTCACCTTCAATTTCAACACACACATTTCGTTTAAAAATTTCACTCAATAAAGCAATCTATTAAGACATCATGACGTTATTTTCTTAGTAAATAAAAAAGACGGCTATTGAGGATATGTATCAATAGCCATCCTTTATAAATATTATCTCCATCATACTTTTTTCGTCAAGTGGTTGAAGACAATAATTACGTTTGAAATAAAATAAGAACGCTAAGCTTTGAAACGTTTATAGCATTATCCTCTATAGTAGGATACCCATTTTTATATACTTTACAATGATCAAGTGCTATTTTCCATGGTCCTTCTGGCAAAACTACTTTTTCTTCCATTAGGCCTTGATTAAAAAACACAATAATATTCTTCCACGGACCGTAAGCCAATACGTTTGATAAGCAATAGCCAATAACGGATTGCGGCGTATTTAGGAAAGAAACATGCTGCCTAATCGCTGAAGCATCTCCCAAGCGAAATGCACCGTGCTGTTTGCGAATACGAATCAGCTCTTGAACCCAATTCACATCAGGAGAAAATTTGATCCGTCGATTCCAATCAAGTGCATTAATATCATCGGGTGAATTATAGCTGTTCTCTACGCCTTGTTTAGTGCGGTAAAACTCTTGACCACTATGAAGAAACGGTATGCCTTGCGAAAGAAGTACAATAGCAGTAGCAAGGCGGTGACGACTTCTACGAATGTCTTCGTCTTCTTCTCCATTTGAATTCGTTAACTTATCCCACAGCGTATGATTATCATGTGATTCAACGTAATTAACTGATTGTGCTGGATTTATAAATAAAGCCCGGCTGTCTTCTTTATCCAGAATGCTCCCCGCTATAACAGATTGCACGGTCTCTTTTTGATGAATATTTCCGCTGATAAAACCTTTTTCATATACATCAAACGTGCTTCCTTTTACAGAATCTCGAAAGCGATCATTAAAATAGCCGATTTGAGGCGTTTGGCGGGCATTCGCCATAATTGCTTTTTGATTATAGGGGAGAGGAGTGTTTAAATCCCAGCCTTCGCCAAACACCAAAATAGTAGAATCAATTTCATTTATTTTGTCCCGAATGATGTTCATCGTTTCTATATCTAAAATCCCCATGAGGTCAAAGCGAAGCCCATCAACGTCGTACTCTTTTATCCAAAACAATACTGAATCGATAATAAACTTTTGCGCCATTTTCCGTTCAGAAGCAAAATCATTTCCTACTCCCGTCCCGTTCGAAGGCATCCCAAACTCATCATGTCGAAAATAATAGCCCGGAACAATTTTTTCAAAAGGTGATTCCTCTCGTACAAATACGTGATTATAAACTACATCTATAATAACACGGAATCCCTGTTGATGAAGTGTTGATATTAATTGTTTCACTTCAGCAATACGAGTGGCAGGATTTGAAGGGTCAGCGGAGTAGCTTCCTTCTGGTACATTAAACAACAATGGATTATACCCCCAATTATAAGAAGCATGAGGGTTTAATTCATCTACTCCGCCAAAGTCGTTAATAGGAAGAAATTCAAGGTGGGTCACTCCTAGCTCTTTTAAATAATGAAGACCTGTTGTTTTGCCTGGCTGCCCGCTTGATTCAGTAACAGCTAGGTATGTGCCCTTTTTTTCTATCCCGCTTAAAGGATGAATAGAAAAGTCGCGAACGTGCATTTCGTAAATAACGGCATCTGTTGGCTGAAGGAAAGGTGGCTTTTCATGGGGATGAACATAGGCTGTATGAAGATTTATCAGAACTCCGTATTCACTATTTGCTGTAGCTGCAACGGCATAAGGATCCACCGCTTCATTTGTCCGGTCGTTTACATCTATTAAAAATCGATAATAATATCCTTCTTTATCTAAGGGAAGTTTCTTTTCCCATACGCCTTTTCTTTGACGAGCCATGACGTACAGTTCTTCTTTGCCGCTGTTTGCATGTATTAATTTTAAAATCACTGCTGATGCAGTCGGGGCCCAAATTTTTATCATAATATGATCTGAATAAAAGGCTGCACCCAAATCATTTTGATTATAATAAAATCTCTCATCAAACTCTTTGGTTCGTATAACAGCCCCTACCTGCAGCGGAACTTTCTCTCCGTAATTATCACAGATAACGTACGACTGTCCAATTTCTATGCTACCTTCAACCTTGCCTTCATATTTGATAAAACCTTCTAATTCATGTACGTTTTCAATAGAGATGGTCTCATGTATTTGTGTACTTTTAATCACAAAAAAATCAATTTGACCTTCATGATAAGAAGTTGGAACTAAAAGAGTAATACGATCTATTTGATCTAAATAAGCTTGAAACTTATTATCACCAGTCATCCTTTTCTCCTCCTTATGCCAATTACCTCTTTAGTAGCATTATATGTAGTAAACGCAAAAACGAAAGCACTTTCATAGCGTGAATGTTCGTATTATTCACCTGCTTCGAATTCCCGGTCAAAATAAATACTCTGGCTGTGTTCGAGCAATACTTGAGCTGCTTTCATCTGCTTAAACTTTAAAGGTGCTTTAGATTTCCTAAGTTCACAAAACCATTCTTCATACTTTCTAGCATCTACAAATTCAACCTGATAAGGCTCCGCAGCGTAATCAATGTATCCATTTCTGCTCAGTAATATTTTCTTTACGTTATGTTCAATATCGTGAGTACGATAGATGCTTCGGACAATTTGCTCCGTTCGATTTAACCCAATTAAAGGATTTAATATCTTTTTTTGATCTCTTCCTCTTAACTCTGTCCAAAAATTTTCTTTTGAATACTGAAAAACAGCACTTTTATATGTTTCTATTAAACAAATACAGAGGGTTTCCGTTGGAGTAACAATAATGATATCTCCTTCTACCGGAGCTTTATTAATCAGGAAAACAGGCTTGTACATCACGAGACATGTATCAGGAAAGCGCTGAATAAAATAACGGAGAGCTTCATCATGGTAATATTTACGATCTGCTTGTGAGAACTCAAATAAAGTGGATGTAGCCCATTTCATTTGAAGATCAAATACATTTTCTAAAAACAATATTTTCAAGTCTTCCGCTGTTTGTGGAAGAGTTGTAAACCTCAATAGCTCTTGATTTTCCACGCTATCGCTAGAGAACGCTTCTTCCACTTCACACGTTTCTTTTTTTCTTGTAAACCGCTCTTTTGCTTTTTGCAAAAATGAACGTTGAGCTTTTGTTTCTTCTTGTACAGGCGGCTCATGTAATAGCCCTTCTTCAAATAATTGCTTTGCTTTCTTCCAATTATGCTTTTTTAAGTGATTAAACTGAGACGTGTAGTGATAAACGTCTTTTTCATAACGGGAAATATAATCTTGCACCTTAAGTAGCTGCGCCACGTTTACATCAATCCCCTAATTAAAATTCCTCTAAAACTTTGTTCGCCGATGATTTCTCTATTATCATCGGCGTTTTCTTTCCTTTGATAAGAGCGATTTTTAAATAACCTCTCTCCATGCTTGTATGTTCATATGCTACTGTGACTGCAAGGAAAAAGATAGTATTTTTTTATATTTAGGTTTGCTAGCAGGATGAACTTCAAAAAGGGCAAACGAACTTACTTGAAACTGTTCTTCAATCGACGTTTGTTTTAACTGTTCTTCCAAAAGTCCGGCTTCCCCTCCCCACTTCTTTGCAATCGTAATATGAGGACGATAAGGACGTTTTTCATATAAGCCGCTTAGATCTCCCCATACGGCCTGTATATCCCTTTGCAGATTCATAAGCTTATCATTTGGCCTAAGGCTTACATAAAGCACTCTAGGCTTGTTATACGCACCGAACACATCGTACTGACCTGTCTGCAGCGAAAAACTTGAATGACGGGAGGCTACCTCTTTTAAGCGCGTAATCAGCTTTTCCTTTTTGTCATCTAAAAACCCTAAAAATTGTAGCGTTATATGATAATCGTCAGGGTATGTCCATTGTTTGAAAGGAAAAGGTATTAATTCCTTTGCCCAATTTTCTGCCTGATGTGCAATGGATACAGGCACGTTGATTCCAATAAAATAATGTTTATCGCCTTTCATCAAATCGCTCCTTTTCTTTTTATTATCTTTCCCCAATTGGTTATGTTCAAAAAGAGCTAGATCTATTTTAAAGGTTTTTTCGGATGAAATAGAGAGGTTTTTCTGAAAATTTGTCATGTGCTTAAAAAATAAGAATTTGTGTTATCATAGAAACAATACAGAGAATTTTTATAAGAAAAGGATGAGAAAAATGAAAGTTGTTAACAATATGGCTGATTTGATTGGCGAAACACCTCTTGTTAAGTTGAATCGTCTTCAACCTGCAGATGGAGCATCCGTTTACTTAAAACTAGAATTTTTTAATCCAAGCCGTAGTGTAAAAGACCGTGCTGCTTTTAATATGATCGTGGAAGCTGAAAAAGCAGGCTTGCTCAATGAAAATTCTACTATTATTGAACCAACGAGCGGAAATACAGGTATTGGCTTAGCAATGAATGCAGCGGCAAGAGGTTATCGTTCTATTTTAGTTATGCCAGATACCATGACTCAAGAACGAATTAACTTGTTAAAAGCATATGGTGCGGAAGTTGTTCTAACACCGGGCGATGAGAAAATGCCTGGAGCAATTCGCAAGGCAGAAGAGCTTACAAAAGAAATTCCAAATGCATTTATGCCCATGCAGTTTGAAAATAATGCAAACCCTGACGCTCATCGAAAAACGACTGCTAAAGAAATTATCGAGGCAATGAACGAGTTAGGCAAAGACTTATCTGCTTTTGTTGCTACTGCTGGAACAGGCGGAACGATTACAGGAACTGGTGAAGTACTAAGAGAAAACTACCCAAATATGACCGTTCATGTTGTGGAACCAGCTGGGTCTCCTGTATTATCTGGAGGAAGACCTGGGAAGCACAAGCTTGTAGGAACAAGCCCTGGATTTATTCCTGATACGCTTAATGTAGATGTTTACGACGAAATTTTAAAAATTAAAGATGAACAAGCCTACGATATTACGCGACGCTTGGCTTCTGAAGAAGGAATTTTAGTCGGTCCTTCATCTGGCGCTGCGTGCTATGCTGCTATCGAGGTAGCCAAAAAATTATCTCCTGATCAAGTGGTCGTATGTATTGCTTGCGATACAGGTGAACGTTATTTATCAAGCGACCTATTCTCATTTGAATAATAAAAAAGCGAACGCAAAGGCGTTCGCTTTTTTTATTTAGCTAATTCGTAAATAGCCTGTGCATAAATAGCTGTTGCACGAAGTAAATCTTCAATTACCATGTACTCGTCTTTTTCGTGCGCTACTTCTTCACGGCCTGGGAAAAGAGGTCCAAATGCCACCCCCGCTTCCAATGCTCTGGCATACGTTCCTCCTCCAATTGAAATAAGTGTAGGTTCTTCATTTGTTTGTTCTTGGTAAACCTTTTGAAGCGTTTGAATAAGCTCATGTTTTTGATCGACATGATGTGGTTTAGAATCTGTAAAATGTTTGATGGTCATTTGATAAGATTCACTTTTTTCTTTAATCGTATCAATAATGTCGTCAATATGAGCTGATACAGGATAGCGAATGTTTAAACCAAAGTGCCCCGCTTCTTCTTGATTGTAAGACATAATTCCAACATTTATCGTTAAATCACCCGTAACCTCATCTTTGCGATTTAAGCCCATTTTTTCTCCTAGTGCATCTTGAACTAAATACGCATTTGCATAACCTACAAACTGATTAGCTTGTTCATCAAGTTCTAATGTGTGTAAAAAGCGAAGAAGCGTAAGTCCAGCATTTTTCCCTTTATCAGGCACACTGCCATGTGCTGAAACGCCTTCTAAAGTAAGTGTGTATACACCGCTCTTTTCTGTTATTGAACCTTTTAAAGACTGATCCTTTAAAAATTGATCATATTTATTTTTAATATCCGTTTCACTATGGAATTCAAGAACAGCTGTTGCAAGATCAGGAACCATATTGTAGCGTCGTCCAGAGACAAATGATGTAAGCTGAACGCTTCCCTTTGTTCCTTCAATTGGCTGCTGGCGAATTTCTACGTCTGTAATTCCTTTTTCAGCAAAAATGATAGGAAAATCCGCATCGGGCGCAAACCCCATAGTTGGCATCTCTTCATGATTGAAGTAGTGGTCCACACATCTCCAGTCACTTTCTTCATCCGTTCCAATGATCATTCGAACCCGTTTAGATAGAGGAAGCCCTAAATCTTTCACAATTTTCATCGCATAATAAGCAGCCATCGTCGGGCCTTTGTCATCGATTGCTCCTCTAGCAAAAATTTTCCCGTCTTTTATTTCACCGCCGTATGGATCAACCGACCACCCGTCTCCTTCAGGAACAACGTCTACGTGACAAAGAATGCCAAGAAGTTCTTTCCCTTCTCCTGCTTCAATATGACCAGCATATCCGTCTACGTTCTTGACGGAAAACCCGTCATTTTTTCCTTTATTTAAAAGAAAGTCAAGCGCTTGAGCAATTCCAGGTCCAAATGGCTCTTCTTGTTTTTCTGTGCTTGTCAAAACACTTTTAATTTGTAGAAAACGCTGCGTCTCAGCTAGAATTTCAGCTTCTCTTTTTTGAACTTCCTCTTTCCAATTAATTGCCGTCATCTGTTTGTCTCCTTTTCCTGCTTTTACAGATTGTATCTATCATTACTATTGGTAAATTTAACTTTATCATACCTTTATATAGAAAGAAATAATTGTCTCTTTCCTTTCATATCAAAGGTTTACAGAGTCAAAATTCCGGGAAATAAATTGTAGGCACAATCGATAAAAACGGATTCTATTTGTTTATTGTTTACATATACTATAAAAAATGTGCAAATAGAGGAAGGAGATGTTACGAAAGGATTACATATTTATATCATTTTTTGTAAATATTGTGTTAATTTGCGTTTTCTCTTTTATTTTTCTGTCGATTTTGTGTACAATAAGGATAAGGACTGAAATAGTGCTTGACATCTCAGAGTTATAAAGAAGTTGTGCCTTACGAAAAACGAATAAGGAAGTGGTTTTTTGAAACCTTCAACTAATCGAATGCTAACTCGTATCAAATCGGTCTATATGTTCATTTGTAAAAATGGAACAGTTACAACGCAAGAGCTCGTAGACGAATTTGGTATTACACCAAGAACCATTCAGCGTGACTTGAATGTGTTAGCATATAATGATTTAGTTCGCAGCCCAAGTCGCGGTACATGGACGACTACGCAAAAGAAGGTCAAGATGTCATCCTAGTAAGTTTATTTCAAGGGTAGTAAGTGATTTATATATAGAGATAAAATTCTACGCAGTAGAAAGTCAAGACTTGGACGAGTGCATAGTCCCCCGCTCCATTTGCACGTCAAGCAGAGTTGGTACTCGTTTAAGTGCTTTAACGTGAAATGTTTCACTTGTCTAACAAAGTGGACAAAAAAAAGGAACCATTTTAGACTTAGGTTCCTTTTTCTTTCGCCTCTTCTTAGGCATTTGAGTTTTGCAATAAAGCTAGTTCTTCTTCCGTTAACTCCCTATACTCTCCTAAATCTAACGACTCGTCTAATAGCAAAGCTCCCATAGATAAACGTTTTAAATACGTTACTTTTTTTCCTCTTGCTTCAAACATACGCTTCACTTGATGAAATTTCCCTTCAACGATCGTTAATTCAATTTTTGATTCCACACCGCTTGTTAGTATCTTTAACTCTGCTGATTTTGTTACATATCCATCATCAAGAGTGACACCTTGCCTAAATGCTTCAGCATCTTCTTCAGTCACCGGTGCATTAATTTTTGCAAAATACGTTTTAGGAACGTGCTTTTTAGGAGATAGCAGCTGATGTGCAAGCTGACCGTCATTCGTCAGCAGCAAGAGCCCTTCTGTATCTTTATCTAAACGCCCTACCGGAAATGGGTTATACACAGCATCATCAAGTTCAAGCAAGTCCAAAACTGTTTCATGAAGAGAATCTTCTGTCGCTGATATGACGCCTTGCGGCTTATGAAGCATAAAGTAAACAAATTCTCGGTAAGAAACGGCTTCGCCATGCACAGTTATTTCTTGTTCATCTGGATTAACGTGGACCTTAGCATCTTTAACTGCTGTACCGTCTACCTTAACAGCCCCAGTCTTTAAAAGACCTTTAACTTCTTTTCGGCTTCCGTACCCAATGGTAGAAAGCAATTTATCCAAACGCATGTAATATCCTCCTCTTTTTTGAAAAGAAGATGACTCTAACGAGTCATCTTCTTAGGCACTGCGCTGTTTATTTCGGCGCAGTATCTTTCGTTCAATTGCACCTGTTACCCTCGCTCCCATTACTTTTTCAAGCAGGCTTGTACGATAGGTAATAATAAAGTAAATAAGGCCGCCTACTGCTGCTCCTATAATCGTAATAACAGTGGCAGAGAATCGTCCTGGCGTTGTAAACAGACCAATCACTGCTGCGACAATTTTTACGCTGATTCCCATAATCGCAACAAAAATGAGAATAAGCACAGAGCGTTTTATAAACTCACTGTAGTTATATTTTGCGTGTTTTTGAATAAGCGCAAACATATAAACAAGAGATACGATATAGCCTAATGCAGTCGCTAAAACTGAACCAATCTCGTGGAACATAAGAATAAATGGAACGTTCACGACAATTTTCACAATCAATCCAAATAATAGACTTAAAACAGCATATTTTTGTTTGTTGATTCCTTGTAAAATAGCTCCATTCACCGTAAAAAATGAGAACAATAAAGCTACCGGTGCATAGTAAAGCAAGACATTCCCACCCGCATCCGATGCATCTGTTCCAAAGAAAAACGTATAGGCTGGGCCAGCTAAAGCCATTAATCCTACAGATGCTGGCAGCACAAGAAACATAATCGTTTGATATGTTTGGTCAATTTGCTTTTGCAGTACGTTATAATCTTTATTCACAAAGGAACGTGTAATCGTTGGTACAAGAGTCAAACCGAACGCAGTAGCTAATGAAACGGGAATCATCACAAGCTTTGGAACATAAGACTGAACAATTCCGTTCATTGACTCTGCTATTTCTTTTTGTCCAGCCGCTACCATTGCACGGTTAAATGTGAATTGGTCCACATACTGATAAAGCGGAATAGCCAAGCTGACAAAGACATATGGCAATGAATACGTAAGCAGCTCTTTAAAAATGGATACGGTAGAAATACGCGTAGGCGTTACCGTCTGCTCGTTCACCATTTTATCAAGATAAGGCTTTCGTTTTTTCCAGTACCAAATCAATACAGCCAGTCCAGCAAGAGCTCCTACAAAAGCCCCCATCGTAGCAAATCCAACGGCTAATGCAAGACTCCCGTGGACAACTTTGATGACGATATAGGTAGATGCCAATAAAAAGACAACCCGCACAAGCTGTTCAACTACTTGTGAAACAGCTGTTGGTCCCATAGACTGGTGACCTTGGAAAAATCCTCGCATTAAACTCATCATCGGTACTACAATTAACGCAACACTAACCATTCGCATAACCATTACTACATCTTCTAAGGAGTTATTTAAATCAGAACCTCCCAGTGTAATTCTAGACATAACAGGAGCTAACGAATATAAAAGTAAAAATGCAAGTATTCCTGTGACAAGCATTAATTTCATGCCGGCCCGGTACATTCTTCTACTCGTATAGTAATCACCGAGTGCATTATATTTTGATACAAATTTCGATACGGCCATTGGCATACCGGCTGTAGCAATACTTAAATAAATAGCATATTGGTTATATCCGTAACCAAACAGTGCTCCCCCTACGGTTCCAACAAGGATCGCAAATGGAAATAAATAAATCATTCCCAAGATTCGGGATACATAGGTGCCAAGCGTCAGCACAAAGGTCCCTCTTAACAATTTTGAATCAGACATACGTTTGCCTCCGATACTTAATGTTACATACTGATAATAATGATAGAATTGAAAAGAAGCAAGTGACAGTATACACTAAGAAAGGTCTTATACTCACTCGCACTCGTCAACAAACTAGAAAAACAAAGACTATAGCCCATTTTATCCAATGTTGAGAGATTTGTCAGTGAACAAACTAAAATTTTTTAAGAATAGACAGGTTGGTGAAAGTATGATATATGATGTAGTCGTAATCGGAGGAGGACCTTCTGGTTTGATGGCATCGATTGCAGCTGGTGAGTCAGGTGCAAACGTATTATTAATTGATAAAGGCAATAAACTTGGACGAAAGCTTGCCATTTCTGGAGGCGGACGCTGTAATGTGACAAACCGTCTTCCCATTGATGAACTTATTAAACACATTCCAGGAAACGGACGCTTTTTATACAGTGCGTTTTCTGTTTTTAATAACGAAGATATCATCTCTTATTTTGAAGGCCTTGGAATTAAATTAAAAGAAGAAGATCACGGCCGTATGTTTCCGGTCAGCAATAAAGCGCAATCTGTTGTTGACGCATTAATTAGCGAACTTCACCGTCTTCGCGTGACAATTCGCACAAACACAGCCGTTAAACGCGTACACTATGAGAACAACACCGTGAAAGAAGTTGTGCTTCAAAACGGGGAAGCAATCCAAACGAAAAGCGTTGTGATTGCAGTAGGTGGAAAATCAGTACCTCATACAGGTTCGACAGGAGACGGTTATCAATGGGCAAAAGATGCAGGGCATAAAATTACTGAGCTTTACCCAACAGAAGTTCCTATTACATCTAGCGAACACTTTATTAAAACCAAAACGCTTCAAGGTCTATCGCTTCGCAATGTAGGACTAAGCGTGCTTAATAAAAAAGGCAAGCCTGTCATTACTCATCAAATGGATATGATTTTCACTCACTTTGGCATCTCTGGCCCTGCCGCTCTTCGCTGCAGCCAATATGTTGTTAAAGAGTTAAAGAAACAAAAAAGCAACACTGTTCAAATGTCTCTTGATTTATTTCCTAGCCAAAACGAAGAAGATATTTTTCAACAATTAGTCAAAACAACAAAAGAAGAACCGAAAAAAGCAATTAAAAATGTCTTAAAAGGTTTTGTATCTGAACGTTATCTATTGTTTTTACTCGAGCAGGCAGGCATTGATAGCCAAGCGCTAGCAGGACAGCTTCAGCATGAGAAACTGAGAGAATTTGCAAGACTGTGCAAACGATTTGAATTTGCTGTAAACGGCACGCTTTCTTTAGAAAAAGCATTCGTCACAGGAGGCGGCGTATCTGTTAAAGAAATTCACCCAAAAGAAATGTCTTCGAAATTTATGCAAGGCCTTTACTTCTGCGGGGAAATTCTTGATATCCATGGATACACTGGAGGATACAATATCACTTCTGCTCTTGTAACAGGCCGTTTGGCTGGAAGTAATGCAGGAGAATTTGCAACAAGCCTAGCATAATATGCTAGGCTTTATACATAACCATGGCTGAAAAACAGTACACCTGCTCATCACGATCAACATCCACTGTCACTTGGTATTTAATATCAACGACGTCTTCATCCTCTAATTTCCGTAAAAATCGGTTCACCGCAAATTCTAAATCTTTTTCATGCTCTTTATCAAACATTTTTACTTGTATCACAGCTTCTACCACCTTGTCCTATCAAATTTGTTTCAATCAGAATGGACTGTTTCTCTTGATGATGGTTTTTGTACAGATTTTCAATCTCTTACTACCTCTATTTTTATGAGGGCTTTTATAGATTTAGTCATCATTTGTTTTCCTGCTATCATTTTAGTCGGTTGGCAGAAGTTTCATTCAAAAAAGAGGTTAAGACATAACGAAATGAATTCAATCTAAAGACGAACAAATGGGATACATGAGCTGAACCGCTTGTAACACGGCAGTTGATTTCCTTGCAAGACTTCGCTTTCCGCGGGCGGCCAGTGATCCTCCTCCTCGCTTGCGCTCCTGGGGGGTCTCACCTGTTCCGCTTTTCTCGCAGGAGTCTTCGCCTTGCCTTCCAATCAACTGCTAGAAGAAACGAAACAAAAAAAATGAACCACTAATCAAACATGTTGATCAATGGTTCATTTTTCACTTCAGCTAAGATACTTTTGTCCCAGCCTCTTTTTATTTATTAACCGTTTTTCCTTCCCACTCTAACATACCGCCAACCATATTTGTTACTTTATATCCTTGTTCTTGAAGGTAGTAACATACGTTTTCACTGCGGCGGCCCGAACGGCAAATGAAAATATATTCTTTGTCTTTATCGAAATAATCCACATTACCTGGAATATCATTCATACGAATGTGTTTAGCAGTTGGAATCATTCCTTCTGCTACTTCTTCATCTTCGCGCACATCAACTAAATGAAGTTCTTCTCCATTTTCAACTCGTTTTTGAAGTTCTTCAGGCGTAATTACTTTTACTTCTTCCATCTTCGTCATTCCTCTCTATTCTTTCATTCAGCTTGCTATCGCTATTGTAGCAAATTCAAATACCTTTATGCCACTAAATAAGAAAAGCTTAAGCAGCAGCCTGCCTAAGCTTTTCCAATCGTAGTTAAAGGTTTGACTAAGCGCCTGATGTCAACCCGAAAGGTGGACATCAGGCGCTTAGGTCTAGAACAGAACCCCTGACTAAAGAACTGTCAGGGGTTCTGTTCTACATCAATACTTAATTAGCTACGATGTTTACTAATTTACCAGGCACAGCAATCACTTTGCGCACTGTCTTACCTTCAATGAACTCTTGAACATCTTCATTAGCCATTGCAATATCTTGAAGCTCTTCACGAGATGCCTCAGCAGGTACGTTTACTTTCGCACGTACTTTACCGTTAATTTGAACGACAATTTCCACTTCATCATCTACAAGTTTTGCTTCGTCAAACGCAGGCCAAGCCTCATACGAAATTGTATCTTCGTGACCTAGTTTGCTCCATAATTCCTCAGTCGTATGAGGACAAATTGGTGCTAATAGCTTCACAAATCCTTCTACGTATTGCTTTGGCAGCACGTCAACTTTGTATGCATCATTGATGAATACCATAAGCTGAGAGATACCTGTATTAAAACGGAGGCCTTCGTAATCTTCCGTTACTTTTTTCACCGTTTGGTGATACACGCGTTCAAGCGTAGTGTCATTGCTTTCTTGAACCTTGCTGCTTAATTCACCGTTATCGTCAACAAGTAAGCGCCATACACGATCTAAGAAACGGCGTGCACCATCAAGCCCTTTTGTTGACCAGGCGATTGACGCATCTAAAGGCCCCATGAACATTTCATAAAGGCGAAGCGTATCTGCACCGTGGCTTTCTACGATCTCGTCTGGGTTTACAACGTTACCTTTTGACTTACTCATTTTTTCGTTATTTTCTCCAAGAATCATACCTTGGTTAAACAGTTTTTGGAACGGCTCTTTTGTTGGAACTACGCCGATATCATATAAAAACTTATGCCAGAAACGAGCATATAATAAGTGAAGAACAGCGTGTTCAGCTCCACCGATATAAATATCAACCGGCAACCATTCTTTTAATTTATCTGCATCTGCTAACGCTTCACTGTTTGTTGGATCAATGTAGCGTAAGTAATACCAGCAGCTGCCTGCCCATTGAGGCATTGTATTTGTTTCGCGGCGCCCTTTTTTGCCTGTTTCCGGATCTACAACGTTCACCCAGTCATCAATGTTTGCTAACGGAGATTCACCTGTGCCTGACGGTTTGATTTCAGTCGTTTTTGGTAACACAAGCGGAAGTTGATCTTCAGGAACTGCAGTCGTTGTGCCGTCTTCCCAGTGAATAACAGGAATTGGTTCACCCCAGTAGCGCTGACGGCTGAATAACCAGTCACGCAGACGGTATGTTACTTGTTTTTCACCTTTTTCATTTGTTTGAAGCCACTGAATCATATTTGAAATTGCTTCTTCTTTATCTAAACCATTTAAGAAGTCTGAATTAACGTGCTCGCCGTCGCCTGTATAAGCTTCTTTTGAAACGTCTCCGCCCGCTACTACTTCTTTAATCGGCAGTTCAAATTTAACAGCAAATTCATAATCACGCTCATCATGAGCCGGAACAGCCATAATTGCACCTGTGCCATAGCTCATTAGAACATAGTCAGCAATCCAAATTGGCATTCTCTCGCCGTTTACAGGGTTAATTGCATAAGCACCAGTGAATACGCCAGTTTTGTCTTTAGCTAAGTCTGTACGTTCTAAATCGCTTTTGCTTTTAATTTGATCTAAATACGCTTCTACCGCTTCTTTTTGTTCGGCTGTTGTAATTTTTTCTACAAACGGATGTTCAGGTGCTAAAACGGCATACGTTGCCCCAAATAGCGTGTCAGGACGCGTTGTGAACACAGTAAATGTGTCGTCGTATCCATCGATTGTGAAGTGCACGTGAGCTCCTTCAGAGCGGCCAATCCAGTTGCGCTGCATTTCTTTAATACTTTCTGGCCAATCAAGCTCATCTAAATCTTCTAGTAAACGATCTGCATAAGCGGTGATTTTAAGCATCCACTGCTTCATTGGACGACGCTCAACCGGATGTCCCCCACGCTCACTTTTGCCGTCAATAACTTCTTCGTTCGCAAGTACCGTTCCTAGAGCAGGACACCAGTTAACAGCTACTTCATCCACATAAGCTAAGCCGTTTTTATATAGCTGTAAGAAAATCCACTGCGTCCATTTGTAGTAGTTTGGATCAGTTGTATTAATTTCTCGCTCCCAATCGTAAGAGAAACCTAACGATTTGATTTGACGACGGAAATTATTAATGTTAAGTTCAGTGAATTCAGCCGGGTCGTTTCCTGTATCTAATGCATACTGTTCAGCAGGTAGTCCGAATGCATCCCATCCCATCGGATGAAGTACATTGTATCCTTGCATACGCTTCATACGAGATAAAATATCCGTTGCTGTATAACCTTCTGGATGCCCAACGTGTAAACCAGCGCCAGATGGATAAGGGAACATATCTAATGCGTAAAATTTACGCTTTCCTTCATCTTCTGTTGTTCTAAATGTTTTATTTTCTTCCCAAACTTTTTGCCATTTTTGTTCGATCTTTTCATGATTAAAAGCCATACATAATCCTCCTTGTACGCTCCAGCTGTATTTAATTAAACTAAAAAACCCCTCATCCCTCAAACAAAGGGACGAGAGGTTGAATAAACTTCCCGCGGTACCACCCAAATTAGCACAATTATGTACTCACTCATTTTCCTTAACGCGGATAGACGGCAAATGTTACTTTACTTCACATTTACAACTCCAAGGTGAGTTCATGAACGCTCGTTTGCTGACTCGCACCACCCGTCAGCTCTCTTAGCTCGCTTCGTTCACTACTATTCCTTATCATAGTTTTTACATCATACTACCTTGTATTGTAAATAATATGTTCGTAAACTGCAAGTTGTTCAAGGGATTTTGTAAAAGTTTCTGCAATGCAGCACTGCTTTATTGCTAAATCCTCTCTTTCATTCTTATATATGAACAACTTCTCCCAAAAACATACATCGACGGCCAAACAAAAAAGGGATTGAGACATAATTAAATCAATCCAATTTAAAGACGAACAAATAGAATAAATGCGCTAGTATGAATCTCTTGGTTACACCGCTGTTGATTTCCGTGCAAGACTTCTCTTTCCGCTGGCAGCCGATGAGCCTCCTCGTTGCTTACACTCATGCGGGGTCTCACCTATTTCAGAAGTCTTTGTCTTGCCCTCCACTCCGCAGCTAGAAGCACCTAAACAAATGAAATCTACGTTCACCATAAACATGAAAAGATCCGAACGATTCATCGTTCGGATCTTCCTTCAACTAAAATACTTTTATCCCAGCCCCTGCTTTCTTTAGCTGCTATTATTAAATGCCAAATCCAAAAGAAAACAGGATGATCGCAAGTACAAGACCAACAAGCGGCACAATCACCGTCATTGCTGCAACTGATCCATACGCATCTTTATGAGTTTCTCCGCAAATAGAATTAATGGTTGTTACGACATAACCATTATGAGGCAAGGAATCTAGTACTCCAGAGGAAATAGCTACTACGCGATGGAGAGCTTCTGGATTTACACCAGCATCTAGATAGTGAGGTGCTAAAATTGGCAAAGCAATCGCCTGACCTCCTGAAGCCGAACCTGTCATCCCCGCGATAACACTCACGGCAATAGCTCCTCCGATCAACGGACTTCCTGGAATATGCGTCATGGCATCTACAGCCACTCCAAACGCGGGAACAGCCTTAGCAACTCCTCCAAAACCTACGACAGCGGCTGTATTCCCAATAGCAATTAACGCACCCAGCGTTCCTTCTGAAGCTGCATTCCAAAATCCTTTAAAATGCTTTCGGTTCACAATATAAGTGACAATGATCCCGCTTAAAAGTGCGACAATCAGCGCAGATTGCTGAAGTGGCTTATGAAGTGCAAAAGAAATAATGAGCACGACCACAAGCGGAAGCAAACTTAATAAAGGATTAGGAAGAGACTGATTTTCCGTTACTACTGGATCTTTCTCGCGTGATATAAAACGCTCTCCATTTTTAACTGCTTTTGAAATCAAGCGCTTTAACCACCAGTAGCCGAATACAGCCATCACTACTGCTATAACTAAACTAACTTCCCATCCTGCATACGGACTCGTCTTCAAATATTCAATTGGAATCCAGTTTTGGATTTCAGGCGACCCAGCCGAGGTCATCGTAAACGTAACCGAACCAAATGCTAAAGCAGCAGGAATAAACCGCCTCGGCAAATCGGCTTGTTTGAATAAGCTCAAAGCCATTGGATAGACAGAGAATGCTACTACAAACAAACTGACTCCTCCGTATGTCAAGACCGCACAGGCAAGTACAATCGCCAACACTGCTCTTTTCATTCCTAGTTTACTGACAATCCAGCGGGAAACACTATCAGCAGCCCCGCTGTCTTCCATCACTTTTCCAAAGACGGCGCCCAATAGAAACATTAAATACCAAGAAGCAATAAATCCTGTGAAACCAGACATGTAATTTCCAACAAAATTTGCTTCCCCTTCTTTCACCAGCTGTGGAAATAAAGGCATTCCGCTTGTTAACGCAACAACTAAAGCACTGAGCGGACCTGCTATAAATAAATTCATGCCTCTCATCGTTAATACAATGAGCAGCAATAATCCTCCAATTAATCCAATCATACTAAGCATGTTTAGCCCCCCATGAAGTCACATAATTAGAAAACGCTTACATATTTACAGGTATATACTCCTTCCTTTGCTTGTCACGACCCTTACTATATTATTAAAGGAATACTGAAGACATTCCTACGTTTATTAAGCAGTCAAAAATAAAACCATCTCTATTTATTTAGAGATGGTTAACGAACGCTGACGTTTTTCTTTTAATTTATAATCGTATATCCATGTTGTACACATGCTGAATAGCAATAGCCCAATTAATAAATAGCACAGCGTAGACATATTAAACGCATCGAAAATAACGCCTCCAAAGAGAGGACCAATCATTTTACCTGCAGTAGCCATGCTGTTAACTACACCTTGATAAAATCCTTCTTTTCCAGATGGTGCCAATTGACTTGCAACAGCTGGAATGGCTGGCCAAACGAACATTTCTCCAATTGTCAACACAACCATGGCTGTTAAGAACTGCGGAAATGTTGTAGCATTCACCACGATAACAAAAGAAGCCACAAAAATAACCGTTCCAATTAGGACTTGTACTTTTAATGTTTTTGCTACTTTTTGAATGATGGGTACAATCAAAGGCTGACCGACTACAATTAAAATCCCGTTAATCGTCCAAAGCAAACTGTAGCTAGAAAGAGGTATATTCAGCTCACGCGTATGCGTAGCAATCGTTGTTTGCCACTGAACATACGCCACCCAGCATAAGACATACCCCGTACATAAAATAAGAAGAGCAGTCAGCTTCGTTTTATGCCCAATGCTCCCAGCTTCATTAAGGACATTCGTTTGCCCAACTGTAACCGAAATATGGCGATATGAAAAAATAGCAATAAGCAGAAAAATAACGTATAAAATTGTATTAGCTAAGAAAATATACGTAAATGAATAAGACGCTACAATGCCTCCTACCGCGGCGCCAATAGCTACTCCTGCATTTTGAGCAACGTACATCGCATTAAATGCTTTTCTTCCGCCCTGTGGCCAAACGGAACCTGCCATTGCATACATAGATGGAAACACAATACCAGATCCAAACCCTACAACAACCAAGAGAACAACGTATGTAGGCCAACCATGGAAAAACACGAGTCCCACTAATGCAATAAGAGTAATAATAATTCCTGATAAAATGGATTTATATCCTCCGATTTTGTCAAAAAGCGTTCCTCCAAGCAAATTTCCTACTACGCTTGCAGCAGAATTCAGCATAAGAACCACTCCTGCGACGGACAACGACTTTCCTAAATGTTCATTTATATAAATTGTATTGAGAGGCCATAAAAATGAAGCTCCCGTTACGTTTACAAGCATACCAATAATCAAAAACCAAAGTGATTTAGGCATTGATCTCCCCCCTATCTATTCGAATGCCAACGTACATTCTAGTCTTTTCTTAAAGGGTTCGCAATGCTTTTACATATAGACAATTTATTTAAAATTCGCTGACTATTTAAAAAGGTGATTTCACATGACAATATCATGCAAAACCACCTTTTTATCGCTTACTTTTGCTTCGAACGAACCGGCTGTGCACGCTTGCTGTTTCGTGCTTTTAATTCTTTTACCGGATCAAAATCTTTTCCTAGCTCAATGTCATTGCTGTTGATCCCGTTTTTTGTTTTTTGTTCCGGATTATTTTGATTTGAACGCGTTGCCATAAAATCCTCTCCTTAATGCTGAGTTGTGATCAATTTATTTTGCAGCTGCTGAACTTGCAGGCGCATGCGATATAGCTGCTCTCTCTGCTGTGCATTTGCACTGTGAGAAAACTCTTCAATTTCTTTATAAGCATTTTCTAATTTTTCCTGTGCTTTTGTATACTCAGTGTCGTTATAATGTTCTTGCTTCATGCCTTCCTGCAACTGGCCTTGACCAAAGCGAATAGCATCTTCACACTGTTGCATAAGTTGATCCACTGCTTGACGAGTTGTCATTCTCTATTCCTCCTATTCGTTCATTTCTGTCTTATTTTGCGCAACTTTACTTCTCTTTACGACAAGAAGAACCTGTTAAATATAAGCATCCTTAAATTTGTTTGGCACTTTTTCACGTTTTTGATACAATTTGTTGATGTATATTGCATGTAAAAAGGAGGTTGCTGATTTGAGTCAGACAAACCCATTTCCGTATAAATCTGAAAACAAACGTTATCACACCTGGAATTACCACTTACGTAACCACTTTGGCCATAAGGTATTTAAAGTAGCCTTAGATGGAGGATTTGATTGTCCAAACAGAGACGGCACGGTAGCCCACGGCGGCTGTACGTTTTGCAGTGCTGCCGGCTCAGGGGATTTTGCCGGAAACAGAGCGGATGACCTCGTGACGCAATTTAATGAAATCCGTAAAAAAATGCATCATAAATGGAAAGACGGAAAATACGTTGCTTACTTTCAAGCATTTACTAATACTCATGCTCCTGTCGAGGAGCTTCGTGAAAAATATGAAGCCGTCTTAAAGCTTCCTGGAGTTGTTGGGCTTTCTATCGCCACGCGCCCTGACTGTCTCCCGGACGATGTGGTGGAATACTTGGCTGAATTAAATGAACGAACTTATCTATGGGTAGAACTTGGACTGCAAACTGTTCATGAACGAACTTCACTGCTTATTAACCGGGCACACGATCATCAATGCTATGTAGACGGGGTAGCAAAGCTTCGAAAACACGGTATTCGCGTTTGTTCTCACATCATTAATGGTTTGCCTTTAGAAACACCTGATATGATGATGGAAACCGTACGTGAAGTAGCAAAATTAGACGTTCAAGGAATCAAGATTCATCTGCTTCATTTACTAAAAGGAACTCCTATGGTCAAACAGTATGAAAAGGGCCTTGTTGAATTTCTTTCATTTGAAGAATACGTAAAGCTTGTATGCGATCAGCTCGAAGTAATCCCTCCTGAGATGATTGTTCATCGTATTACAGGCGATGGACCGATAGACCTCATGGTTGGACCGATGTGGAGCGTAAATAAGTGGAGCGTATTAAATGCCATTGATCAAGAGCTCCAACATCGTCAAAGCTATCAAGGAAAATATTACGAAAAAGAGTTGATGGAAAGATGAAAATAGAACGTATCCTGCCTTTTGCCCGCACATTGCTCACTAATGCTGTGGCCCAAGGAGATGTCGCGATTGATGCCACAGCAGGAAATGGACATGATACATTGTTCTTAGCTAACTTAGTCGGAGATACAGGTCATGTATATGGATTTGATATTCAACCTCAAGCCATTCAAGCAACTCAACAGCGATTGACAGAATACCATGTAGAAAACAGAGTAACACTTATCCAAGAAAGCCACAGCAATATAAACATGCTTCCTCGTTCTATTAAAGGACGAGTCACGGGCGCTGTCTTTAATTTAGGTTATTTACCAGGTGGAGATAAAGACATTGTCACCACTTCTGAAACAACAATCTCTGCAATTGAGCAGTTACTTGATTTGCTAGCACCTGAAGGAGTGATTGTGCTCGTTATTTATCATGGACACGAACAAGGGAAACAAGAAAGAGACGATTTACTAACGCATGTCCAAAATCTTGATCAAAAAGACGTTCACGTTTTACAATATCGTTTCATGAATCAGCAAAACAACCCTCCCTTCATCATTGCTATTGAAAAAAGATAAGCCGCATATGGCTTATCTTTTTAACATTCGGTACAAGCGTCCGTTGATATAGAAAAAGTAGCTGAGGGCTCCCCCCGCTTTTATTAACCTACGTGCATTCACATGAACATGTTTTTGTGCCCGCACTTTTTGATCCGACAAATAAACGCCCAAGAGTCCTTTATAGATAAAGCAGTGAAAGTGATAATCCGGCAGTTTTTTAGCATATTCGTCCGCTTTTACGACAAAATGCAAAAAGCGATCCATCATTTGCTGATAATGAGGATAATAAAAACAAAAGTTCAAATCTCCTCCTGCTTTATCTTCTTCTTGGTCAATTAAATAATCGAGTAAAATATGTAAGCCTTGAATATAAGGAAAATATCCTGCTTTTATTTTCTGCGTCATTTCTTCGGTCATCTCTTCTTGAAAGCTATAGGCAACTAAACAAAAAATTCCTAACGTTGAACCAGAGCACGCTGAAAATTCATACCACTCCATTTCAGGAACACTGTGCCGGTGAGCATCGAACCAATTCTCTAATCGTGGAACTCTTTCCTTGATTTCAACATGCTTATGTATTTGCAAATCACAATAATAATTAGCTAGTTCTAATAAATGTGAAGAGACTATATGGTAATTACAAGCTTTTCGCAAGGACTGCTGACAAGTCTGGACAAGTCCGGCTAAGTATCCTCCGTCGTCTTTATCCGCTCGAAAACGATAGTAATCCCCAAGAGGTGCATGAGGAGTCAACGCATCTGGCATCGATTCATGTAAGGCGGCAAAATCTTTAGGGTCTAGCGAATTGCTGCGGTCACATAAGTTATCTAAGTAATCGCTGATTGTTTGGTAAGCAACAATAAATTTCACGCATTCAATCATGTTTTCTTTCGCTAAAATCGATAGGATACCGCCTCCTTCACAATGAAAAGTTTTTGTATCGATACTTGCCAATGCTTGAGTACGCAATTCTTTATTAGGAATCTCTTTTGCTCGTTCGCGCCAATGATTAAGCTCATGATGAACGACAGGAAACACTTCTCGATAAATTTTTCTCATTAATGAAATAGGATGAGACGGAATCTTCATTTATTTTCACCTCAATTTCTTACCGCACTTATTAAATGTGAAGATCGACAAAACTTTTCGCATATGTAAAAACGTATTCTCTTTCAGGCTCATTAAAGATTTCGTGATACAGCTGAGACCATTCTTTGTAGATTTTTTCACTTAGCTCTATTTCATCAAACCACTGCCTAACAATCAGCTTTTCAATAATTTTATCTTCTCCTGCCTGCATCACAAGAAGCGGGACATCAGGCAAACGATCGATATCTTTAAAAGCTAAGTTGACAGCTTGGATCAATTCCCGGTACCATCTTACAGAAACTTTTGTAACATACAGTGAATCATTTTCATCTTCATCTCGAACTTCTTGGTTTCTTGTTGCTTTTTCAACAGTGAGACCTAAATCGAAAAGTTTGTTCGGCATGACTTTATTTAACCCTTTAGATAGCATATCTAAATAAGCCGGTACTTGCTCTTTTAATCCTAGACAAGGAGAGGAAAGAATCGCACCCCATATAGGGAGGTTTTTTGTCTGGAGCGTACGAATAACCGCCAGTCCTCCCATACTGTGACCTAACAGGAAAATAGGCAAATCATATTTTTGCGCTTCACGTACCCATTCTTCCACTTCATACACATATTCATCAAAGGATAGGATATGTCCTCTTCTTCTTGTTGTTAAGCCTTGGCCAGGAAGGTCTCCCATAATTACGTGCATTCCAACCGAACGCCACATCTCAATCAGCCAGCGATAGCGTCCGTGATGCTCCGCTGCTCCATGGACCATGACAATAACGCCTTTTGGATTTACTGCTTCCCATTTATGCATTTGAGTTACTCCTTCTTCCTTTTTTTGTTTACCTGCTTAAAAAACCTTTGTACACTTACATTAGAAGATTTACTACTTTTTTTCAACTAATAAAGGGAGATGATTTGATGATTTATCCGTATAAAGAAAAAATGCCTACCATTGCACCCAGCTGCTTCATCGCAGACTATGTCACGATTACTGGAGATGTCACCATTGGTGAAGAAAGCAGCATTTGGTTTAACACTGTTATTAGAGGAGATGTTTCACCTACGATTATTGGTAAACGAGTAAACATACAAGATCAATCAACACTCCATCAAAGCCCAAATGCTCCTTTGCTTATTGAGGATGATGTAACAGTAGGACATCAAGTTATTTTACATAGCTCCATCATCCGCAAACGCGCGCTCATTGGCATGGGTTCTATTATTTTAGACGGTGCGGAAATTGGTGAAGGTGCTTTTATCGGTGCTGGAAGCTTAGTGCCTCCCGGTAAAAAAATACCCCCCAATACTCTCGCACTCGGCCGACCTGCTAAAGTAATCCGCACTCTGACAGAAGAGGATTTAAAAGATATGCAGCGCATTCGTACAGAATATGTAGAAAAAGGGCAGTATTATAAATCTATTAAGAAATCTGATTCTTCATTATAAAGGAAACGTTCCCTCAGAAAGTCATACTGAGGGAATTTTTTTAGTATCTCCACAAACTCTCCAATCATGTTCTATTCTCTCCACAATTGTAAAGAAATTTCCATATTAATTTACATCGTTTTAGTACTGCCTACACAATTAAAGATTAAACTGAATAATAAAGACGTATTTATTGAAAAGGGAGCGACTCTATGAAAGCCAAGTTAATTCAGTATGTATATGATGCCGAATGCCGATTATTCAAAAGCGTAAACCAACATTTTGATCGAAAGCACTTAAATAGATTTTTACGTTTACTAACTCACACTGGCGGAGCCACGTTTACCATTGTGATAGCGTGCTTGCTGCTATTTCTGCATCCTTCATCCGTCGCTTACGCTTGTGCGTTTTCTCTAGCCGTTAGTCATATTCCTGTCGCCATTGCTAAAAAACTATATCCGAGAAAACGACCTTATATTCAATTAAAATATACAAAAGTATTAGAAAATCCCTTAAAAGATCATTCATTTCCGTCTGGGCATACAACAGCTATTTTTTCGTTGGTTACCCCTCTTATGATTGTTTATCCAGCCTTCACTGCCGTTCTTTTGCCTCTTGCAGTAACGGTAGGAATTTCAAGAATTTATCTCGGTCTGCACTATCCGACGGATGTCATGGTAGGCCTGATACTGGGCATCTTTTCAGGTGCTGTGTCACTGAACATATTTTTAACTTAATTGATAGGAGGAGTACTAATGAGAATTGCTTTATTTACGGATACATTTGCTCCAGAAGTTAACGGAGCTGCTAAAACACTTTATCAGTTTACCCAGTATGTCAAATCAAAGCAAATTCCCATCCAGGTATTTGCTCCTGAATTTGCTCATGATCAGTCATTTTCAACGTATGTTCACCGTTCGCCCAGCATGCCGTTTTTCCTTTATCCAAACAGCCGCTTTTCATTGCCAAACGTTCTAAAAATTAAAAAGCAGCTGCAGGAATTCAATCCTTCTATTATTCATTTGGCCACTCCTTTTACAATGGGGCTTTGCGGCTCCTATTACGGGAAAAGATTAGGTTTTCCTCTTGTCGGCTCTTATCATACCAATTTTGCTGATTATTTATCTCACTATGAACTTGAAAAAATGCGTGTACCACTGCAAAAATATATGAAATGGTTTTATAAACCTGTACAAAAAATATTCGCTCCCTCTGAAGTGACCAAACAGCAGCTAGAAGAACAAGGGTTTCACAACGTATCTATTTGGTCGCGAGGAGTAAATCATAAATTATTTCACCCCCACTATGACCGCTTTGATATTCGTATTAAATATAATATTAAAAAGCCCTACATTTTAACGTATGTAGGAAGATTAGCTAAAGAAAAGAACGCTGATTTTTTAATAAAAATCGCACGATCTCTACCGGATCATATCCGCCATCAAATTCACTGGGTTATTGTGGGAGACGGCCCTTTAAAAGAACAAATGCAGCAGCAAGCATCTGAGCATATGACATTTACAGGCTTCCTTGAAGGTAAGCAACTTGCTCATATCTATTCATCATCTGATTTGTTTGTTTTTCCTTCGGAAACAGAAACCTTCGGAAATGTTGTACTGGAGTCTCTTGCTTCTGGAACTCCTGTAGTGGCAGCAAATGCAGGAGGAGTTAAACAGATGGTTCAGCACGGGCGAAACGGCTACCTTTGCAAACCTCACTCCTTAGAAGAATTCAGTTCGGCTATTACAGGTTTACTCGATGATTTGCACCAGCGGCTTCACTTTGGCCATGCAGCGAGACACTATGCTCTTACTCAATCATGGGACGCCATTTTTCAGCATTTGCTTTCAGAATATGAAGGTGTCGTAGAAAAATCTGCTGCAGATATTCAATGGGCATAAAAAAAATCTCCGTTTTCACGGAGATTTTTTTATTATTTAGCTAAAGCTTGAGTTTTTAATGCTTCCGCTTTGTCTGTGAACTCCCAAGGAAGCTCCACGTCCGTACGACCAAAGTGGCCGTAAGCTGCTGTTTGCTTATAAATTGGGCGACGTAAATCAAGCATTTTAATGATGCCCGCTGGACGTAGGTCAAAGTTTTTGCGTACTACGTCTACTAGTACTTCTTCAGAAACTTTTCCTGTACCGAATGTATCAATTGAAATAGATACTGGTTGTGCAACACCAATTGCATATGCTAGTTGTACTTCACATTTATCAGCAAGATCAGCTGCTACAATGTTTTTCGCAACATAACGAGCTGCATAAGCTGCTGAACGGTCTACTTTTGTTGCGTCCTTACCAGAGAATGCACCGCCGCCATGACGAGCATATCCGCCGTAAGTATCAACGATAATTTTACGACCAGTTAAACCAGCATCTCCTTGAGGACCGCCGATTACGAAACGTCCTGTTGGGTTAATGAAATACTTTGTATTTTCATCAATTAACTCGTTTGGAACAACTGGATTAATAACATATTCTTTTAAGTTACGTTGAATTTGCTCTAACGTTACTTCTGGATGATGCTGAGTTGAAATAACAATTGTATCGATGCGAACAGGTTTGTTGTTTTCATCATATTCAACTGTTACTTGTGTTTTACCATCCGGGCGAAGGTAAGGAAGAATTTCTTCTTTACGTACTTCTGTTAGACGGCGAGCAAGTTTATGAGCTAATGAAATTGGAAGAGGCATTAATTCTTTTGTTTCGTTACATGCATAACCAAACATTAAGCCTTGGTCTCCAGCTCCGATTGCTTCGATTTCTTCATCTGACATTTGACCTTCACGTGCTTCTAACGCTTGGTCTACACCAGCAGCGATATCAGCTGACTGCTCGTCGATAGATGTTAATACTGCACAAGTTTCAGCATCAAATCCGTATTTTGCACGAGTATAGCCAATTCCTTTAATTGTTTCACGAACTGTTTTAGGAATATCCACGTAAGTAGAAGTTGTAATTTCACCACTTACTAAAACTAAACCAGTTGTTACGCTTGTTTCACAAGCAACACGAGCATTTGGATCCTTTGCTAGGATAGCATCAAGAATTGAGTCAGAAATTTGGTCACAAATTTTATCGGGATGTCCCTCTGTAACAGATTCTGACGTGAACAGACGACGTTGTGTTGACATCAGTTTTCCTCCTTATAAATACGATACATTGTGATACGGTACTCATTCCCTTATTTTCATTACACGTTAAAAAATATAAAAAAACCTTTCCTTGTATCGAGGAAAGGTATCAAATTCTACATAAGCCTTTCACTCTTATCGATCAAGGTTGTGCCCTTGCATCAGGTTAGCACCTTATCGTCTACACAAAAAAATGACGATGGTTGCTGGGTTTCATAGGGCCTGTCCCTCCACCAGCTCGGGATAAGAGAGTATCCGTTCAAGGACATATAATACATGAAAAAGCGCTTCACTGTCAACAACATTCAAATGGAAATCATCTCTTTATTTTTGAATCTGTTTTAATGTAACATACTCAAATTCCGAAATAGTACACCTTATTAAGAATCATCACTAAGTTTAGTTAATAAGACAGATCAAAATGAGGCTTTCACTTAAAATAGCTTCACTTTTTTCGCTCCTAGCACATATACATGTGTCTAAAATAGGTATAACGTACATTTTTTTATAATACACAAACATTTTTAGTTAAATAGTATAGAATAATTAAATAAATGTGTTATACTAATTATAAATTTCAAACATTAATGAATAAATAATAGCTAAAAAAGGAAGGTA
Source organism: Priestia sp. YIM B13490 (assembly GCF_042787735.1). Taxonomy (NCBI): domain Bacteria; kingdom Bacillati; phylum Bacillota; class Bacilli; order Caryophanales; family Bacillaceae; genus Priestia; species Priestia sp. YIM B13490. Next base: position 340,370 of record NZ_JBHZOT010000004.1, read on the forward strand.
GTGCACATGAGTACTGTTGATATGTCTATCGAATTAAATGGTTTGCTTCAATTAAAAACAACAAAACACCAATTATCTGTTCCACAACTTGTTGAAAAAATTCTAGCTCGACGCGAAGGAACGCTGACTTCTACAGGTGCTGTGTCAGTCGAAACCGGAAAATATACAGGTCGCTCTCCTTTAGATAAATTTATTGTAAGCGATGCTGTGTCTTCAAAAACGGTTGAATGGGGACCTGTCAATCAGCCAATTTCTGCTCAGCGATTCGATGCGCTATACAAAAAAGTCTTAACCCACTTAAAGAAGCAGGATGAACTTTTTGTTTTTAATGGATATGCTGGAGCTGATAAAAAGTATCAGTTACCAATTCAAGTAGTTAATGAATTTGCATGGCACAACCTATTCGCTCAGCAGTTATTCATTCGCCCTTCAGCCGAACAAAAAACAAATGATGATGTGAAGCCGTTTACAATTGTAGCAGCTCCAACGTTCAAAGCTGATCCTGAAACAGACGGGACGAATTCTGAAACCTTCATTATTCTTTCGTTAGAGCGACGCATTGTGCTAATTGGAGGAACTGAATACGCTGGTGAAATGAAAAAATCTATTTTCTCAGTGATGAACTTCTTACTTCCTCAAAACAATATTCTATCCATGCACTGTTCTGCTAACGTAGGAGAAGAAGGTGACGTTGCATTATTCTTTGGTTTATCTGGAACGGGTAAAACAACGCTTTCTGCTGATGCAAACCGTCGTTTAATCGGAGATGACGAGCACGGTTGGTCAAGCTCTGGTGTATTTAATATTGAAGGAGGATGCTACGCGAAGTGCATTCAGCTTTCCGAAGAAAAAGAACCGCAAATCTTCAATGCAATTCGCTTCGGCGCCGTACTGGAAAATGTAGTGTTAAATCAAAATACGAAAGTAGCAGATTACAATGATAATAGTTTAACAGAGAATACTCGTGCCGCTTATTCAATTGACTCTATTGATAATACGGTATTGCCAAGCGTTGCCGGGCACCCTACAGCTATTGTCTTTTTAACTGCTGATGCTTTCGGTGTCTTACCTCCAATCAGCAAGCTTACAAAAGAACAAGCAATGTACCATTTTCTGAGCGGGTACACTAGTAAGTTAGCTGGAACAGAGCGCGGCGTAACATCGCCACAGGCTACTTTCTCTACATGCTTTGGTGAGCCTTTCTTACCTCTTGCTCCAACAACTTATGCAGAAATGCTAGGAAAGAAAATCGATGAACATAATGTAAATGTCTACCTTGTAAATACTGGATGGACCGGCGGTGAATACGGGGTGGGCGAACGAATGAAGTTAAGTTACACTCGAGCTATGGTTCAAGCAGCCCTTGAAGGAGAACTCGCTAATACCGAAACAGTAACAGATACTATTTTTGGTTTATCGATTCCAACTCATGTTCCGGGCGTTCCTGATGAAGTGCTTCAGCCTTCTAAAGCATGGAACGATGCAACAGCTTATAACCAAAAGGCAACTGAGCTTGCTGCTAAATTCAAAGCTAATTTCAAGCGTTTTAACGATGTAGCATCTGACATTTCAACATTAGGCGGACCTAGAGTCTAACTAAAAAACGATCGTCTTATAGACGATCGTTTTTTAGTTAGTCGAATGTAATTTTGTCAGTTCATATGTGATAATGGTTTTTTCCTGCTCCATTTCTACCTTACGCACAACAGCAGTTCCAATACATTCTCCATTTTTCGTTTTGTGAACGTTTAATGGAATATCTAACGGATACAAGCGATATCCTTTTTTCTCAATTTGAAAAATGTTATCCGTTACACGCTTTTCGTTGCCTTTTGTCACAATCATTGTATTTAATTCTAGCGGCATCCCCATTTTTTCTCACTCCTCACTGTTATTCTACTTGTTTTCTCTATCGTAGCATATCTTTTATTGTGCTTTCATCCACTTCGTTAACTTCTTCACCGTTTCTCGGTTTTCTTTTGGGGGAAAAGCATGTGGAAAGTTTTCGAAGTACCAGCTGGTAACTTTTTTATTGGCCTTCTTTAGTTTAGATTCTAGCTGATAGGCATGATCAATCGACACGTTTTTATCTTCTAAACCATGAATAAGCAAGACCGGCGGCTCGACGAGATGAGCACGATGCAAAGGGGTCCTCCATTCGTATCTTTCAGGATATTTAGAAGGAGTTCCTCCAATCACCCGCTTCATCATTCTTCTTAAATCTTCTCTTTCTTCATATGTCAGCACCATATCCGTGACGCCTCCCCATAACACAAGAGAGCGGCTGTCGTTTTTTTCAATAGCTGTGAGTAAAGCCATCACTCCCCCTCTTGAAAACCCAAAAATATGAATGCGGTCATGGTGGACGTTAGGGAGCTGTTTCAGTAAATCGTAAGCAGCAAAAGCATCGTAACGATCATCTCCTGCAAAATCTTCGTTTCCTTCGCCTCCTTGATTTCCCCTGTAGAACGGAGCCATCACAATAAAACCTTGAGAAGCAAATTGAATGAGTCGAGCAGGACGAACCGTTCCTACGTTCTTGATACCTCCCCTTAAGTATAAAAAGCCGTCATACATTCCTTTTTCTTTTGGCTCTGCGAGCATTCCTTTAATCTTAAGTCCTTGACATGCATATGTAATCACCCACAGCGCCACGCGAGGGTTTGATGATGGGAAACGCTGTTTATGAAGAATTGTTCCATCTTTCATTTTTTTCCTCCATTCTTTATATAACTAGCCTGCTTTCTCCCGCTAAGGTGTACTTTCAATTGTTGACTAATAGTTCTTTGATTTTCCACATAGTTATATAGGCACTCACCTTCTTCCACTTCTTTACATACATTATCATAAAATATTTTATTATTTTAAGGGGGTTTGCTTTATGAAACCAATCAAATGGCTTTTTTCTTTGCTTGCTATTATGATTTTACTCATTCCACTAATTAGCTGCGGCAAAACAACATCTGTACAAACGGTTCGTGTTGGCGAAGTAACTCGTTCTATCTTTTATGCTCCCCAGTACGTCGCTATTTCAAAAGGCTTTTTTGAAGAAGAAGGACTAAAGGTAGATTTAAAAACAACGTGGGGCGGAGATAAGACAATGACGTCACTTTTATCTGACGGCATCGACGTCGCCTTAGTCGGCTCGGAAACTTCAATCTACGTATATGCACAGGGGTCTAGTGATCCCGTCATCAACTTTGCACAACTAACCCAAACCGACGGAACATTTCTAGTAGCACGTAAAAAAGTCGATCACTTCTCATGGGATCAGCTTAAAGGCAAAACGTTTCTTGGTCAACGTAAAGGCGGCATGCCGCAAATGGTAGGGGAATATGTGTTGAAACAGCATAATATTGATCCTAAAAAAGATGTAAAACTTGTTCAAAACATTGATTTTGCTAACGTTGCGAATGCTTTTGCTTCTGGTACTGGAGATTACGTTCAATTATTTGAGCCAACGGCTAGTATTTTAGAGAAACAAGGAAAAGGACATATCGTTGCTTCCTTCGGAAAAGAATCAGGAACAGTTCCTTATACAACATTTATGGCCAAAGAAAGCTATTTAAAAGATAACCCTGAAGCAGCAGCTAAATTTACTCGAGCTATTTACAAAGCACAAAAATGGGTGAATACACATAGCACAGATGAAATTGCTGAAGTGGTTGCACCGTATTTCGAAGATACTCCTAAAGAAACGCTGAAAACTGTTATTGACCGCTATAAATCCCAAAAATCTTTTGCAACTAACCCTTTATTAGATCAAAAAGAGTGGGATCATTTGCAAAAAATAATGGATGAATCTGGAGAACTTCCAAGACACATCGATCACAACAAGCTAGTCAACACAAAATTCGCAAAAGATGCAATGAGTGAGTAATATGACAAAACTTCACATTCAAGATGTTCAGCATATGTATCTTACGACAAAGTCTGCTACCACTGCACTTGAACATATTAATTTGTCTATTGAAGAAGGAGAATTTGTTTCCTTTCTCGGCCCAAGCGGATGTGGAAAAACGACGCTTCTATCGATTATTGCAGGCTTGATTGAACCAACGTCCGGCTCTGTCACAATAGACGGTGAAAATATCGGAACATCAGTCCCAAACATCGGTTATATGCTTCAACAAGATTATTTGTTTCCGTGGAAAACCATTAAAGAAAATATTTTACTTGGGCTTGAAATTCGCGGACAGCTAACAGATAAAACAGAGAGTAACGCACTGTTACTCCTAAAAGAAATTGGTTTACAGGGCGTAGATGACCTATATCCGCATCAGTTATCCGGAGGCATGAGACAACGTGTCGCTTTAGTCCGAACACTTGCCATTGACCCCGCTATTTTACTCTTAGATGAACCTTTTTCAGCACTTGATTTTCAAACAAAACTCAAGCTTGAAGAACTTGTCTCCAAAACGCTGATGACCTATCAAAAAACGGCCGTTTTGGTCACGCACGATATCGGCGAAGCTATTGCCATGAGCAGCCGAATCTTTTTATTCTCAGCAAAGCCGGGGAAAATCGCAAAAACATTTACGGTTCCTTCTATTTTACGAACCCTCTCTCCGTTTGAAGCGCGACAGCACCCTGTCTATAACGACTTATTTATGGATATATGGAAGGAGCTTGATCAACTTGAAACCTACTAGCTCCCTAGATACTCTTCATGAAAGCTACCTTCGCAAGGTTCGGGTCGAAAAACGATTAGTACTGAGCGTGCAGCTGATAATTTTCTTAGCCTTTTTTAGCTTATGGGAACTGGCTTCTCGTTTAAAGTGGATTGACCCTTTAATCTTCAGTTCTCCTACTAAAGTATGGCATTTATTTTTAATTAAACTTGCCGACGGCTCGCTGGCAGAACATATTGGTTTTACGTTATTTGAAACAGTTCTTGGCTTCATTTTAGGCACAGTGCTAGGTATTTTACTTGCAACGGCCCTTTGGTATTCAACTAGGCTTGCACATATATTAGACCCTTACCTCGTTATTTTAAACGCCATGCCAAAAGTAGCGATGGGCCCTATTTTAATTGTAGCGATCGGTCCAGGGTTTTTCTCAATCTTAACGATGGGGGCGATTATATCCGTTATTATTACATCCATCGTCGTTTACACAGCATTTAAAGAAGTTGACCCAAACTATATTAAATTACTAAAAAGCTTTGGGGCAACGAAAACCCACTGTTTTAAAGAAGCAATTTTGCCAGCTTCCATGCCTGCTATTATTTCCACATTTAAAGTAAATGTCGGCTTATCTTGGGTAGGAGTCATCGTAGGAGAATTTTTAGTTTCTTCGAAAGGGCTTGGATATATGATTATTTATGGTTTCCAAGTCTTCAACTTTACTCTTGTTCTTCTCAGCTTATTATTAATTGCCATTTTCGCTACGATTATGTATCAAGGTGTTGCTTATTTAGAAAAGAAATTGATCCGACGCTCATAAAAAATCCCCCCGTACAAACGGGGGGATTTTCATTGATAGGATACTTTTACAAAAATGTTCGCTTTACATATTTCATTACATATTGTAAAACATTATCTTTCATGATGAAGCTGTATGCATCATCTTGTTGAATGCCCGAAGGTAGTTCATCAATCATTACGGGACCATCCGTTTCCATGTAGTCTTCTTTTTTAATTACATTTCCAATAGTAGCAAAATAAATGTTTTTAATAATGGTCTTTCCTTTACTTACTACTTTATATTGCCCAATATAAGTTAAAGAAGAGACTTCTCCGCCTGTTTCTTCAAATACTTCTCGAACCGCTGCTTCTTCTGGTACTTCATTGCCTTCTAGTTTTCCTCCGGGAAATTCTAAACCTCGTTTTGAGTGATTCGTTAGCAACCATTGATTTTCATACCTGCATACGACCCAAACATGACGTGGAGTTTTCGAGAATGGATTTTTTTCAAATGATAAAAATACTTGATTATGATATGCATCCTTAAATGTGTACATGGTCGACTCAAACTCCATTTGATTTTTCCCTTATTTTATCATACATTACGGCCATACCTGATAAGAAAAGTATGCTCGTACTTTTTTTCTTTGCTTTTTACCCCTTATTCCATTCTATCTGAAGATAAAATATTCATCTGTTTGATATGTGATTTTGTTTCATCGTCTCCCAGCTGATAAAGCATGGCATATATTTCAACTGTCGTTTTATCGTACATATCATTTTGAGAATCATGATGATATTCCAGATACGGAATATGTGATCGCCAAAAGCTTGACCAATCGCTTGAAGCACGCTGATCTAAATACGTTCTCAGCTTCTCCACTTCTTCATCTGTTGCTTCAATCGCATAATTCCAATCTGAAGCAGTATTTGACTGATTGATTTCTCCTGAACTCAGAGATACATAATATTTTTTTGTCATGAAAGATATTCAGCTCCTTCTTTCTAGTGCCAACTTATCTTTCTTATTTGTATCTTATTCTTTTTTTATACACTCTACGATTTAAAGCGGTCTTTTAAAATCGCTATTGCTTTTTTTAACTGCTCTGGAATTGGAATTCCTACAATTCCTGCATTTTCTGTAATTGAAATCATTTCGTTTAAAATATAGAACAAAATAGCTCCATCTCGAATAATATGACCGTTTTCCCAGAATACGGAATCGATAAAGTTTGCTACAGCAATCATGGCAAAAATAAAAATCTTTTTCGCAATTCCTTTAAAACCTACTTTGCTAGATAAACGTTTATTTATAAAAGCTGCAATCGTGCCTGTCAAATAATCCATTGCCACTAATGCTACTAAAGCCATTAGTAAATAGTCCCACTCTCCAAATAAAAAAAAAGCCAGTGAACCTAAACTTGAGATTATCAAGACAGAAAGCTTCTGCATATCCACTTTTTTCACCCTTTCAGCAGTCATATCCCTACAGTATATGCCGGTGAAAAAAAAGTGTTCGTCCATCTTATCATAAAAAAACCTGCGATTACTCGCAGGTTTTAATTACTTGCCTAGGAATGATTTTAACATCCACGTATGCTTTTCTAAGCTTTGATGAATGGCTAACAGCATGTCTCCTGTTGTTTCATCGCCCGCTTCACCGGCTGCGTCCATTCCTTCTTTTAATTCAGCAGTTAGCGTATCAAAATCGCTTACTAAAGAAGCAACCATGTCTTTAGCCGTTTCGCTTCCATCCGCTTCTTTAATAGAAGAAAGTTCTAACGATTCTTTCATTGTCGCTACAGGTTTTCCTTCTAATGCTAAAAGGCGCTCTGCAAGGTCATCAATAATTGTAGCTGTTTCCGTATACAGCTCTTCAAACTTTTCATGAAGAGTGAAGAATTGTTCACCTTTTACGTACCAGTGAAAGTTATGAAGTTTTATGTACATTACACTAAAATTCGCTACTTGTTTATTAACGATTTCATTTACATTTACTGCCATGTTTTTCGCTCCTTTGTGAACTCTTTGTATAATATAGTTGTACCCTTTTTTAGTTGATTAAAACATTTTTTTCATAAAAAGAGACATTTCCCTTTCTTTAGACTCAGAGAAACTTCTTCATCTTATTTTTAGCCAAATACTTTTTCTAAATCTTCTTTGTCCTGTTCTAGCCAGAACTTCATCAAGCGTTTTGCTCCTTCTAAATCGTGAAGTTTCGCTTGACCGCACTGCTTTTCGTTTGCTGCTGGAATTTCAGTAATGTTAATTGCATCTTTTAACGTATCGTCTAACAAATCAATAATTTCACGTACAGTCGGCTCACCGCTCACTACTAAGTAGTACCCTGTTTGACATCCCATAGGCGAAATATCAATAATATCAAAGTGATCGTATTTTTCTACATGAGTACGAATATTAAAAGCTAATAAATGCTCTAGCGTATGAATAACGTCCGGCTTCATTGCTTGTTTGTTTGGCTGGCAAAAACGAATATCAAATTTATTTACAACGCCGTCGCTTCCCACTTTGTGAACACCGCAGTGTCTTACGTAAGGTGCTTTAACCGCATTATGATCTAGCTCAAAACTTTCTACTGATGGCATAATACCACTCCTTTTTTCTTCTTTCACCTATCATAACATGCAATTCCGATATATTTCATCCATTTAATAACCTTTATTTCTTTTAGTTGCTTTTTATTCCTTCTATCCCTTATAGTATGAGCAAACACGAAAGAAAGAACGTGATAATAAATGATTGCAAAGCTTTTGCTTTTACTTATAAAAGGATATCAAAAAGGAATTTCACCTTTTCTTCCGGCAAGGTGCCGGTTTTACCCTACTTGCTCCCAGTACGGAGTTGAATCCATTAAACGCTTTGGTGCCGTAAAGGGATCTTATTTGACTGTAAAACGAATTTTAAAATGCCACCCGTTCCATCCGGGTGGCATCGATGAAGTACCTGAGAAAAAATCACACTAAGCTTTAGTTGTTTTCGATTGCTTCATACCCATTTACAACAACATCTAGCTTTCCTGTATTTGGATCAATAACTAGTCCATGTACAGGAGTATCTTTTGAAAATAGAGGATGATTACGGATTGTCTCTACACTATGCTGAACAGTCTCTTCTACTGAATCAAAACCCGTTAACCATTGTTTCAAGTCCATAGAATATTCAATGGTATTAATCACTTCATCTGAGATGCCTTTTGCTCTTACTTTCTCTAAAAAAGGTTCCGCCTGAAGTTTACCTGCTCCACAGTCGTGGTGACCAATTACACATACCTCATCTGCTTGAAGCTCGTACACAGCTACTAAAATGCTTCGCATAATACTTCCAAATGGATGTGAAACAAGCGCTCCTGCGTTTTTAACAATTTTCACGTCTCCGTTGCGCAAATTCAAAGCGTGTGGAAGTAATTCTACCAATCTTGTGTCCATACACGATAAAATAACCATTTTTTTATCAGGGAATTTGCTTGTTTCGTAAAGTTCATACTTCTTTTCTTCTACAAATTTTTGGTTGAATTCTAAAACATCTTGTAATAAGCTCATCTGCTGTCTTCTCCTTCATAAAAAAAATTCTTTCTTGTATTATAATACTTTTTCCTATAAGATGAAAAGTGTTAAATCGTAATCATTATTATTTGTAAACAAGAAAGTAGGTTATAACAGTGAAAAAAATTCCCGTTACCGTTTTAAGCGGATACCTTGGTTCAGGTAAAACAACTCTTTTGAACCATATTTTAAAAAATAAAGAAGGTTTAAAAGTCGCGGTCATTGTCAATGACATGAGCGAAGTAAATATTGATGCAGACTTAGTTAAACAAGGAGGATTCTCTCGAACAGAAGAAAAACTTGTTGAAATGCAAAATGGCTGTATTTGCTGTACGCTTCGAGACGATCTAATGAAAGAGGTAGAACGCCTAGCAGACAATGGTGATATTGATTATATTGTCATTGAATCTTCCGGAATCAGCGAACCTATCCCTGTTGCTCAAACATTTACTTATATTGATGAAGAGCTGGGCATTGATTTAACTCAGAAATGTTCGTTAGATACGATGGTCACTGTAGTAGATGCCAATCGCTTTTGGGAAGACTTTTCATCCGGCGAAAGCTTATTAGACCGCAAAGAAGGAACAGATGAAAACGATACAAGAGAAGTGATTGATTTGTTAATCGATCAAATTGAATTTGCAAACGTCATTTTGTTAAACAAAGTTGATTTGTTAACAAAAGATGATGCAGATGAGCTGCAGGCTGTTCTTCACAAATTAAACTCAGAAGCCACTGTTATCCAAACAATTAATAGTGAAGTAAGCCTTGAAGCCATACTTCATACCGACTTATTCGACTTTGAAAAAGCTAGTCAAGGAGCCGGATGGATGAAAGAATTAAATGAGGAGCACCATACGCCTGAAACGGAAGAGTTCGGTATTTCTTCTTTTGTATACAGAAGGAATCGTCCCCTTCATCCTGAACGCTTTATGAAATGGTTAGAGAACTGGCCGGTTGATATTGTACGTGCAAAGGGATTTTTCTGGCTTGCTTCGCGTAATAATATGGCAGGACTTCTTTCTCAAGCCGGTACGTCCATTATGATTCAAGCAGCGGGTGAATGGATAGCAGCTTACGCACCGGAAGAAAGAGAACAAACCTTAAAAGAAGAGCCTGAATTACGAGCAAAATGGGATGAACAATTTGGAGATCGTATTAACGAGCTTGTGTTCATTGGTATTGATATGAACAAAGCTGAAATAATTGAAACTTTAGACCGCTGTTTGCTGACAAATGAGGAAATGAATCAAGATTGGGCTACTCTCAAAGATCCCCTTCCTAAATTTACAGTAGGTGCGTAAATTTTTAGTTTTCAAATCGTAATAATTACGATATAATAACATAGGTCATAAATGGTTACGATACGAACGGAAGGAGCAACATAATGAAATTCAAACCACTTTTAATGGTGCTTGCATTAGGAATTGGAACAGCTCTTGCGGGGTGCAGTTCAAGCAGTGCAAATAACGCATCTGATAATAAAAACAAAAAATTAGAAGTTTATACAACAATCTACCCTTTACAGGACTTTACTGAAAAAATCGGTGGAAAATATGTAGAAGCTAAAAGCATTTTACCAACCGGTGTAGATGCGCACTCATTTGAGCCTACAACAAAAACAATGGTCAAAATCGCCAACGCGGACGCATTTGTTTACTCAGGAATTGGGCTTGAAGGTTTTGCAGATAAAGCACAGTCTACACTTAAAAATGAAGATGTAGCTTTAGTAGAAGCTGCAAAAGGAATTAAATTAGCAAAGAGTTCTGAAGATGAGCATGCCCACGAAAACGAACATGCCCATGAAGAAGAGCATAACCACGGAGATACAGACCCTCACGTTTGGCTTGATCCTGTTTTAGCTATTCAATTAGCAGAAAATATTAAAGACGAACTTATTGAATTAAAACCAGATAAAAAAGCAGAGTTTGAAAAGAACTTCCAATCGTTAAAAACTCAGCTTGAAGATGTGGACCAAGAGTTAAAAACAACGATTGGCGACGCACCTCATAAAGAAATTTTAGTATCACATGCAGCCTATGGCTACTGGGAAAAACAATACGGCTTAAAGCAAATTAGCGTAGCGGGTTTATCTCCTACAAATGAGCCGTCTCAGAAACAATTAGAAAACATCGTAAAACAAGCAAAAAAAGACCATATCAAATACTTTATCTTTGACCAAAATTTAAAGCCTAAAGTGTCTACGCTTGTAAAAAATGAAGTAGGAGCTCAAGCTTTAACACTTCATAACTTAGAGTCATTAACAAAAAACGATGTTAAAAATAAAGAAGATTATTTCTCCATTATGCAACACAATATTGATACGTTGAAAAAAGCATTATATTAATAAAAAAACTAGCCTCCCGGCTAGTTTTTTTATTGTAATTTATATTTTTGCTTAAAGCGTTCTACACGGCCGCCTTTATCAGCAAATTTTTGTTTTCCTGTATAAAATGGATGTGTATCCGAACTGATTTCAACTTTTAAAAGCGGATATGTGTTGCCATCTTCCCATTGAACGGTCTCATTTGATTGTTTTGTAGATCCTGATAAAAATGATGTTCCGCTATTTGTATCCATAAATACAACTTTACGATAGTCTGGATGAATATTTGTTTTCATTAAATATCTCTCCTTTAAAACAATATATACTCATTATAATCGTAATGATTACTATTTTCAAGTTATATGTTTTACCAATTCTGATGCATAAAGCGTGGTAAAAAGTGGACAATAAGGTTTATCAATACTTTACTGGAAAGGTTGAAAAATGAATGGATCATTTAGTTACTGCACGTTCAATGTTTGGTCTGAACATGGGAGTACATATCATTTTTGCCACTCTTGGCGTCGGCATTCCTCTCATGATTTTATTGGCTGAAATTCTTTACTACAAAACAAAAGATAAAGATTATGAACTTATGGCACAGCGTTGGACAAAAGGAGCTGCTGTGCTGCTTGGAGTCGCCATTCCTACGGGAACGATTGCTGGTGTACAATTAGCGTTGCTTTGGCCGGGTTTTATGGAAATCGTAGGAAAAGTGATGGCTCTTCCCTTTCAAATTGAAATTTATGCTTTCTTTATTGAGGCTCTGTTTCTCTCTATTTACGTATACGCAGCGGACCGTATTTCTCGAAAAATGAGGATTATCAGTCTAATTTTAGTAGCAATAGGCGCTCTTGCCTCTGCCGTTTTAATTACAAACGTGCACGCATTTGAAGGAACACCTGCTGGCTTTCGAATTTTAAATGGCGAAATTGTAAGCGTAGATCCTTGGGCAGCTTTCTTTAATCCGAGTTTCTTTGTAACGTCCGGTCACGTAGCCGTTTCTGCTTATACAACCGGAGGCTTTGTCATTGCTTCAGTCGCTGCCTTTAAAATGCTTCGTGCGCGAAAACATAATCCAAGAGAATATAAATTTCATCATAAAGCGCTGATGATGGGATTAGTAATCGGCGGGATTTTTTCTTTTGTAACAGCTTTGAATGGACATGAATCTATGCAAAAAGTATACGAATATCAACCCGAAAAACTTGCAGCAGCTGAAGGTCTATTTGAAACGCAAGATCATGCGCCATTAGCTTTAGGTGGATTCACAGATGAAAAAGAACAGCGAGTCAAGTATGGAATTGAGTTTCCATGGATGCTCAGCTTCTTGTCGGGTAATAGCTTTAATACAGTGATTACTGGACTTAATGACTTCCCTAGGGATTATTGGCCGCCGCTTTTTGTGCATACCTTGTTTAACGGTATGGTCATTATCGGATCGATTTTAATTTTAGTGGCGCTAGTGGGCGTTGTTTGGTACAAGTTTTTAAAGAAGAAAAGCTTCCCTAAAATTTTCATGTGGGCATTTGTCGCAACGGGCCCTCTCGCGATCATGGGCATTGAATTCGGATGGATTTTCGCATGTACCGGAAGACAGCCCTGGGTCATTTACCGCATCATGCGTACATCAGAAGCAGTTACCACTTCTGCTAATTTGCATATTTTATTTTTTTTATTTTTGCTTGTTTATATCGTACTCGTGGCCGCAGTCGCCCTTGTACTGGTGTTTTATTTCAGAAGAAATCCGCTTTCTAAAGAGCTTGCTGCGCAAGCAGATTAAAAAGGATGTGAGAATATGGGTGATTCATTACTAGCAATTACTGTAATATGGGGCTTCATTTTTATCTATGCCGTAATGGGAACGATGGACTTTGGAGCTGGCTTTTGGTCGATGGTATATATTAATCGTACGAAAACAAATGCTACAGATGTAGCAAACAGATATCTATCACCTACTTGGGAAGTAACCAATGTATTTATCGTTGCGATTGTTGTTGCGCTGTTTAGTTTTTTTCCTCGAGCTACATTTACGCTTGGCACAGTGTTACTAATACCCGGAAGTATCATTTTACTTCTCTTATCTATTCGAAGCGGATTTTTAGTGTTTTCACACTATGCTAGCAGCTTCAAATATCGGAGAGCGTTGGTTTATATATCCGGTATATCCGGCGTGTTAATTCCTGCTTTTTTAATCGCTGTACTGCCAGTAAGTCAAGGTGGGTTTATTGATATAATTGATGGCACGCAGCAATTAAACTTAGCAAAAGTATTTTCAAGTCCGCATGTCTATTCATTTATCGGATTTGCCATAAGCTCTTCGCTGTTTCTATCGTCTCTGTTATTAGCAGATTACTCGAAGTCATCTGACGAAATGGAAGCTTATGCGGTCTATCGGCGTGATGCGCTCATTACAGGACCTCTTTCCCTGCTAATGGCTATCTTTATTATGATTACAATGCAATCAGAAGCAAGCTGGTTATATGATAAAATGATGCAGTTTAAGCCCCTTCTTTACGGATCTGTAGGTCTATTTGTAGTAGCTGGTATTGCTCTGCTGCTACCTTCTCAAAAAGGAAAAGGCATGCCTCGTTTAGCCGTGGTATCCATTATCCTTCAATATTTCTTAGCAAGTTACGTATACGGACGAAGTCATTTACCTTATGTTGTCTATCCAAACGTAACGATTGAGAATGGATTTACACATCCCGATGCATTTCATTCTTTATTTATTGTGTATATTGTTGGTTTTGCTATTTTATTTCCTGGATTCTTTTATTTCTGGCGTCTATTTATGAAAGACAATAAAGAATACAGCAAAAAGAAACCATATTAAAAAACCCGGTCAGCACTTGACCGGGTTTTCTTATGAAGCAGCAGATTTTGCTACTACTTCAGCAAAACCTTTAGCAAATACCTTACATTTTTCTACATCTTCTCCAAAGGGGGAGAGCTCGATTTTCAAACCGGGAACGGCTATATTTCCGTTACGTTTCTTTATTTTTTCTTCAATTAAATCAACTGCTCCGCAAAAAACATCATATGATGAATCACCTGAGCCAAATACAGCCATCTGCTTTTGACTGAGATCTATATCATCCATTTCATCATAAAGATCTAAAAAATCATCTGGTAGCTCTCCATCTCCCCACGTATAAGCTCCAAAGATAATAGATTCTGCAGATACAAGGTCAGAAGCATCAATGTCATATACTTCTGCTCGTTTCACATGCAATCCATGCTTGACTAATTCTTCTTCGATCAAATCGGCTATCGCTTCTGTGTTACCTGACATACTCGCATAAGCTAGTAAGATTTCCTTCATGTAAATGACGCTCCTTTACACCAGCAGTGTCGGCCGCATATCCCCTTCTTCAGCGCATTCTCGTTGAAGAGGACAGTTTTCACACTCACTGGATGCATAATTCTTTTGAAAATGTTTTGGTTCCATTAACACACTTTTGACAATATGTAGTTGAAGTATGGCTTTTTGATAATCGTCTGGTGCAATATGATAAGTTGTTGTTTCTCCAGTTAATAATGAATAAAAACGAATTTGTTCAGGAACCTTTTTAAAAGCTTGTTTCGAAAAAACGATAATAAAGTCTTTCATGGCGTTTTTCACTTCTTCATGGTCATCTAGAATGAATTTTGTTACCGTATAAGACTTCTCTGTCCATGCAGCAAAATCAATGGTTAGAGAAAGGTTGCTTTGAATTTCTTCTACATAAACGCTGTATTTCTCAAACACAAAAAGCGGTAATTCTACATGTGCTTTCTTTCCTAAAAACCTTAGTAAATAATCGCTTACTTTAGCTAACACATCGTAATAGTGAACGGGTGATGAAAACATATTTGGCTTTAGGCGCCAATATTTTTCAATGAGCTGTAAAACATAGAGGTTTGAGCGATACTCAACTGGCTTGCTATAGTATGTTTTAATGATTTGATGGACAGTTACTTGAACGAGCTGTTTCCAATCTATAGATGTTTTTTTCAAAAGAAGCTGCTGCTGATAAAATTTGTATGGACATCGAATAAATTGTTCGATGTGGTCGTTAGAGAGTGTCTTTATATTCACTTTTATCGGTTCCACCTATGTCTCACCACCCTAATTGAAATTCATTCTCAATAATAAATAAAAATTAAATCATGAAATTTGCTCAATCACTTGACGAATAGCACTCCATGAATGTTTGACGAAATAAATCGGTTTTTTTTGTTTTTTTGCTTTCTCTTTAATGACTTTTGCCATATTGTGATTAATAAAATCCGTAATAACTAATACAAACCCAATATGTTCGGGTATTTCTCGCTTCACCATATTGCTTTTACGGCCATCTAAATGAATTACTTCATTAAATCCTTCTCCTGCTAAACGATCTGTAATATGCTTTAACCTGTCTCCTCCTACAACCATAACTGATGACATGTTTGTTCCCTCCCAATTAATTATTCATTTAATGATTTGCCAACAACTTGTATTCTTTACTATATACACAGTTTAATTGAGAATGATTCTCTTTGTCAATGTTTAATTGATAAAAATTCTCAATTAAAATGAAAGTCTACCACCTTTCTTATAAGTTAGTTGAATTTTGACCATACTATAGCTATCACATACAAAGGAGGGTTAACGTTGGAACAAAACATTCTTTGTGAAGTAAATAACTGTCACTTTTGGAAAAATGGAAATCACTGCAGCGCAGAAGAAATTTACGTGGTAAGTCATAGCGGAAAACATGCAGCAAGCAGTTATGAAACAGACTGTAAAACGTTCAAGCCAACTGAAGCGTAACCCGCAAAAGGACAGCCTCTGGGTTGTCTTTTTTCTCTCTTCAAGATCATAAAAAAGGAGACTAATATGAAAACTGAACAACTGATTCATTTTTTTAAAGAAGAAGCAATAAAAGCAAATGAACAAACCTTTCCAATCTATGTACAATCGTTTACTCATTTATGGACATATAAATGGGGAACACTTGAAAACATTCCAGAAGAAATTGATGACTTAATTACCACACGTGCGTTAGAACTTGGACTTATTCACTTAAAAAAAGCTGACTAATCAATAAGGAAATTAGTCAGCTTTTGTATTTATAGATCATCAAATCCATTCGCATCTGATGCTTTTGTATATTGTCTTGATTTCTGTTCAAAGAAATCTGTTTTCCCTAAATCTACCTCTTGATAAGCAATAATCCAACGAAGAGGATTTTCAATCGGCGCTTCTGAGAAAGCAGCTCGGCCGAAGCCTAATTGATTACAGCGTTTATTAGCCATGTATTCAATATACTGCTGCAGTTCTTTCATCGTGATGCCGTCGAATTTTTCTCCAATAACAGATTCCGCCCATTCAATTTCAAGACGAGCTGCCTCTTGGAACGTTTCAACTACAAACGTTTCTAGCTCCTCCGTACGATAAGCTGGATTTTCATTTAGTACTTCCTTGAAAATCTTTTCAAATAACCCAACGTGAAGCTGTTCATCACGATTGATATAGTTAATCATCGTAGATGTCGCCACCATCTTTTGATTTCTCGCAAGATTATAGAAGAAAGCAAATCCGCTATAGAAGAAAAGGCCTTCTAAAATAACATCATATACCATAGACTTCAAAAAGTTTTCAACCGTTGCTTCTTCGCTAAATGCTTTATATCCGTTTGTAATAAAGTCATTTCGAGCGCGAAGCTTTTCGTCTGTGCGCCAGTATTCAAATACTTCATCTTGTTTTCCTTTTGGTACAAGACTTGATAAAACATATGAATACGAATGATTATGAACCACTTCTTGCTGCGCTAAAATAATCATTAGAGCATTAATCGAAGAATCGGTTACATAGTCAGCTACTTTGCTAGCATAATCTGATTGAATACTGTCCAGTAGCGCCAGCAAGCCAATAATTTTCAAAAAGCTCTCTTGTTCGTCAGCCGTTAACTGAGGGAACTGCTTAATATCTTGACCCATATTAATTTCAAACGGCGTCCAAAAGTTAGCTAGCATACGTTTGTATTTAGGAAACGCCCATGAAAATCGAACGTCATCCCAGTTTAGAATATTTGAGCTCTTGCCGTTAATGATTCCTGTCGAACGGTTCGGAGCTGTTTCGTTCATTAATTCTCGTTTTAACATGCTTGTCATCAATTATTCACTCCTTTTAACTATGACAGCTTTCACATTCTTCAATGACTTCACTTGATGTTGAACGTACGTAGTAGGTCGTTTTTAACTTTTCTTTCCATGCCGTCATATGAAGATCCAGCAGCTCTTTTGCTCGGATATCATTTTGCACATATAAGTTGAATGAAATGGATTGATCAATATGGCGCTGGCGCTTGGCGTTTTGCTTAATGCTCCAGTGCTGATCAATTAAATAAACGGACTTATAATACCAGTTTGTTGCTGGTGATAAATCTGGTGCCGTCACCGGGATTTTATAGTTTTTCTTTTCCTCTGAATAAAACTTACGGAAAATCGGATCAATACTTGCAGTAGAACCCGCGATAATAGATGTTGATGAATTAGGTGCTACAGCCATTAAGTAGCCATTTCTTATCCCATTGCTTTGAACTTCGTTACGCAGTTCACTCCACGCTTCGCTTGTGTATTTACGTGTTTCAAAATAAGCGCCTGACTCAAAATCTGAGCCTTTAAATAATGGATATGCACCTTTTTCTTTAGCTAAGTTCATGCTTGCCTGTACGGTTAAGTAAGCAATTTGCTCGTACAATTCATCGCAATATGCTACCGCTTCATCTGTTTCCCATGCTATTTTCTTTAAGGCAAGCAGATGGTTCCAACCAAATGTGCCAAGTCCTACTGCGCGGTACTTTTGGTTTGTTAGTTTTGCTTGAAGTACTGGCAAATCATTTAACTCAATAACGTTATCAAGCATGCGTACTTGAATTGGAATTAAACGTTCAAGCACATCTTCAGTTACGGCTCTCGCTAAGTTGATAGAAGAAAGATTACATACAACAAAATCGCCCGGATTCTTTGTAATAATAATTTTTCCGTCTTCTGTAATTTCCTCTGTTACGACCGTTGTGCTTTGATTTTGCGTAATTTCTGTACATAAGTTGCTGCAGTAGATCATGCCCTCGTGGCGGTTTTGATTAGCTCGGTTAACCGTATCACGATAAAACATATAAGGCGTTCCGGTTTCAAGCTGGGAAAGCATAATGCGCTTGAAGATTTCAATAGCAGGTACTGTTTCTCTTGAAAGCTGTTCATTATTTACACACTCAGCGTAACGAGTGCGGAACGAACCGCTGCCTTCTTCTTCATCATAAAAATCTTCTAACGAGTAGCCCATCAGCGTACGAACTTCGTGAGGATCGAATAAGTGCCAGTCTTCACGTGCCTCTACTTTTTCCATAAACAAATCTGGCAAACATACGCCAGTGAATAAATCATGCGTGCGCTGACGTTCGTCACCATTGTTCAAACGCGCGTCTAAGAATGAAAAGATGTCTTTGTGCCATACGTCTAAATATACGGCAATAGCTCCTTGTCGTTGACCTAGCTGATCGACACTTACAGCCGTATTATTTAGCTGTTTCATCCATGGAATTGTTCCTGATGATACGCCTTTAAAACCTTTTATATCACTTCCTCGGCTTCTAATATGACCGAGGTAGACACCAATTCCGCCTCCATTTTTACTAAGCGTGGCCAAATCTGTATTGCTATCATAAATACCACGTAAGCTGTCATCAATCGTATCAATAAAGCAGCTAGATAGCTGTCCGTAGCTCTTTCCTGCGTTTGAAAGTGTTGGTGTGGCAACCGTCATATATAGACTAGAAAGCGCCCAATACGCTTCTTTTACTAATGCTGTTCGATTTTCTTTCTTTTCTTGAGACATCAGCGTCATAGCAATGATAAGAAAACGTTCTTGCGGTAATTCGTATACGCGCTTATCATGTGATGTCGCTAAATAGCGATCTGCTAATGTCAACAATCCAATGTATGTAAATAAACGATCGCGTTCAGGAATAATGACTGAAGCAATTTCATTAATTTCTTCTTCTGTATATGTTTTTAATAGCTGCTTATTATAAATGCCGATTTTTGTTAGTTCTTGAATAAGCTGATAAAACGAACCGTACTTCTCTTTTTTATCGTAACCTCGGTTGTCCGCTGCTTTTCGATATAGTTCGTTTAAGTATACGTCTGCCGCTACGTACGTCCAATCGGGTTCTTCCATTGAAATACGCTCTAAGGCTGCCAAAATTAGGACGTTTGCAACCTTTTCGTCCGTCATATTTTCCTTTACTGTAACAGTTTGAATAACCTTTTCCTCATACAAAGAAAAATCAAGCTGCGTAAATTCTTTTTTTAAACGTTCAATATATGCAGTTAATTCATGTAGAATTGTAGGCTTTAATGTATTCACCATAAATATGGCTCCTCTCTTCACTTCAAAATAAAAAATCGCTCACCGTACCTCGGTGAGCGAATAGAACGAAGATAGAAGAAGACACTAAGTCTTTTCTCAATCCTCGCTCTACCCTCTCACCTCCCGAAGAAGATAAAACGACATAAAAAAGGCAGGTCTCCTGACTTATGCTTCTTTTTACTTTAAGGCCTTCCCATGATGTTTACTCACAGTGGATTTCCTTATTTCATCAGCATTCACAGTTGCGGGGACAGCTTTGGATTTTCACCAAATTCCCTTTTAAGTCTTTTTATCAGACACCTTTTTCACTGGAAAACACAAAATATAGTATTTTATTATGGATTTCAAAACAACATATTGTGTTATGTTATAAACACATTATATAGGACAACTTAGAAAACTATCAACCTATTTTCAAAAATAATTTTGTTTTTTACGATAAAACTCTTCGACTTTTTTCATCAAACTATTCCATCATAACATGTTTTGATACGCTTGATGGAACAATGTGCTCTTTTTAAAAAATTTGTCCTATTTTTCTACTAAACATTGACAACCTCAATAAAAAAACCGTTTTTCATCAAAAAACGGTTTTTAATTATTTGTATTCTTTTTCAAATGCTGTGATTGTTTTGATAAACTTTTTATCAATATCGTATCCTATCCCCGGTTTTCCCTTCACCTTTATTACTCCGGCTTCTACCTCTACTTCGGGCTTAATAATATCTTTTTCCCAATAGCGAGACGACGCAGAAATATCACCTGGTATCGTGAAAGAAGGCAGTGTGGCAAGGGCAATGTTATGAGCTCGTGAAATCCCTGCTTCTAACATTCCTCCAACCCAAAGTTTTACACCATGTTGGGCGCATAAATTATGAATTTGCTTTGCTACGGACATTCCGCCAACTCGCCCGATTTTCACATTGATAATCTTACAGCTTTCTTGTTCGATTGCATGACGTGCATCTTCATAGCTCACAATACTTTCATCTAAGCAAATCGGCGTCTTTATTTGCTTTTGTAACAATCGATGATCAAGGATATCATCAGAACTTAACGGCTGTTCGATCATCATTAAATTCAATTCATCTAGTTTCTTCAATGAATCACTATCGCTTAACGTATAAGCTGAATTGGCATCAGCCATAAGAGGAATGCTTGGAAATTCATCTCGAATTTGTTTCAGTAGCTCATAGTCAGCACCCGGCTTAATTTTCACTTTAAAGCGCTTATAGCCATCTTTCATGTAAGTCTTTATTTGTTCTTTCATTACGGAAATGTCATTTAAGCCAACTACCACTCCAGCTTCTACAGCAGACCTTACTCCGCCAATTACTTCAGATAACGGCTTATTTTGCCGCTTTGCATACAAATCCCATACAGCACAGTCCAAAGCTGCTTTAGCCATGTTATTTCGCTTTAGAGGTTTGAATAGCTTTTGAACATCCTCTGGTTTTTGAAGCTGCTTATGAAGAAGCGAGGGAATTAAAAAATCGTCTAACATATGAAAACACGTCTGAATCGTTTCTTCCGTATACCAAGGAGATGAAAAAGCAACGACTTCTCCCCACCCTGTAAATCCTTGTTCATCTTCTACTTCAAGCAAAATCAATTCTCGATCCTGCACCGTACCATAGCTTGTTGAAAAAGGAGAAAGAAGCTTCATGTCAATTTTATAAAGATGTACTTTTTTTATAATCATCGATTAGCTCCCTTTCTGTATGAACGATGATAGCTTCCGGCGTATGATTTTATTAGAAGCCGTTCGCGGCAGCTCCTCTACTCGAACGAAGTACTTTGGAAGTTTGTACTTTGCTAAAAATTGTTGAATGTGTAAATATAATTCTTCATCTGAAACGTCTTCGTTTACAACAACACATGCAGCTGGCACTTGTCCCCATTTTTCATCAGCTACTCCCGTTACACCGGCCTCTTTAACAGCGGGATGCTTCAACAAAACATTTTCAATTTCAGCTGGATATACATTTTCTCCACCTGAAATAATAAGGTCTGAACGTCTGTCTAACACATATAGAAAGCCTTCTTCATCCACTTTCCCGATATCTCCTGTATAGAACCAGCCTTGTTGAATTGCTTTTTGAGTAGCCTCAGGTTTATTTAGGTATCCTTTTGTAACATTTGGACCTTTAACAATGATTTCTCCTGCTTCGCTGGTCTCATTTCCTTTTTCATCTACAATTTTCATTGCACATGGAAATAATGGTTTACCTGCTGATCCCAGTTTTCGCAAACTGTCTTCAGGTGAAAGCGTAACGAACTGTGAAGATGTTTCTGTCATTCCATACGTTTGATAAACAGGAATTTCTTTATTCACACAAGCCTCTAAAATAGTAAGCGGTGCAGGTCCTCCTCCTAAAAGCATACAGCGAAACGTATTTGGATACTTGCGTTCAGCTAATTCATCAAGCATATTGGACAGCATAGAAGTAACAACCGAAATAATCGTTACCCCTTTGTTTTCAATGGCTTCATTTACTGCTCTTGCTTCAAACCGTTCTTCTAAAATGATTTTCATTCCGTAAAAGACGCTCCGCATTAAAATAGATAAGCCGCTAATATGAAACAAAGGAACCGCTATAAGCCAGCAGTCTTTTTCATTTAATCCTAAATTAAGCGCTGAGCCAACAGAACTCCACCAGTGATTTCCATATGTCTGCAGCACTCCTTTTGGATGACCTGTTGTTCCAGACGTATACATAATGGTGAATGTGTCCTCGAGATTCCACGTTTTTTGAAAACCTGTTTCTGCTTCTGGAGAACTTTTTAAAGCAGGTAAAGTAAGCTGAGTAATGGAACTTTGGAATTCTCTAATTAAAAATGTTTCATCCGCAATAAGCAACGACACGTTTGCATCTGTTAGCTGATAATTAATTTCTTCGTTTGTCAAACGCGTGTTGACGAGCAGCAACCGGGCGCCAATATAAGAAATCGCATGTAAAATCTCGATAAACTCCACTCTATTTTTCATGTATAAAGCAATGGTATCACCTTGCTTTACACCGTTAAACGAAAGCTGCTGTGCTACTTTTTGAACACGTTTATGAAGCTCTTGAAACGTAAGAGACGTTTGCGGTGTTTCTACCGCCACTCGATTTGGCGTCAAATATGCTCTTTGCATAAGCCCATTAGGAATCGTTTGGCTACTCATGAATTTCTCTCCTTTTTATACTGATTAACTAAATTAAATTGAAAAAACAGCCTGATGATAATCACCAAGCTGTTTCAGCTGTTTAAGGGAAACGTGGGAACTGTTGGAAGTCTGGATTGCGTTTTTCCTTAAATGCATCGCGACCTTCTTTTGCCTCATCGGTTGTGTAATAAAGAAGCGTTGCGTCACCCGCAAATTGCTGGATACCAGCTAAGCCATCCGTATCAGCATTAAATGCTGCTTTTAAGAAACGAAGAGCGGTTGGACTTTTTTCTAACATCTCTTCACACCATTGAATTGTTTCAGCTTCAAGCTGTTCTAATGGAACGACCGTGTTTACTAATCCCATGTCTAGTGCTTCTTGAGCGTTGTACTGACGGCATAAGAACCAGATCTCACGCGCTTTCTTATGACCTACGATGCGAGCTAAGTAACCAGAGCCATATCCTGCATCGAAGCTTCCCACTTTAGGACCTGTTTGTCCAAAGACAGCGTTATCCGCTGCAATTGTTAAGTCACATACAACATGAAGAACGTGGCCTCCGCCAATTGCATAGCCTGATACCATCGCAACAACCGGCTTTGGAATTACGCGAATTAAACGCTGTAAATCCAGAACGTTTAGACGTGGAATTTCATCTTCTCCTACATAGCCGCCGTGGCCGCGAACTTTTTGGTCTCCGCCTGAGCAAAATGCTTTATCTCCAGCACCTGCTAATACAATTACTCCAATACTTGCATCGTCACGAGCATAAGCAAATGCATCGATCAATTCCATTACCGTTTTTGGACGGAATGCATTGTGCACTTCCGGACGGTTAATCGTAATTTTAGCGATTCCGTTATATGTTTCGTATAAAATGTCTTCATACTGACGTGCTGATGTCCATTCAACTGTCATCTTTATTTCCTCCTAATTATGTAGTAGCTAAGAACTCACTTACTATTCTACCAAAAATCTCGGGTTGTTCCACGTGAATTGCATGGCCTGTCCCTAAAATAATTCTAGAAGTAGCATTTGGTATTAATGTTTGCATTTCTTTGGAAATTAAACAAAACTTTTGATCTACTTCTCCTGTAATAAGCAAAACCGGCATCAACAGATCGTCCAGCTTCTCCCAAAGGGACGGCTGGACTCCTGTTCCCATTCCTTTCAAACTGTTGGAAAGGCCGATTTCTGTATGTGAAAGTCTTTCTTTACGCACCGCTTCTTGAACATGGCTAGGCAATTGCTTTTGAGAACTAAAAAGAGGAATTCCCTCCCAAAAGTTCACAAATTCTTCAATTCCATTTTTCATAATGCGGCTCGCCAGCTGTTCATCTTTTTCTTTTCTTAGCTTTTGTTCTTCTCGCGTTTTTAAACCAGGCGATGCGCTTTCTAATACCAACTTTTTCACATGGTGTGGATATCGCTGGGCAAATGAAAGAGCAAGCCTTCCTCCCATCGAATATCCAATTACATTCACCTGTGATAAAGATAGCTGTTGAAGAAGCTCATGCAGTGCTTCAACAACTGCTTCCATTGAATATGGTTTGATTTCTTTGGGAGCTGCTGATTGGCCATGACCAATAATATCAACAGCAATTACCTGATAGTCTTTAGCGAATTTCTTCATAAAGGTACGCCAAGTTTGAGAAGAGCCGGTAAAGCCGTGAAGCAGAAGCAGCGGCTCTCCTTTTCCCTCGGTGTGCACATAGTAAGATACACCACCTAATTGATACATCATTGCCTATTCCTCACCGTTTGACAAATTTATTTCCTCGGAAACAAGTTTCCACAAACTGCGATGAGTCTCTACATTTTCTGTACGAGTTGTACGAATCTCTACAACATGCAAACCGCCTTTTGTGAAAGCATGGTTCATTGCATGTCGAAATTCTTCCCAGCTGCTTGCTGAAGAAAATGTGCCATCATACAGACGAGTGGCATGCTCAAAGTTTAATCCAGTTGGCGTACCGAATAGAAATTCAAAGTGCTTTTCTTGTTTTGACTGCGGTAAAAATGAAAAAATTCCTCCGCCGTCATTGTTAACTAGCACAACGGTTAAATTTAAATTATGCATTTTAGCTGCCAGCAGACCATTTAAATCGTGATAAAACGATAAGTCACCAATAAATAAAACGGTGTGATCGTAAGCCGTGCTTACGCCTAGAGCAGACGAAACTACACCATCAATTCCATTTGCACCCCGATTTACAAAGAGTGGAATATCTTTTTCCGTATTTAAGAAGAAAGAATCAATATCTCGAACAGGCATTGAATTTCCAGCAAATAAAGCCGTGCCTTCAGGTACTACATCAACAATTTCTTGAACTACTTGTCCTTCGAACCATTCTTGGCCGGAAGTTAATGTTCTCAGAGCCTGTGCAGTTTGAGCATTAATCTTTTTCCACAGACTCAGCCATGAAGTAGACTCCTCTTGATTCGCTGAAAGACGCTTGATCAGTTCTTCACAAAATAATGTCTCATCAGCTTCAATCATCACTGTCGAACGTAAAGTAGGGTCTCTCCAGCCTTTACCTTGGTCAACTACAAACATTTCTGTCGGCTCGTGAGCTTTCAAAAATTGCAATAGCGGTTTCGATACCGGCATCGCGCCAAAACGAATGACAACTTCCGGATAAAAACGCTCATCAACCTTATCACTTTTTAAAAATGTATCATATGTCTCTATTACATTTTCTTTTGAATGCTTGCCGCTTCTTAATTGTGATAACGGATCTGCGATCACTGGAAAGCTTAAAGATTCAGCTAAACGGCATACGCTGTCTGCTGCTTTTAAAGACATTTGATCTCCGCATATAATAAGTCCTTTTGTTGTTCCCTCTAAGCGCTTCGCAATTTCTTCGAAACCTTTTTCAGATAGAGATGCTTCTCCATGAATAGCAGACACATATGATTTACCGCGTTTCCCTTGACTCCATAAATCTTCAATAGATAAATCTGGTACAATCGGTTCACGTAAAGGTACGTTAATGTGTACAGGACCGCTCGGTATAGCTTGAGCTGTATGAACAGCCCTTGAAGCTACTGTTCGAATATAACGATTCATATCTGCACTTTCTTCTGGTAAAGCTGTATCTACAAACCACTTCGCATATTGACCGAAAAGATGATTCTGATTAATGGCCTGCGGGGCACCTATATCCCTTAACTCATGCGGCCGATCCGCTGTGATAACTACTAAAGGAATGCGTGAATAGTGAGCTTCAATTACTGCAGGATAATAATTCGCTGCAGCTGTTCCAGATGTACATACAAGCGCCACTGGTTTTTTCTTTGCTTTTGCTATTCCTAGAGCAAAAAAGCCGGCGGAACGCTCATCAATATTTAAGTGCACATGAATATCAGGGTGCTCAGCCATAAGCATCGCAATAGGCGTTGAACGTGACCCTGGACTGACCACTACTTCTTCAACATTTGCTTCTACTAATTCATCCACGAATGACGCAATATACGTTGTTAATGATTTAATGTGTTCCACGCATAATCCCTCCTAAAGCTGAAAGCATCGGGTTGAATTTAATTCTTGTTTCTTCATATTCACTTTCAGGCGTAGAATCTGCTACAATTCCACAGCCCGCAAATAAAACGGCTTCTTGCTGCTGAATAACAGCGGAGCGGATTCCTACTATAAATTCACCGTTTCCGTTGATATCCATCCATCCTAAAGGAGCTGCATACCACCCTCGGTCAAAGGATTCTAGCTGTCGAATAATAGGCAAGGCCTCCTGTTGAGGATATCCTCCTAGCGCTGGTGTTGGATGGAGCTTTTGAATAAATGAAAATAGCGTTACATCTTCCTTTATACGCCCTTTAACAGGTGTATACAAATGTTGAATATGCTTTGTTTTATATAAACTTGGCGTACTTGGAATTTCTACTTCATAACAATAAGAATTCATCGCTTCTTTAATCATATGAACAACAACATCGTGTTCAATTAAGTTCTTGGGATCTTGAAGCAATTCCTCACCTAGTTCGTGATCTTCCTGCCTTGTCTTTCCTCTTGGAATCGAACCCGCTAAACATGTGGAAAACACATAATCTCCTTGTTTTTGCACTAGCCTTTCTGGGGAAGCGCCGATAAAATGCTGATGCTCTCCCTCTAAAATATATGTGTAGCTAGTTGGCTGTTCCTTTAACAGACGCTGAAGCACGTATTCAGTAGAAATATCTTCATTAAATTTTACTTTTAATTGACGAGCAAGAACTACTTTCTCTATAGCCTGTTGCTTAATTAAAGTAGTAGCTCTTTCAATATTTCCTTTAAATTTCTCTACCCCAATTTCCTCTTTTTCCAACAGCAAAGGTGAAATATGGGATTCCCCGTCGTACTCTTCACAAAGAACAAGTTTTTGGACCTCTTCGAAATAATTGATGTGCTTTTTAACAGAATCTTGTCCTTTAACCATCATATTAACGGTAAGGTATCCTTCTTTGTCTGCCTGAGTATATAACACAGTTGGAATCATAAATTTTGAACTCGGGAAATCACTCCAATAGTTTTCTCGATACTGATTTGGGTCAAATGAAAATCCTCCAAATAAAAGAGGACCTGTCCCATCAGGGGAAATTTGGTTATTTTTATAAAAGTCTTCTTTTATAAAGCGCTTCCATTCATTTTCAATGTGGAAATAACGTTCTTTTGCCGCATTAGTGCAAATAGTATGCGCATATCCTAATCCAACAAATGTATAATAACTGTTGGGATCTTTCCAAAAAAAGCGTTCTTTATAAAACTGGTCATGTCCGTTCGCATAAAAAATAAGGGGGTCAATAGGTCTTACTTTTTTCACTAAACTGACCAATTTTGGCTGATTTTCATTTTTTGCACACTCAATCGCATCTTTAATGTATTCTTGTACTAACTGTTCGGTCGTTGCAATCACACTACGTCCCCCCGTTCATCTTTTTTTCTTAAGTCTGTAACTAACTTATTATAAACTTTCAGTTCAAAAAAATCTAGCATCGCGATTCACGAGAAAAAATTAATTTCGCTTGTCTAAATTATGCCTTTTCATTAAATGAATCAAAAATCTTTATGATCTATTCAGTACTCTTTAGACCTCGAGAACGTTATTTTTATCATACCCTTTTCTATAACCTTTAACTTTCTTTAATTTTCCACTCCTTTTCTCTCTTAGCTTCATGAATATCCCAAATACTCCTAATATGAATCGTGTTTTTTTGAATTTTTAACACATACTACAAAAGCACAATAAATTTTTAAGGGGGAGCTTCATGACACTTTCAAAACAAAAAATCAGTCAGTTAAAACAAAATTTACAGCAGCAGCAGGCTGATATTCAATCGCACTTTGATCAAAATGATCATTTTGGTCTAACTCGAAGCGACGCTCACGATGCTGTAGGAGAACTTTCAAGCTACGATAACCACCCTGGTGACACAGCCACGGAAACATACGAGCGTGAAAAAGACCTTGCACTAAATGAACATGCAAAACAAGAGCTACATGAAATAGAAGAAGCACTTCAGGCAATCGCTCACAGCACGTATGGAACGTGCAAAGTATGTGGAGAAGATATCTCGTTTGAAAGACTTCAGGCTGTACCAACTACTTTATACTGTAGAGAACATAGCCCATCACAGGATATTCCAAAGCACAGACCTGTAGAAGAAAATGTTCTCCATCACCCATTTGGTCAATACGACTATGACGATACCGAAACAACAGGATATGACGCAGAAGATTCTTGGCAAGACGTTGCGCGTTACGGGACGTCTGAATCTCCTTCTGATTTTATAGAAGATACGTCTAACTATAGTGAAACCTATATTGAGGCAGATGAAGCTATTGGGTACGTTGAAGATTATGAAAACTTTGCCGCTACCGATTTATATGGACAGCCTCTTCCTATTTACCCTTCAAAAGAGCATGAGCGATATGAAAATGCACTGGATGAAGAAGGTACGATGACCATATTTGGAGATTTACCAGCCTATGAGAAAGATCCATACACTGAAAAGGAGTAGTTCTTCATACTACTCTTTTTCTATTTTTAGTAGGAGCTATAGGAGATGACATCGAATGAATAGGAGATTAGAATTAATAATGAGGTGAAAATGATGAATGCACATGAAATTGATTATAAATTGTATGGAGATGACATGCAGTTTGTTGAAATTGAATTAGATCCTTCAGAAAGTGTTATAGCAGAAGCTGGAGGAATGATGATGATGGAAGATGATATTGAGATGGAAACCATTTTTGGTGACGGTTCTTCTTCCAACAGCAGCGGGCTGTTTAATAAACTCAAAGGAGCTGGGAAACGCGTATTAACTGGTGAAAGTTTATTTATGACGGTATATACAAATAACGGATATCACAAACGAAAAGTATCTTTCGCTTCACCTTTTCCAGGCAAGATTATTCCTGTCGATTTAGAGCAGCTCGATCATAAAATCATTTGTCAAAAGAGCTCCTTTTTATGCGCTGCCAAAGGCGTATCCGTTGGCATTGATTTTCAAAAAAAACTAGGAACGGGCTTCTTTGGCGGTGAAGGTTTTATTATGCAAAAGCTAGAAGGTAATGGCTTGGCATTTTTGCATGCAGGCGGAACCATTCATAAAAGACAGCTGCAGCCGGGTGAACGCCTTCGTGTGGATACTGGATGTTTAGTAGCCATGACCCGTGATGTAAACTACAACATCGAATATGTAGGGAAAATTAAAACAGCTCTGTTTGGAGGGGAAGGCATGTTTTTTGCTACTCTGTCAGGACCGGGAACAGTTTGGATTCAATCTCTTCCTTTTAGCAGACTAGCCGATCGTGTTTTATCAAGTGCAGTTTCCCCAACGGGAGGTAAAGGTGAAGGCAGTATCCTTGGTTCTTTAGGTGATTTCTTAAACGGTGACAACAGATAAAATAAAAAAGGTGTAGTCTTTGACTACACCTTTTCTATTTATTGATTTAATAAATTTTTAGTGGAATGAATTCCCCAAATATCAGATGCATATTCCTCAATCGTTCGATCACTAGAAAAAAAGCCGGAGTGTGCAATGTTCGTCGCACTCATTTGAAGCCATTTATTTTCATTTCTATAAGCTTCGTTTACTTTTTGCTGTGCCGTAACGTATGAGTCAAAGTCACGGAGTACATAGTATTCATCATTTTGCATTAATAATGAATCATATATAGGCTCGAATAAGTCATATGTGTCAGGCAGGAAGCCGTTGGTAAGCTGCTCGAGCACTTGTCGAATCCGCTTATCATGATGGTAGTAATCATAGGCACGGTATCCTCCATTTTGCTGATAGCTCAACACTTCTTCGGCTTTTAATCCAAAAATAAAGACATTATCTTTTCCTACTGCCTCGCTAATTTCGACGTTCGCTCCGTCCATCGTGCCAAGAGTTAACGCTCCGTTCATCATGAATTTCATATTTCCCGTTCCCGAAGCTTCTTTGCTGGCGGTTGAAATCTGTTCACTGACATCCGCTGCAGGAAAGATATACTCAGCAAGTGACACACGATAGTTTTCTAAAAAAACGACTTTTAAAAACGGTGATGTTTGTGGATCATTATTGACAACATCAGCTACAGAGTTAATTAGCTTGATGACTTTTTTTGCATAATAATAGCCGGGAGAAGCTTTCGCACCAAAAATAAATGTACGAGGAACGATTTGAAAATTAGGGTCTTCTTTTAATCGATTGTACAAATACATAATGTGCAGCACATTTAAAAGCTGCCTTTTGTAAGCATGAAGCCTTTTAACCTGTACATCAAAAATAGAATTAGAATCTATTTTAATTCCCGTTTGCTCTTGAATAATATCCGCAAGCAGCTTTTTACGCTGTTGTTTTACTATTTTTAGTCCTTGTAAAAAACTTGGATCTTCCACGTACTCTTGGAGCTTTATAAGAGAATGCGGCTGTTTAATCCATTTATCTCCTATCACCTCGGTAATAAGGGAGGAAAGCTGTGGGTTAGCTTTTAACAACCAGCGCCGGTGGGTAATTCCGTTCGTTTTATTGTTAAATTTAGCAGGATAAAACTGATAAAAATCTTTCATTTCTCGTTCTTTTAAAATATCAGTATGAATCTTTGCCACACCGTTTACTTTATAACTTCCCACAATTGCTAAATGAGCCATCTTTACTAACCCGTGCGCTAAAATAGCCATATTTTCAATCCGCTGCCAGTCCCCTGGATATGATTCCCATAATTCTTTACAAAAGCGCTCATTAATTTCTTCAATAATCATATACACGCGTGGAAGCAAGGGTTGAAATAAATCAATCGGCCATTTCTCAAGGGCTTCAGAAAGAGTCGTATGATTTGTGTATGATATGGTATTGGACGTAATATGCCATGCATCTTCCCATTCCATTTTTTCTTCATCCAGTAAAATTCTCATTAGCTCAGGAATCGCAAGTACAGGATGAGTATCGTTAATATGAATGGCTACTTTTTCGTGAAAGTTTGTAAGTGTTTGATAGGTATTTCGATGTGCTCTGATAATACTTTGTAAGCTAGCTGATACAAGAAAATATTGCTGTTTCAATCTTAATATTTTACCATCTTCATGTGTATCATCTGGATATAAAAATTCTGATACAGCCTCTGTTTGACGCTTATACTCCATCACATCTTTATGTACTGGAAATGATGAAGGCTCCGCATTCCAAAGGCGAAGTGTATTCACTGTATCTGTTTTATACCCGATAACCGGGATGTCATAAGGAACAGCAGAGACGGGTTCTCCTTTTACATGACGAAAAGAGAATTTTTCGTCTTCCTGTACCATTTCAACTTCGCCCCAAAAGTTCACTTCTATGGCTTGATCTAATTTACGTACTTCCCATGAGTTCCCATGCCTTAACCACTGTTCTGGGAGCTCAATTTGAAAGCCGTTTACAATCTTTTGATCAAACAAACCGTGTTTATAGCGAATCCCATAACCGTGGCCAGGAAGATTAAGTGAAGCAAGAGAATCTAAAAAACAAGCAGCAAGCCTGCCTAATCCGCCGTTTCCTAATCCTGCGTCTACTTCTATCTCTTCAATATTTTCAAGTGAAATATTCAGATCACTTAATCCTTCTTTTACAACTTCCCGAATTCCTAAGTTCAACAGATTTTGACCCAATAGTCTGCCTAGTAAAAATTCGATAGAAAGATAATACACTTGCTTTGTATGTGAAGACCTATGAATTTCATTGGTTGAAATCCAATCGCTGCTAATATACTCTCGCACCATATTTCCTAATGTATGATAGTGATCTTGAACAGTAGATTCTTTAAAGCTCTTTCCATATGTCATTTCCAGCTTTTTCAAAAAAGCCTCTTGAAAGCTTTTTTTATCAGAGAACAATCTGCTCACCCTTTCACGATGGAGTAGATGTCAAATTTGAATACAATTGATTATATTTAAATGCCGATTGCCCCCAGCTATAATCCTGACTCATAGCATCCATCATTAATTTTTTCCATACATCTTTCTGGTGATAAAATGAAACAGCTCTTTCTAACGTATGAAGCATGTCATGAGCATTATAATTCTTAAAAGAGAAGCCATTTCCCTCTCCGCTATATTCATTATAAGCTTTGACCGTGTCATTCAGGCCGCCCGTTTCACGCACGACTGGAATGGTTCCATATTTTAAGGCTATTAATTGTCCGAGTCCGCAAGGCTCAAAACGGGAAGGCATTAAAAATAAATCCGTACCGGCATAGACTTTATGAGCAAGTTCCTCATTAAAACCAATAATAGCTTTTACTTGTTGCGGGTACGTATCTTCCATCTCACGGAAAAACTGCTCAAACTCGTATTCTCCAGTTCCTAAAATAACAATTTGGGCTCCTAAGTTAACCGTCTCATGGAAAACGTGCTTAACTAAATCCAATCCCTTCTGCTGAGTTAACCTTGTAACCATCGAAATAATTGGAACATCCTTATTTTCTTCTAATTCAAGATAGCGCTGGAGCTCTTTTTTATTTTTATATTTCCCTTCAATCTTTTCTACCGAATAAGGATAAGATATAAGCTGATCTGCGTTTGGGCTATAAGCTTCTTCATCGATTCCATTTACAATCCCAATTAAATCTTGATTTCGCTGACGCAATAATCCATCTAAACTTTCTCCGTAATATGGCATTTGAATTTCATCTCGATATGTAGGACTTACCGTGGTAATTTTATCAGCTGATACAAGCGCAGCTTTCATAAAATTAATATTCCCATAAAACTCGAGCTGGCTTGTAGTAAAATAATATTCATTTAAATTTAATAACTCATATAAATTGCTCTTAGGGAAGATTCCTTGGAATTGTAAGTTATGAATCGTAAAGACCGTCTGAATATGATCATACATATCATAATTAGCACGAAGTAAAAATGGAATCATAGCCGTATGCCAGTCGTGACAATGAATAATATCAGGCTCATTCTCTAAAAATGGGATAGCTTCAAGCACAGCTCTGCTGAAAAAAGCAAATCGTTCAGCGTCATCGTAGTGTCCATATAAGCTATCTCTTTTAAAATAATATTCATTATCAATGAAAATATATTTAACGCCATCCATCGTTAACGATTCAATTCCGCAGTACTGTCTTCTCCACCCAACCTGCACATGAATAACTTTTTCAAGCACCATTTCATCTTGATAATGTTGAGGAATCGTTCCGTACTTTGGCATGACTACACATACGTTCGTTCCTAACTTTTTTAATTCTTTAGGCAGGGCACCGGCTACGTCTGCTAATCCTCCTGTTTTAATAAAAGGTACACATTCTGATACAGCAAATAATACATTCACGACTTCATCAACGCTCCTTGAGTTGTTCCTTTAGCAATGACTCTAGGTAATCCTGACTCACCTAGCAACGTTTCATTACTTCCTATTTTCACATCTTTGTCTAAAACAACATTTTCTAATACACTATTTTCTAAAATAACGCCTTTTTGCATCACAATGCTATTCTTAACGACCGTACCTTTTCCAATTTTAACGCCTCGGAAGATAATACTATTTTCCACATGCCCTTCAATCACGCACCCGTTTGCGATCATTGAATTTTTCACAACCGCTTTTTTTGCGTAACGAGTAGGCGGTTCATCTTTTACTTTAGTGAAAACAGGACGTTCGTTAATAAATAGCTGCTTCCAAACATCTGGAGATAAAATTTCCATACTTGTTTTATAGTAGGCATCTAAGCTAGAAATCTCAGCCGTATATCCATGGTGCTCATACTTTTCTACACGATGAGATTGTGCCATATATCGAACCATTTCTTTAATCGTATAAAAATCATGGGATTCATTTTGCAAAATATTAACTAGAATAGATTTATTAATAATATACATATTAAGCGATTTATCACCCTGCTTCATTTCAGTAATATCTGCATTTGAAGCAATATGACGTTGCAACACGTGCTCAAAGTCAACTGTACATATCGTATAACTATTCGCAATTAATACGTATTCCTGCTTACTTCTTAAGAAATAATCAATATGATAACGGAACTGCGTGAATAGTGATGGACTTTCTAAGTGTAAATCACTTGTCATAGGAGGGAAGATAAACAATCCATCTCGCTTCCGATCCAAATCCCACTCTTTTCCTGAACCTATATGATCCATCAATGCGCGATAGCGATCACGGGGAAAAATGGCAACGCTCGAAATTCCAGAGTTCACCATATTAGAAAGCGTAAAATCGATTAATCGATAGCGTCCTGCAAAAGGAATGGCAGCAATCGATCTATAAAAGGTTAAAGGCTGCAGCGCTGTTGTGTTTGTACAAGCATCAATAATACCAAGCATTTGATTATTCAATGTCGTTCATCCTCTCTGTTCGTTAAATGCATTTAGCAACTGATTCAATCAATTCTTGAGTAACAAGAATTACTTCTTCGCTTCCTTTGGTCGGTCGAATAATAGTACCGTCTGGAACTTCAATATCCGATGGGACAATAGCGTTTTCAATATATACGTTAGAACCTATCTTTGCAGTAGGCATGACAACCGTTTTCTTGACTTCAGAACCTGAGCCGATTTGTACACCTGGAAATAACACGGACTGCTCTACGTTTCCTTCAACAACGCACCCTTCATTTACTAATGACTCCACCACGCAGGCGTTTGGCGCGATATATTGAGGAGGCTGATTAGGGTTAACAGAGTATACTTTCCATGAAGAGTCAAATAAATTAAGCTCGTCTTTATCACATAACAAATCCATATTCGCTTCCCACAAGCTTTTTACAGTTCCTACATCTTTCCAATAACCTTGGAATGGGTATGCAATTAGCTTTTTCTTTTCGTCTAGTAAAAGCGGAATAACATCTTTACCAAAATCATGGCTTGAATATGGATTGCGTGCATCCATTTCTAAATATTCTTTTAAAATACTCCATTTAAAAATATAAATCCCCATGGAAGCTAGATTGTTTTTAGGACGCTGAGGCTTTTCATCGAACTCCATTACGTCTAGGTCACTATTTGTATTTAAAATACCAAAACGGCTCGCTTCCTCCCAAGGTACTTCAATAACAGAAATCGTTACGTCTGCTTCTTTGTTTATATGATAATCAAGCATATTTTCATAGTTCATTTTATAAATGTGATCACCTGATAGAATCAGTACGTACTCAGGATCATACTGTGTTAAATAGTTTAAATTTTCATAAATAGCACTAGCCGTCCCTTTATACCACTTTACTCCATCTGACTCCGCGTATGGAGGCAATACCGTAACGCCACCATTCCGTCGATCCAAGTCCCAAGCGCTTCCAATTCCAATGTATGAATTGAGAACTAGCGGTTGGTATTGTGTTAACACACCTACTGTTTCAATACCTGAATTTGTACAATTACTTAAAGCAAAATCAATAATTCGATACTTACCACCAAATGGTACAGCTGGCTTTGCTAGATTTTTTGTAAGTGAACTTAGCCGACTACCTTTTCCTCCTGCCAATAACATCGCTACGCATTTCTTTTTTAACATGTTGTTTTCTCTCCCCTCGTTTTCTCTTTGCTCGTAGTATACTAATGCCAAACGGCGGAATATTCATTTCAATGCAAAAAGGTTGGC
This sequence comes from Priestia sp. YIM B13490, assembly GCF_042787735.1. Classification (NCBI taxonomy): domain Bacteria; kingdom Bacillati; phylum Bacillota; class Bacilli; order Caryophanales; family Bacillaceae; genus Priestia; species Priestia sp. YIM B13490. The sequence goes on from NZ_JBHZOT010000004.1 coordinate 376,300, forward strand.
CGTGAAACGATTCATCCACTGATTTTAATGCCTTTTTATTTACAATACCTGAACCGCCGTACACTTCGTCATCACTGTTAATAACTTCAATGTACTCTGTCTCAACTGGAACTCCAACTTTGTAAGAATGATATGGATGCTCAGAAAAATTGCTAACAACTATAAAAATCTCCTGATTTTCTTTCGACTTACGAATAAAAGAGAAAATTTGTTGATGATGGTTGTTAACATCAATCCATTCAAATCCATCTGGATTATGGTCTAATTCATATAAAGGCTTGCTTCTCTTATAAATCTTGATGAGATCCTTCATATATCCGTTAAGATTGCGATGCATATCAAAATCATAAAGCATCCAATCCAACTCCTCTAAATCTTTCCACTCATCAAATTGGCCAAACTCTCCGCCCATAAATAAAAGCTTTTTCCCAGGGTGTGCAAAGAAATATCCATATAGCAGTCGAAGCTGTGCAAACTTGCGCCAGTAATCACCTGGCATTTTATTAAGTAATGATTTTTTCCCATGTACGACTTCATCATGAGAAAGCGGCAAAATAAAGTTTTCGTTAAACGCATACATTAGTGAAAAGGTCATTTTATCGTGAAGATAGGGACGTCTTTCCACGCCAGCTTCCATGTATGTTAAAACGTCATTCATCCATCCCATGTTCCACTTATAATTAAAGCCTAAACCACCCTCATACGTAGGTGCTGTAACAAGCGGCCAGTCCGTTGAATCTTCTGCCATCATTAATATCGTTTCATCAGATTCAAAAACAGCTTCATTCAACTTTTTCAAAAAGCTGACAGCTCCATCATTCACTGCTTTTCCAGAAGAATTTTGCCAATAAAGCATATTGGCTACAGCATCTACTCTAAATCCATCTATATGGAAGTACTCCAACCAAAACAAAGCGTTCGAAATCAGAAAACTTTGGACTTCAGGCTTTCCTAAATCGAAATTAGCTGTTCCCCAAACGTAATTTTCACGATCGGGCTCTTGTTTGTATTCATAAGTAGGTTCTCCATCGAACATATACAGACCATGTTCATCCTTACAAAAATGCCCGGGTACCCAGTCTAAAAGAACCCCTATATTATTTTGATGACACTCATCTATAAAGTTCATCAACTCTTTAGGTGTACCGTATCGACTGGTAGCAGAATAGTATCCAATTCCTTGATATCCCCAGGATCGGTCGAGCGGATGCTCAATGACTGGTAATAACTCAATATGTGTAAAACCTTGTTCAGCAATATAAGGAATAAGCTCCTGTGCTAATTCACTATATGTATAAAGGCTGCCATCTTCATGAGTCCTCCAAGACCCTGCATGCAGCTCGTAAATACACAGTGGTCTTTCATATATATTTTGCTGTTTTTTCTTTCTACGCCAATATTGATCGTTCCATTTGTACCCATCTAATGAGTAAACAATAGACGCAGTGTTCGGACGCACTTCACTGAAGAAAGCGTATGGATCTGCTTTTAATTTTTTTTGATTGCTTTGTGTGATGATTTCATATTTATAAATAGTCCCTTGTTCTAACTCAGGGATAAATGTCATCCAAATACCTTGTTCATTAACTTTAACCATTGAATGTTGAAAACCGTTCCATTTATTAAAATCACCTACAACGCTTACACTCTTTGCATGAGGTGCCCACACGCAAAATCGTACGCCTTCAATTCCTTCTACCGTTACCTGATGCGCACCGAAAATAGAGTAACTGCGAAATAAGTTTCCTTCGTGATACAAATGAACATCAAATTCAGTAGGCTGAACCGCTAGATTCACTTTTGCCACCCCTTTAACTTCAAACATAATATACGCACATAATATACGCTTCTTACCACTCATTCCCTTTTACAGTAAAAACATAAACCTTTTCTACAAATATAATAGAATAAATGTTCTTTTAAATTGCTCTTTATCCCATACTCTTCATACTTTATTACTTTATGAATAATTCCATATGACATAGGGAAAATCCTGCTTAAAACTTACTTTTTATTCTGAAAATTCATGGTAATTATTCCTAACTATTATTTCTGTTTACTTAATCTTTAAAAAAGCGCAAATAAAAAAGGTTTGCATATATGCAAACCTTTTTGAGATGACCCGTACGGGATTCGAACCCGTGTTACCGCCGTGAAAGGGCGGTGTCTTAACCGCTTGACCAACGGGCCATATTTGAATTTAAAACGACTGGCGGAGAAGGAGGGATTTGAACCCTCGCGCCGCTTACACGACCTACACCCTTAGCAGGGGCGCCTCTTCAGCCACTTGAGTACTTCTCCGTATGGCTCCACAGGTAGGACTCGAACCTACGACCGATCGGTTAACAGCCGATAGCTCTACCACTGAGCTACTGTGG
>NZ_JBHZOT010000040.1:0-2518 GCF_042787735.1 Priestia sp. YIM B13490
GTGCGCCCATAAGGGCTTCTGGGGAATCTGCTATAGCAAGCAGTAGGTATAGATATCTTAATAAACCTATCATCAATCAACTTATCCACGAGGGAAACTAATGTGGGGAGTGAAGCATGTTGGTAAAGTCATAAGTTGCCTAGTTACCAAAGGCACGACTGAATGGCAAGATGAAATTGTTGTGAATAAGGATGAAAGCTAAACTGCTTGAATGATAGTCTGAGGGGGCATATCGAAGCCTATTTCGAAAGGTGACTGATACGAAATAAAACCACGGTACAAAGTTGAGGTAGATAACTTTTGTACAGTTGATATCCGTGGTTTCCTAGCCATAATAAATGGAAAAGGACGAAAGTCACATCCGATATCACAATACGGCTATGTCTGCAGAAGTACTAAATGGGGATTACCTAAGTTAGAATGCCAAAGAAAATGGCTATTGAGGATGATATCAAGTGTAATAAGCAAGATATGTGGCTCATGAAAATCTAATAAGGTAACGGAGTTCCCGTAGTAATCGGAAGTAGGGAAAGCCTACTACATGGTGAAGGGGAACAGCTTATCTAGTTTAATACAATTATGGAAGGAGCGAGAGGCTTCATGAGAAATCCAAATGATGTATTAAGCAGTCTAGTGTCTAAGGCAAACGATACTGAGTATAAGTACAAAAGATTGTATAGGAACTTATACAATATAGATTTTTATCTTTTAGCTTATCACAAGATTAACGCCAAAGAAGGAAATCTGACTAAAGGTGCAGATGGAAAAACTATTGATGGAATGAGTATTGAAAGAATACAAAACATAATTGACAAACTAAGAGAGCAATCATATCGACCACACCCTGTTAAAAGAGTGTATATCCCGAAAGAAAAGCAAGGAAAAAGACCGTTAGGAATTCCATCTTTCGATGATAAATTAGTACAAGAAGTATTAAGATTAATACTCGAAAGTATATACGAGCCACAATTTTTGGAAACATCACATGGTTTTAGACCACAAAGAAGCTGTCACACAGCACTAATAAAAATTCAAAGGCGATTTACTGGTGTGAAATGGTTTGTTGAAGGAGATATAAAAGGGTTCTTTGATAATATCGACCATCACACTCTTATAGGAATATTGAGAAGAAGAATCGATGATGAAAAGTTCATTAATCTTATTTGGAAATTCCTAAAAGCAGGTTATGTTGAAAATTGGGTATATCACAAGACGTATAGTGGGGTTCCACAAGGTGGAATCATAAGTCCTTTACTAGCTAACATCTATTTAAACGAGCTAGATAAATATGCGGAAAAATATAAAAAGAAATTTGACTCGCAAACCATTAAAAGAAAAAGTCTTATAGAGTACAAGAGGGTTCAATACAAAGTCAGTGAAGAAAGAAAGTGGCTAAATGAGAATTGGAACTCCCTATCCAAGGAACAACAAAAGCAGAAGTTAAAAAACATAAGGGAGAAACAAAAAACATTAAGTAGTATGAACTGTACGGACCCAATGGATGAAAACTTTAGACGTCTTAATTACATCCGATACGCTGATGATTGGATAATTGGAATAATCGGTAGCAAACAGGATGCAGAGGACGTTAAAAAAGACTTTGCCAACTATTTAAAGAGCGAGCTTAAATTAGACTTATCCTTGGAGAAAACTCTAGTTACAAATAGCAAAAAAATGGCTAGGTTCCTAGGATACGATTTAACCGTACAAAGATCTTCAGCGATAAAAAAAGATAAAAATGGAATTCCTAAAAGGTCTTATAATGGCGGTGTGAAGATATATGTTCCCCACGAAAAGTGGGTGAACTCTTTATTAGAAAAAGGTGCTCTAAACATTAGACCTGACGGTCAATGGAAAATCCTACACAGAAATAACCTTATAAGGTTGGATGACTTAGAAATACTTAGCACGTACAATGCTGAGATCAGAGGATTATATAACTATTATCGCATCGCTAATAATGCAAGTGTAATAAACAAATTCAAATATGTGATGGAATATAGTTTGTATAAGACTTTTGCTTCTAAGTACAGAAAACCTAAAGGGAAAATAATCAATAAATACTCAATCAATGGAACCTTTGGCGTGAAGTATAAAGTAAAAGGTGAGGAAAGGATAAGATACCTATACAATGAAGGCTTCAAAAGACAAAAGCCTCTAACAGAACTGGAAACAGACTACCTCCCAACTACAATGCAATACAAAGGTAGAAACAGTCTTATATCAAGGCTAGAAGCTCAAACATGTGAAATATGTAAGACAGAGGAAAAACCTTTTGAAGTACATCATGTAAGAAAAATAAAAGATTTAAAAGGTAAAAAGCGTTGGGAACAAAAGATGATAGCAAGACGAAGAAAAACTTTAGTAGTCTGTTTAAAATGCCATAGAGACATCCATAATGGAAAACTAGATTGATAAGTGGAGAGCCGTATACATTGAAAGGTGTACGTACGGTTCGGAGGGGAGCTCTTGGAAACCTCCTGTAGAAATACAGAAAGGCGCTGGGTGCTTACCCTAC
>NZ_JBHZOT010000041.1:0-1436 GCF_042787735.1 Priestia sp. YIM B13490
TGAACTGCGCCCCAATTGTTAGACATAATCTAACCAATTGGAGGCGCAGTTTTTATGAAGAGATTTTCAGAAGAAGAGAAACTAATGGCTGTGAAAAAATACTTATCTAATGAAGGGTCTTTTAAAAGAATCGGAGATTCTATAGGGGCAGATGAAGGAGATGTACGCAGTTGGGTTCAACGCTTTCAATATCATGGGAACGAAGCGTTTAAAAATTCCTATGCAAGGTACTCAGTAAAAGATAAACTAGATGTACTCACCTATATGAAAGAACAGGGTACGTCAATAAGAGAAACAGCTGCCATCTTCAATATTAAATCTAGAAGAACGCTTAAAAGGTGGCAAACTCTTTATGAGAATGGTGGTATTGATGCCCTAAAACCTAAGGGAAAGAGGCGTCCATCCATGAAGAAGATAAAGAATAAACAAGAAAAACCTACTACTCAATCAATTGATGCTCTACAAGCTGAGCTAGAATATTTACGTGCAGAGAATGCTTATTTAAAAAAGTTGAAGTCCTTAGTTCAGAAAACATCTCAACACGAGAAAAAGCAGAAGTAGTACACGAACTAAGGAAACAATTTGACTTAAAATTACTACTACTTGTATCTAACCTTGCGCGCAGTACCTATTATTATTGGGTAAATGCTTCTTCCAATCGTATTGATAAATATGGAGATATGAAAAACCTTATCCAAGATATATTTCATCATCATAAGGGACGTTATGGATATCGTCGTATTACGCTAGAACTTAGACGCCAAGGCTATGTACTAAATCATAAAACTGTACGTCGTTTAATGAAAGAACTAGGATTAAAATGTTTAGTTCGAGTTAAAAAATATCGTTCTTATAAAGGAAATGTTGGAGAAACAGCTCCTAATGTCCTGCAGCGTGATTTTCAAGCTACTCAGCCTAATCAAAAATGGGTAACAGATGTGACAGAGTTTCACCTGTTTGGCAAAAAGCTTTATTTATCCCCTATACTGGATCTTTTTAACGGTGAAATTATCTCTTATCACATCGAATCAAAGCCTATCTATCCTTTGGTAGGTAAGATGCTTGATCAAGCATTAAAATACTTAAAACAGGGAGAAAAAGTCATTCTCCATTCAGACCAGGGTTGGCACTATAGAATGTCGAAGTACAAAAAAGCACTCCAACAAAATAATATTATTCAAAGTATGTCCCGTAAGGGCAACTGTCTAGATAATGCCGTCATAGAGAATTTCTTTGGCTTATTGAAGTCAGAGCTTTTATACCTTCAACAATTTAAAGATATGGACCATTTTGAGAGAGAGCTAAAAGAATATATACATTACTACAATAACACTCGAATTAAGGAAAAATTGAAAGGCATGAGTCCAGTCGAATACCGTACTCATGCCAACTACGTTGCTTAAATATAAATTGTCTAACTTTTTGGGTTCAGTTCA
>NZ_JBHZOT010000043.1:0-1014 GCF_042787735.1 Priestia sp. YIM B13490
CTTCTTCCATACCACATAAGGCGATATTAGCTAGAAGGGGAGACACAATTCCCCCTTGAGGGGTTCCTTCTGTTGTCATACGAAGCATATCCTGCTCTATGTATCCCATATTAAGCCACCTTTTAATGAGAGTGCTCCCCGGAAACATAGATGTTTGTTCCATTATCCAATTATGGTTAAGATGATCGAAACATCCTAAGAAATCTCCCTCAAACACCCACTTTTTCTTACTATTGGTGTTAAGCTTATTAAAAAGATTACTTATAGCATCGTGTGTACTTCGTTTAGGACGAAAACCATAGGAAGTGGGCTCAAACTTAAACTCCCATTGGGGTTCGAGTGCGTTTTTTACTACGTTTTGATAGACTCGATCTCGTATCGTAGGAATGCCCAAAGGTCGTAGCTTTCCGTTTTTCTTCGGAATAAATGTTCTTTTTGCTGGTTTTGGACGATGTCGAAAGACATTGCGTTGAACTAGTTGTTTGTACAGATTGATACGTTCATTTGGTTTTGAGGCGGTATAGCCATCTACACCGGGTGTTCGCTTACCGTTATTTTGTTGTGTTACTCTGCGAATGGAAAGCAGTAGATTTGCTTTACTCCGAAGGAGTAAACGTTGAAGTTTCCTTACTTTTCTTTGTTGATTTTGTTGTTCGGCACGATAAATTCTTTGTCGTAACTTCGCTACATATTTTTGTATAATACTCCAATCAATAGAGTACCAATCTTTATGCGAGACGTGCGCCGACGCTCGTAGAGAGGTATTCATAACAGCACGCTCCTTTTCGTTAGAAGATAGCCACAAATTTATTTTCGTGTTGAAGACCAATGAGAAGTGGGCGCTCTTTCGAGCCTGTCCTTGTCTGTAAAGCCGACAGTATCCGTCCAGTTATACAATGATTCTGCTTTCCTGTTCCTTTTCAGGGTAACGGCCTTAGCTTTTTCTCATATCCCATACCCTCTGTCACATTGTTTGACTTTGCAGTCATCCTACTGCTTATGCAGATGACGTAG